>NZ_JAWOSW010000010.1:0-178018 GCF_033338535.1 Vibrio sp. Vb2131
AGTTCTTTTAGTTGTTGATTTCATAACACTCTCCAATTTTGGGGGTGGAAAGTGTCAACCTTATTTAGGACGGCACAACCAGTAGAAAAAAGGCCTGACGATGTCGTCAGGCCTTTTTAGTTTCGCCGATCTTTTTAGCGTTTGAACGTTACTTGCTCTGCTTGTTCAAGATGAATATGAGTTGTTGCAGGCTGTGTTTCTGCAATAACTTTACCGTGACGAACAGAGTAGCGAACCGGCACTTGGCGACGTACTGCGTCAAAACCATTTTCTGCGGGAAGAATCAGTAAACTACCTGGTTTGCCTTCTTCAATGCCGTGCTTATCTTGAATGTTCAGTGTACGTGCTGAATTGGTGCTGATCAGATCCAGTGAGTTGTTGATTTGGTCGTAACCCATCACCTGACACACGTGCAGACCCATATGCAGTACTTGCAGCATGTTTGCAGTGCCTAGTGGGTACCAAGGGTCAAATACATCATCGTGTCCAAAGCAGACGTTGATGTTGGCATTCAGCATCTCTTTCACTCGTGTTACGCCGCGACGTTTTGGGTAATCATCAAAACGTCCTTGTAAGTGAATGTTCACCAATGGATTTGCCACGAAGTTGATACCGGACATGCGTAATAAACGGAACAGGCGAGATGCGTATGCACCGTTGTAGGAACCCATCGCTGTGGTGTGACTGGCCGTGACTTTATTCCCCATATCAAACTTGTGCGCTAATGCTGCCAGTGTTTCAACGAACCGAGATTGTTCGTCATCGATTTCATCACAATGCACGTCGATCAGGCGGTCGTATTTTTTCGCTAACTCGAATACGTAGTGCAGCGATTCAATGCCATATTCGCGTGTGAATTCAAAGTGTGGAATCGCGCCAATCACGTCCGCACCTAATTTGACGGCTTCTTCTAGCAGCTCTTTGCCATTTGGGTAAGAGAGAATTCCTTCCTGCGGGAAGGCGACGATTTGGATATCTACCCATTCTTTCATCTCTTCACGCACTTCTACCATCGCTTTTAGGGCAATTAGGGTAGGGTCTGAAACATCGACGTGGGTACGAACGTGTTGTACGCCGTTTGCTATCTGCCATTTTAAGGTTTGTTTTGCGCGCGCTTTCACGTCTTCAATCGACAGCATTTCTTTGCGCTCAGCCCAACGTTCAATACCCTCAAACAATGTGCCAGAGATGTTCCAGCTTGGCTCTCCTGCGGTTTGAGTTGTATCTAAGTGAATGTGTGGCTCGCAGAAAGGCGCAACCGCCATACCGCCTTCAGCATCGATGATGTCACCGTTATGACTAAGCTCCACATCGTTGCTTTCAATGCGCTTGAATTGACCATCTTCAATCAAAATTTGCTGCAGACCTTCTTGTCCTTTTAGCGTTACGTTTTTGATCAGTAGTGTTGTCATGATGGTTCCTTACGCTGGCTGTGTAGCCAGTGCTTTTTTGTTGAGAACAGGATTAAGAATCAGGAAGCTAATTGCGCCGCCAAGTACAGCGTTAATCGGCACTACGCCAGGCAGGAAGTGTCCCGCACCAACGCCAATCACGACAGCGATAATGCCAGCCCAGTTAACGTTTTGGAATTGGGCGGCTTCAAAGTTTGCGTAGCGTTTACGGTTCGTGAAGAAGTCAGCGATGATCACACCGCCAATCGGTGGAATTGCCAAAGATAAGAAGGTCAGCCAGCCAACAAAGTTATTGTAGAGCCAGAGAGCGCAAAGTGTGCCAACAAGACCGTTCGCCATTGAGATGTATTTACTTGGTAAGCCTGTGATGTTGGAAAATCCAAGACCCGATGCGTAGAGCGCGTTGTCGTTGGTCGTCCAGATGTTCAAGCCAAGAACGATGATAGCTGGAATAAGAAGACCTTGCGCGATCATCACTTCAGAGATGTCTGATTGACCCGTCACCGACGCACCTGCCGCGCCAAAGATAAACATTAACGAGTTACCGATGAAAAATGCCACCATGGTGATCATCACGGCGCTGCGCGGCTTTTTACCAAAGCGTACGAAATCCGCCGTTAATGTACCAGCACTGACAAAAGAGCCGACAACCATCGCGAGAGCTATTGAAAAATCGAGTGGCTCGGTTGGTTGAACCTGTTGTAGTTCGCTTATACCGCCAACACTATTTACTGCCTCGATGACAGAGTAGCCGCCAAGTAGCGCAATGGCAGGAACGGCAATTGCTGACAACACCATCAGTGCGGAGATGCCAAAGTAAACGGTCGCGGTCATGAGCAAACCGGAGACGAGGATCAAAGTATTGGTATCGATGCCCGTTGCTTTGTGCACCGGAATCGCAAACATCGCGACACCAACTCCAAACCACCCAACTTGAGTACCGCCAAGAAGAGCAGAAGGAAGCCAAGAGCCTTTAGAACCAAAAGAGAAACGAGCAAGAAGGTGAGTAGAGAGACCAGTAGAAGCGCCGATGTAACCGAGGAAAGAAGTGTAAATACCGAGGATTAGGTTACCGATGAGAACAGCGAGGAAAAAATCATTAAAGGAGAGCCCAGTACCGAGAGAACCCCCAGTCCACATACTTGCGGAGAAAAAAGTGAGTCCTAACATCACCATTGTAAGTGACGCCACGCCTTTTCTGGCCGTGTTAGGAACTGGTCCAAGACTGTAGTTATTGTCTCCAGCCATTATTACCTCCGCACATTGAAATATTAAATTATAGTACCTGATTTTCAGGCAAACGGCGCGTATTATCGTGATGTAAATTTAATAGTCAATGATAAAATTGCAATTTAAACGTTTGCTTTGTTTTTGATGTGTATTTTTTCTTTTAATAACAATGGTTTGATTTTTAAATTCTAAAGGTGGAAATTTTGATTTTACGTATTTTCTATGATTTATAGACAGGTTTTCTATGTGAAATGAATGTTTTGAATTGCTATTTGTTTTTATGGATTAAATTTATCTATAACTCTGGATTGTTCAGTCGATTTCTATGAAAAGAAAACGATTTCATGATGAGGTTTTTGGTTTGGACGTTATTTGTTCTTTTCTTGGGTGTGTTTTCTTGGTTTTATTTTATGTAGGTGATTTATTTTTGTTGAAGCTGGCATTTCTAATGGTTTAGTGGGCGAATATTTGAATTTTATAAACAGTAAACAATCTGTTGTGGGTAAGAAAAGTACAACCGAGCTCGGTCAGAGGATAAGAGGGCAATAGCCACATAAAAAAATAGCCAACCGCAAAGAGTGCGATTGGCTTATATACATGTGAACAAAATCAAGTTCACTAACAACGTCAGTTGGCTAGGTGACCCTCGGCTTAAGAAGGGTCGATTTATATAATGCAGTTACTGTGCCAACTTTAATATGCCCTAAAATACGTAGTTTCTGTGACATGCGTTGCTTAAAGTTTGAGTATGTTTGCAATTTGCAACTGCGTTATGCAATTTGACTCTATTATGCTAATGATTGATTAATAAACAATGAACCTTTTAAAGCATGACTAAACTCGCCGTTCCTAAAAAGGCGAAAAAACCAACTACATCTGTCACTGTTGTTAGAATCACCGAGCCAGCCAAAGCGGGGTCCAATTTAAACTTATCCAGAATAATGGGAATCAGCACACCAAATAAAGCTGCGGTAATAATATTGACGATAATGGCCAGCGCGATGGTTCCCCCAAGAACCGGAGATTGAAACCACAATCCGGCGAGCCCGCCGATGATTAACGCCCAAGCAATGCCGTTCAGAGAGCCAATACCCAACTCATTTTTCAATAGCTTGAAACGGTTACCTGGGGTGATCTGATTAAGCGCCATCGCACGAATCATTAGAGTGAGCGTTTGGCTGCCAGCAATGCCCCCCATGGATGCAACAATTGGCATGAGCACCGCCAAAGCCACCACCTGCGCAATTACATCTTCAAATAGTCCGATAGTGACAGACGCCAAAATCGCAGTAAGCAAATTGATGCCTAACCAAACACCGCGCTTTTGCGAGCTTTTTAATACTGGCGCAAACAAGTCATCGCCTTCATCCATACCTGTACCGGCCATCAAACGTGCTTCGTAGATTTCACGCTGTGTACTCAATGCAAACTGCCAATCGACTTCACCGATCAGTGTTTGGTCTGCATCAGTTACAGGGAGAGCGGGCAGTGTGCTGTGTTCTAATGCCTCTACCGCTTCAGGAAGCATCATTTTACTGTCTAGAACCGTCACAGCCTCAATAACGAGTGTTTTTAAGCGAGTATCGGGGTCACCACGTAAGATATCGAAGTAGTTGACCGTTCCACGATACTGTTTATTACGATTAATCAGATACACCTGTTGAGGCGTGTCGTAGCTATAGCGCTCCATTAACTGCTTAGCTGTCCCAATCGTAATGTTGAAGGGCAGGGTGATGATCTTACGTTCAGCCCAGTGGCCGAGTTCTTCATCAGCATACTCGTTTGCTTGATCGTAAAGTTCCAACTCATCTTTTTCTATCAACGAGAGCGCTTCGTTGATGATCGACTCTGGCAACGAATCGGCCCATTCGATGAGCGACAAGTTGTCGAGTTTAGCGAGAGTGAGCTTTAGCTCGACTTCAGATAACGCATTGATGATAGAGAAACGTACGTCCGCACGCATTTCCGTTAACACGTCGATATGTAGCTCTAGTGGTAAAGCTCGCCATAAGCGAACACGATCGTCGATTGGAAATGCTTCTAGAATCAGGGCAACCGCGCCGGGCTCGAGGCCCGCTTCAATAGATTCATTGAGCGTTGCGACTTGATCCGCTTCTTCGGCTTGGCCAATTTGCTGGATTAGAGTGGAGAGATCTTGAAACTTGCTCACCGAGTACCCCGATAGTTAATTCGTTTTATGGAAGTATGGCATGTTATTGAGATGCACAACTATGCATCTTAACCTTGCTCAAGGTACTTGAAAGTAACAGAAAAACAATAGGCTATTCGCTGTTGATGGTGAGATATGGCTGTACCAATTGGCGAATGTTCACTTTTGCGGCAATACGGGCTGCCAGCAAGTACATTCCGCCGATTTTTCTGTGTAAAAATAGGGCATCTGCTGGTGGAGTATGCCAGTATTCTTGCTCCATGCTTAGAATGGTGCCAGCCTCGCGAAGCTTTTGTGCTAAGCCGCTGGCTTTGAAATCATAGGGCTCATCGACCAACATAGGTTCACATGCCATTTTCACTAGATCGAGAATCGCTTGGCGCTGGTCTGGAAGGATGGTTTGGCTGAAGAAGCCTATTTGTTCAAGCGCATCATTTAAGCCTTGTTCGTCATTATTCACGACAGACGCAAAAGCTTGGCGATAGCCGGTACTGAACCGTTCGCTGTATTCGCGGGTCGCCCCGAAATCTAGCAAGCCGATTTGACGAGTGTTTTCGATATATAAGTAGTTGGCGAAGTTGGGATCGGTTTGCACCATCTTAAATTCGAACAGCTCTCGAAACAGTAATTCGAGTAGGCTGTGCATGACAAAATCCCGTGTACTCTGATCATACTGTTCGATTTGCTCAATCGGACTACCATCAATGAATTCCATCGCGAGAACGGAGTCTGAGCAACTTCCAGTATGAATCTTCGGTACGACAAAATGAGGGTGCTCCTTCAAAGCGTCATGATAACGAATGGCAAATTGCGCCTCTCGTGTGTAATCGGCCTCGTCATGTAGCTGCTTTTTCGCTTCTTCGAGTAATCCTTTGTAGTCGACAGACTCGGGAATCAACCCAACGACCTTGAGCAGTGTTCCGACATTATCGACGTCGCTATCGATACTTTTCCGTATGCCCGGATATTGCACTTTGACGGCTAGGTTATCGCCCGCATCGCTGTAGGCTTGGTGTACTTGTCCTATTGATGCACTGGCGATTGGTTTGAAGTTAAATGACAGAAACTCAGCTTTCCAATTCGTTCCTAGCGAACTTTCCATTACTGCGTTGAGTTGTTTTGCAGGCATTGGGTCTGCGTTGGAACGAAGACGGGAAAGAATATCGGCGAGTTCAGGTTCTAAAACATCACCAGCATCCATTGATAGCATTTGTCCAAGCTTCATTGCAGCGCCACGTAGGTGAGCAAGTTGGTCGGTTAAACGCGCGATGTTCTGTGGCGTCAGCAAGAGGTCTTTCGCTTTTGGTTTGTTGCCTTTGGCTATCTGCTTCGTGCCTTCTGCAATCACATTGCCTGCGACACGGGTAGCAAGTGAAGCGAACTTGCTGAATCTTGAGATGCGATGGGTAGGTAGGCTTCTTTCCTTTGCCGACATGAATCTTCTCCGCTATTTACTAACTAATTGTTATACGGGAAAAGGATATGTTTGGATACAAATGAAAAGAAAACCGCCAGCGTAACTGGCGGTTTGCGAGTTTAGATAGAGTAGAAGAAGTACAGTTGAGACTTCATTCGGATGATGATCCCGCGAATCACATCCAAGAAGGCCATGAAGCCTATCGGTTTTTCACCGCTGACCCATGCGAGGCCAACAGAGCCAACAGGGATGTCGTAGCCTTCTGGCTCATCAATCTTAAGACGAACAAAGTGGTGTTTGTTCTGTAAGTTCTTTCCAGTGGTGACACGTACGGAATCATCGAAACCCAGTAGATTACCTTGTGACTCACCTGTTGCTTCAACAATGCCTTCGACGGTCGCTGAGAAGATCTTACCTGGGTAAACGGACGAAGAGAATTCCGCTGGCTGACCCGGTTTGATGTTACGAATCGCCTGGTGGTTGACTCGCATCAGCACGTACTTCTCGTTAGTGTACATGTTGATACGCGGCATCATCGATACACGCTGACCTTCACGCAGGATAAAGTTGGTGACAAAGCCATCTGTTGGGGCATGAACTTTTGTGCTATTCAAATCCCATTGCGCTTTTGCAATTTGCTCTTCAGCTTGGCGCAGTTCGGCTTGTTTAGTTTCAACTGCAAGTTCCGCTTTATGAATCGCCAGTTTTGCACGGGAAATATCGACTTGTTTCTTCTTGATTTGAGACTCAAGGGTCAACACGTTGTGACGTGCCATATCAACCGCACTCGATTGTTTGTCGATATCGCTTTCCGTGATGGTGTTGTGCACTACTCGGTTTTGCTCAACATAACGATCTAGCATTTTTTTCTGCAATTTGTAGTCAACTTTCGCCGCTTCCAACTGGCTCTTTGATGTTTCTAGATCTTGCACTAGCGCTTCGTGGTTAGCTTCTTCAATCTCGATGTCGCCTTTTGCTGTAGCTAATGCAACGCGAGCAGAATCAGCGGATACGTTCGCTTGATTTAATGCGATTTTGTATTGCGTTGGGTCAAGTTCATAAATGAGCTGACCTTCTTTAACTTGCTGATTCGGCTCAATGTAAATGTGGTCAACTTTACCTTTTACATTGGTTGAATCTGGACGCAATTGGATGTGTGGTGACTGCACGACAGAACCGCCGGATAAATCCATCGGGGTGAAGTTAATCAAACCTACCCAGACGAACATTAGCCAACCCAAGCCGCCAAGATAAGCGAACGATTTGGTTGCTTTGTTCCAAGGCATGCCAACCAAACGCAACAGATAGATGAAGAGTGCCCATACCGCTAAACCTTCTAACATTATGCTTCCTCTTTTGGCTGTGTTTCTGTTTGCGGTTTACTTTTCCATGTATCACGCAGATTGATGATGGCTTTTTCCATATCAACAAATGCAAAGATCACGGCTAGCACCCAAACCCAGTGCCAGATAAACCCTATCCAGGTCAGCGCAGTGATGAGCCCTATCTGATGATGATCTTTGCTGTGTGCTTTATTGATAGGTAATTCATGGATTTTCCAAAAGCCGTAACACGCGCCCGCGACACTCGCGATTAAAACGACAGCAGCAACAACATGTAACGCTGTATCTGCGCCTGTACCGACAAATGGGACACTCAGTAAACTCATTAAACGCTCCTCTATCAAACTGTTGGCGTATTGTGATCTGAATTTGATTTGCGGCTTTCTTTGTGACAGATTCAATCACTACAGGATTAAATTTGATGTGATTGGTTATGAAAACGGTTCGGTTTATTCGCGCGATGGGCATTCTAAACATGCATAACCTCGCGTTATCTAAATACAATTTGGACTCGGATGAGTTAGGGATCCCAGCATCGGTGTTTCGTAACCCAATGACACTGATCCCGCTAAAAGCCGTTGCGGAATGGTACCGTTGTGTTGAACAAGCCAGTGGTGACCCGGATGTGGTGTTGAGTCTCAGCCGAGGTATTGAACTGCAAAAGCTAGGGCCAGTGGGACGCTGGTTATTCTCCGGCAATGATTTAGCCAGTACCATTCGGCGAGTGAATTATGGTGTGAGCAACCTACAATCAGGGGCGTTTTTTGCTGGCGAACAGTCGGGTAAAATCATCAAATGGACTTACCACAACCCGTTTATAGAAACGTCAGTAAAGGTGCACGATAGTATCCGCTGTGCGGTATTTATGATTAAGGTGTTACGCGAATTTCTTGGCAAAGATTACCAGCCTTTACGTGTCAAGGTTTCAGGCTCGAGAAAAAATACTGAGAGATACCGGGAATATTTCGGCTGCGAGGTGGAATGGAGTCAGCCAAAAACAGAGATATGGATCCCGGGAGATGACCGACTAGCTTCTCGCCAAGTGAGCCATCGAGAAGACAACCGTCTAGCGATGAGTTTTTCCGATTTGGATGATTTGCTTAATATGCCCGACCCAGAAGATGAGTTGAAAGTGATTTATGAAGTGGTGAATTACAGCAGCCATTATGGATTGCCAACGTTAGAGCGCGTTTCTTCTCTGCTTGATTTATCTGAACAGCAGTTTCAACGTCGTTTGCATAAATTAGGACTCAATTTTTCGACGGTTTCTGGCTATGTATTGAGTAATATTGCAGCTGGTTTGTTGAGTAAGCGCGTGAGTATTGATGACATTGCCACGCGCCTTGGTTACACCAATGTGGCGAGCTTCAATCGTATGTTTAAGAAACATCGTGGATTAACGCCCAAGCAGTATACGGGAAGATTAGAGAAGTAGTGCTCCACTTATCTCTATGAGTACAAGCAATAAAAGCCCTCAAAGTTGAGGGCTTTGTTATTTTTTTGTGTCGTTTTATGTGGTGGCTATTTCTTAGGACGCCAACTTAGTGCACTTGCAACAGCGCCGATGGCAATTACATCCTTTTTTTGTTCGCTAAGTTCAGGGAGCATCTGTACCGCAATGGTACCGTTCGTCTGCACTGCGGCAATTTCTTGTGTGCCTTCCTTAAAGCTATAACCCAATGGAATGTCTACCGCCATCATGGCGTCAGGACTAGTATGTACAGTTTCTACATTAAAGTGGGTGCTACCAATACGCACTACGCCTGTCTCTTTTTTCTCAAAGCTGATGTCGATGAGAGCGGATTTTGGCTCCATCGCAAACTCACCGACTTTTTTACCATCTTGAGTAATGTCACAGGTGTAAGGATCATTCCCACCAAAATCGACGCCCATGTAGTTAACCGACATACCGCCTCCAGTGCAGTTCAAAAGCCAAGTTTCCCCGCTGTCGATACGAGTCACTTCTGCGCCCATTGAACCTTCTTTGAAAGAGATACGGTTAAACCAACTTGAGTTAGAAGCACTGCGTGAATACTTGCCTTTGTACTTACCAGCAAAATCAAAATGGCCATCCGCACCGAATCCCCAAAAATCACCGTCGGTTTTGATCAGCATTTCTGGTTGTGCTTTTACGGCATCAGTACGATCCATGACGGCTAGGCCACCACAACCAGCAAGGAGCAAGGGAGCGAATAGAATAAGTTTCTTCATGTTTTTCATTTTTTATAGCTTGGTTACATCTAGGGTTTGGTCGGTGAATTGGATGTTCTGAATGTCGTACAACTCGTCAGTGCCTGTACTCGGGCACTCAACAGAAACGCTCTTTGCTTTGATAACAGTACATTCCGCCAGTTTGTGTGGCACTATATAGGTGTTGATACCGCCTTCACCATAAATGCTGTTGTCTTTGCTGTTGCCTTCAAAAGTATTGTTTTGATCATTACCGATCACATTCATCGCGTCGCCGCCAATGATCTTCACTTTTGTTAGCCACTGAGATTTGTAGGTGTACGCTTCTATCAAACCGTCTTTGTTGGGAGCCATACGGAAGGTAGGTACTGTGCCTGGACTTGTCTTTTCTGTGTAGAGCTTGACGCCCGCAGAGTCGATATTCGCGGTATATTGCAAGTATCCGTGGAATAAGCCACTGATCCAATCAACGGCTTGTGGATCTTGGGTTTGCATTTCTTCACGCGTTAACGCTTGGTAGCCATCTAAACCATGTCCGTTTGCTTTTGCTACACCCATGTAAGCTTCAAAAGCGGCAGCAAAATATTCGTGAGAATATGAAGGGCCCGTTTGTTTCACACTTTCAGGATCGAAGTCGTCCGATTTCCAATCGTCCCAGTCATACTGAGTAGGGCGCCACACCGTCGGTTTGCCCGATTGAATATCGTTATAGATGCTTAACGCATGAGCTTGAATGTCATTTTGCAGTGCCGCAGTCGCCGTGTTAGGTGCAATACCTTGCGCTTGGACCAAGTGTAAAATTTCTTCAAAAGCGGCGTCTCGTTCGGCTTTTTTACCAAGATTGGCGCAGTAATCGGCAAAATTACTCATGTAATGGCAATCGCCTTCAACTGTCAGTTCTCGATACATTAAAGATTGGCTATTCCTTAGCCAGTTTGGTGTTTCTTTACTAGTTACTAATGTTGACGCGATAGATGTGACAAGTGTATCCATATCATCTTCGTTAAGTACCATCATGCTTACAACAAACTTTTCTAGAGAACTCGTATCAAAAGAGTGTGCTAAGCCCGAGCTTGTAACTGCATCGTTCAATTTGTCTTGGCGAATCAGTTCGTTGATAAAGATTTTGGTTAGCATCTCATCATTCTGTTCGTCGTTTTCGGTCAGCATTAGTGTGGCATCACGCTCGGCTAATGTCTTAGCGATACGAGACTTATCAGCACCGTACTTAGAGTCTGGTTGGTTTGTGAGAAGGTGTTGGATGATTTTGGCTGCACGAAAGATTTTTTCATTATTCGCACCGTCATCAACAGCCACAATGTGAAATGTATCGTTGTTGTTTGCTTCGGAAAGGGAGATTTTCACATAGTGGGTGAAGCCAGCATCAGCAGCCACTTTTAACTTGGCTGGAAACTCTGTAGAAACGACAGTTGGGATTGTGACAGTGCTCAATGTTGGCGCTGGTGGTGGTGGAGGTGTCGTTGTCGATGGTTTCGGATTAGATTCACTGCCGCCACAAGCAGTTAGACTTATCGCGCAAAATATGGCTAAAGGTGTTAATTTGGAATATCTCATTTCATGTTACTCGTAGACTTTATTAGAGCAAGAAACTTAGAAGCAACATAAAGTCCTGTCTATATAAGCAAACTAAGTCATATATGTTGATATTGTTTTTTGGTAAGACCTATTATTCGATATGTTTAAAAATATAGTAGATTTTTATTCCGAATTTTATTTTCTATGTGAAGCTATATTCTGATAATAAATAAAACATCAGGTTATTGAATGGTTTAAGGGGTATAGAATGATTAGGGTTATCGTATATGTATGGTTTGTAAGCGTATGTAAGCCTGCTTTTTATTAAAATTATCATTTAAGTGGGTTGCGCAGTATAGGACGAGCGATATACTCCCTCCATCATATTGGTGGAGTAAATGATTCATGGTGGGTAATACAATCTTACTGGTAGAAGACGACTCAGAGATTGCTCGATTAACCAAAATGTACCTCGAAGCCGAAGGATATACGGTAACTGTCATCGATAACGGTCAAAATGCATTAGAAACGATTAAGGGGCTCAAGCCGGACCTAGTGCTGTTAGATTTGATGTTACCAGGAAAAAATGGCGCAGAAATATGCCAAGAGGCGCGTAAGTTTTATCATGGTATTATCATTGTTTTGACTGCGACCGATGATGAAATGAGCGAGGTGAGCTTATTTAAGTTCGGTGCTGATGATTACCTTACCAAACCGATAAAAGGTAATATTTTGCTCGCCCGTATTGAAGCAGCGTTGCGTCGCTATTGTCGTCAAGTTGATATCGTTGAAGAAGAAAAGCTGAGCCGATATGGCATTAGTCTTTGTCTTCGTCGCTCCCAAGCATTTTATTTGCAAAAAGATATTGGTTTAACGAGTTCTGAGTTTGAAATTTTAGAGCTCCTGATGCTGAATGTCGATAAGCCAGTATCTCGTGAATCATGTTGCCGTCTTGCCCGAGGCATTGAATACTGTATTACTGATCGTTCGATTGATATGCGTATATCCTCACTAAGGAAGAAATTCTCTAAGGCTCATATCCATACGGCTACCATTAAAACCATACGTCACCACGGCTACATGCTGACAGGTAAATGACGCATGTTTTCCCTGTTTACTCGTCTATATGTGGGGTTAGTAACTGGCCTTGCGCTGACTGTTGCTTTGTTTCTCTTTATGGGGGAAGAGTACATGCGCAAAACAGAAGTCGGTGTTTTTTTGAACGATGGTGCTTATTTTGTCGATCAATACATTGAGCAACGAGGCACTCCGGATTCTCTCTACAAGAAGTTAACCGAAAACGGCAAGCAAGATTTCTTTATCTTTGATTTAACATTGGTTGAAAACTGGGACGGATCACCACCTTGTCGAGATTGTAATCTGCTGTACCGTATGCAAGGGATACCTGTTTATCTTATTGACGGCAGTACCTATGCTGCGGTATTCCCTTTGCCTAACACTTCGAAGAGTTTAGTTTTCAAAGAAAAAACGGACTTCTTTAGCCCACACGTTGATTGGAATGAAGATTCTGAGATTGTATTTATACTTACTCTGCTTTTGGTTGTTGTATGCAGTTTAGGCATTATGGTTTACATACCTGTACGACGTCTTGACCGCCAAATTCGGCAACTAACGGCTGCGCAACAACAATTTGGTTCTGGTGAGTTGAATACGCGAGTCGATCTAAAGCAATTTTCGCAACCTGTGAAAGAGCTCGCCCAAGGCTTCAACTGCATGTCTGAAGAGATTGAGAGACGAGTGCGCCAAACACACATCTTTACTCAAGCTATTCCTCATGAAGTGCGCACTCCGCTGAGTCGTATTCAGCTAGCGACGGATTTAGCTCGACGAACGAGTGGTGAAATGCAGGCAGAGTTACATGACGATATTGAACGATACGTTGATGTAGTGACGGATTTAACATCCGACATCGTCATGCTGTCGCGCTTGAGTGTGAAAAACCACTCATGGATCGATTCTGTTGAAACCATGGAACTGCCACTTTGGTGTAAAAGCCGCTTGAATTACCTAGGCTTAGAGTCCGCCATGTTGAGAGCAGAAAATGAACTCGCGAACCAATTGATTCACTTTCAGCCTACTTTGGGTAACCTTGTCCTCGATAATTTACTGCAAAACGCCAAGCGTTATGGTGAGTCCTGCGTTGAGGTGACGATTCGAACGGTAGCGGATTGCTGGAGCATCGATATTGAGGACGATGGTCCGGGCATCCCTGAGGCGATGCGAGAAGAAGTATTTATGCCATTTTCGCGCTTAGACAAAAGCCGCAACGCCGACATGAAAGGCTTTGGTTTAGGGCTTGCCATCGCTACCAGTGCTGCGCGGCAACTGGGGTGGGAGCTTTCTGTCGGCGAGAGTCACTTAGGCGGCGCACGTTTTACGGTGCTTATTCCTGCCAACGGTTAGAGTAGGCACTGCGGTAGTCTGGCTCTGCGATACCTTCATACAAATCGTCACAAGCTTGCAGTGGACCTACGACGGTTCGGTAGGGTAGGACACCTGCCCAAACAGGGATGTCCATGTCTTCCGCATCGTCGTTGACGCCAAAATTGCTGATTTTCACTGATGCCTCCGTGAGCGGGATACGCAGTAGCATGGTGGCTTTGAGTTCTTTTTCATTACTCAAACGGACTTGTTCTGTTCTCCCCGGAGCGATCTGTTCAATAAAGTGATTCAGCAACCTGTCTTTCTCTTGGTTATCTTCCACCACCTCAAACTGGCCAAAGACCACAGCACTGCGATAATGCGCACTGTGGTGAAACGCACTTCGAGCCAATACCCAACCATCAAACAAAGTAAAGGTTAAGCACGTTTGCACTCCTTGTTTGAGTGAGCGTAACAGTCGACTGTTGTTGGCACCATGGATATATACGTAATCATCGACACGCCATGCCAGCATAGGGATGACCACAGGGCCTGACTCGTTGGTTATCGCAATATGAGCGATTAGGCTTCCATCTATGATGGCGTGCAGTTTGCTAACATCAGAGACGGCTTTATGTGCGCCTTTCTTAATTTCCGTTCTATTGGTGTTGGATAGCATTTTCTCTCCTTGTTTGCTCACGATTACGAGCGATTGACCTCATTCTTTGATTGCAATGTAGCGTTTAACTGGTAGCTTAAAGAGAGCCACTTTTAACTAATGGATGGATCCAGTTTGTCTTTGATTGATATCGGTGACCTGCATTTAAAAGACAGTGATGGAACGCGTCAGCAAGCGTTGTTTTTTGCTATTCGCAAGAAAATTGTTCAAGGACTGTGGATGAAGAATGGGAAGCTGCCTTCTACGCGGAAGCTTTCACAAGAGCTTAATCTAAGTAGGAATACCGTGATTTCTGCCTACGAACAGTTAGTGGCGGAAGGGTACTTGAACAGCCAAAAAGGTTCTGGTTTTTATGTTGCCGTAGAACTGCCAGAGCAGTACTTGCCTGAACCTAGTTCAGTTCAGAGAGACTCATCACCGAAAGCTCACTTTGATATCAACCGCGCATTTGCACCGGGTGTACCGGATTTGGACGCATTTCCGATGGCGCAATGGCAAAAGTTACTCACTCGCCATATGTCTCGTACTTGCTTGCTGGGTAATCAAGATATTCAGGGTAGTTGGGCATTGCGCTGTGCTTTAGCTGACTACCTCGCATCAAGCCGTTCAGTGAATTGTTCTCCAGAGCGCATTATTATTACCTCCGGGGCGCAGCAAGCGTTGTCAATTGCGACGATGGTAGTGCTCAAACAAGGTGATAAGGTTCTGATGGAGCAACCAGGTTACGCGCAAATGCGGAAGTTGATTCAGTTCCAAAACTATCAATTTGAGCCTTTGTTCGTAAGAGAGAAATTAGGTTTTGATGTGGAAGCGGTGACCTCAAGCGATGCCGATGCGCTGTATATTACACCAAGTAATCAATATCCGATGGGCACCACACTCAATACCGAGCAAAGAGGAAAGATCATCAACTGGGCGGTCGAACAATCAAGTTGGATCATCGAGGACGATTATGACAGCGAATTTCAGTTTGCTCATCGTCCCTATACCAGCTTACAGGGGCTAGCAGCTCAAATGGGTCGAGATGATCGTGTGTTGTATGTGGGTTCCTTCAGTAAAGTGATGTTTAACGGATTGCGGCTTGGCTACCTTGTAGTTCCTGAACGTTTAGTAGAGCAATGCTTAGTGGTTAAGGATGCGTTAAATGGTGATTCGCCGACGCATACACAAGAAGCATTGGCAGACTTTATTACTGAAGGTGGGTTATTACGTCATATTCGAAAAATGCGTCGACTGTACAAAACTAAGCATGAACAGATGCATTTATCCATTCAACAGTATTTTGGCGACCGTGTTTGCGTCGTTAGCCAAGCGGCGGGGCTTCATATTACGTTGAAATGGCAAGACGGTATGGATGAGCAGCGTTTTACAAAAATGGCAGAGCATGAAGGGATCATCTTGCGACCTTTGAGCTATTATGAACCCCCAGATTTTCAAGCACGTCACTGGCATGGTGCCGTGCTTGGTTACGGCAATATCGCGTTAGAGAACATAGACGCTGGTATCCAACGTTTAGCTCACATATTTCGAAATGGGAAGCGATGACTATTCAACTACACGTGTTTGTCGCTTATGTCGCCACTGTTTCCAAGGCAGTAAAAGTAGAGTAAAAATGCCAAGTGCATAAAACATTGACCAGCCTAAACATATAAAAACACCGGTACAAAGCAGTAGGGACAGTCCCGCAAGTGTTTTACCAAATCCTCGAAGCAATTTAAAAGCGGCTAACATCGCCAACATGTAAACCAGAACGAATACACTGTTTGCGAGTTTTAGGAAAAACTCCAGATCGAGCTGTGATAGGGTTCCTATCACACAAGATATCAATAATATACCGCCAACTAATATGGTGGCTGAGAAAGGGACACCACGACGCGAAATCTTGGCTAGTGGACTAGAAGGACGATGTTCCCGAGCTTGAGCCCAGACCATTCGCGCTAGGCTCTGTGTGTATAAGTTAACGCTCGCGAAACAAGCGGAGAAACCTATCAAGCTGATTATCCATTTGGCTCCATCGCCTAGTAGTTGGGCACTAAGCCAGGGGATGGATGCGTTATCAAATTGAGCGTTACCATACGCGCCAAATTTTAAAATAACGACAGAGCATGCCCAATAGGTAGCCCCTGCTACAAAACAACCGACCACAATGGCAATAGGGAAATCTCTTTGAGGGTTTTTGAACTCTTCCCCCATATGGGCAAAAGCCTCTATGCCAACAAAACACCAGAACATCACGCCTAACGCTGCGGTAATAGGCCAAATTGACTCTTGTGTGATGGCGGGCATCACAAGATCGGCGCTGTTAACGTCGCCTTTCCATAAAAATGCGCCAACAAGTGCGAAGACACTCAAAGCAATAAGAGTTTGTAAATGACCTGATGATTTTGTGCCCATCAAGTTGACGAACACAAGTAGTACTACCGTCAGAATTTGTGCAAACAGATTGTTGCTAATAGGTTCTGGCAATATTTGTTGTAGGAAGCCTGCGGCGAGTGCAATCGCGGCCGGAACCCCTACCGGAATGACACTAACAAATAGCCAAGCGACACTACTTTCCAGTTTGGTGTTAAAGGCTTTGCGTACAAAAAAGGCTGTTCCGCCCGCGTTGGGGTATCGTTTACCCAGTTGAGCAAAAGTCAGCGCAATAGGACAAATCGCGATGAACAATAAAATCCAAGCCCATAGTGAAAAATGGCCAGCTATACCTGCTGCGATAGCCGGGATCATAAACAGCCCCGTTCCCATTAATGTGGTGGATAACTGTGCGATACCTGATGTGAGTGAAATGTCTTTTTTGAGCTCTTCCATGCGAATTGATTCATCCAATGTTATGAGGCTTATTACGAAAAAGCTTGTGGCTTCTGGTTATTTCGTTTTATGTGTTTAAGCGATGCTATTTATGTGCTGAGTACTTAAGTTGGGAATTTGATTTCAATGTGTTATCTATTTTCTGTTGAAATGGATAACAGCACTCATCTCATGCCCGCCAAATAGCATATCCAAAATGTTAATAACAAAATGATTTACTAAACCGTCAATATGACGGTTGTTTTAAATAATTCCAACAAAATGTTGGTTTCTTATGCAGTTAGAATCGGTATAGAATGAGAAAAATAAGGAAAGCTTGGTAACGGTATGGACAAGTTTGATCATAAGATTGTGGATCTGCTCAGGCACAACGCTCGGCTGTCGGTGACTGAAATTGCGGATAAAGTAAACCTTTCTCGTTCTGCGGTAACGGCCCGTATTCGCAAGCTAGAGCATGACAAAGTGATTCTAGGGTATCACGCTGAAATTGCGCCTTCGGGTGGGGATTCGATTTGCGCCTATTTTGCCTTAAAGTTCGATAAATCAACCTCTACGTATTATTGCGAATCATACGCGGACGAATTATACAAAATTGATGGCGTAAAATGGTGTCATGCGATCAGCGGTGAGACGGACATGATGGTTTTTGTCGAAGTGCCTACGATGGCTCGCTTGAACGAAATCAGAGATCAAATTCAACGATGTCCAGAGCTTCGAAACCTGATGACTCATACCGTCTTAGCTGAATTCTTTAACACGACTGGGAACCTGTTTGTGAAGTGACCATGAATGGATGCCATGTTGAAAACCCTTCTGAGCGAATATGTTAAACAACATTAATTTGAATCTACTTAGATCCTTGCATGTACTTTTAGAGGAGTGTCATGTCAGCCGGACCGCAGACCGTTTGCACATTACGCAGTCTGCCGTCAGTCGACAGCTTGCACAATTGCGCGATCTGTGTGGTGACCCACTGCTTATTCGTCAAGGTAATCAACTGATACCAACGCCACGAGCAATAGCATTAAAATCAAAGCTTGATGCATTACTGGCTGAATTTGACCATTTACTCGATGACCAACCTTTTGAGCCGCGGCAGTGGCAAGGTGAGCTTGTTATTGCTTCTAGTGACTACGTGGCGCAATACGTATTGCCCGATATTGCCTCTCACTTGGGTGAACAAGCGCCACAGTTAGATATGGCGTACCGACTGTGGCAACCCAACTTTCTTGATAAACTTCATGAGACGGGCATCCATATCGCGTCTTCTATGTATCCAGAAAAACCACAGAGTGTGTCGAGCGTTAAAATTGGTGAGGATTCATCAGTTTGTTTGATGAAATCTTCTCATCCGTTAGCAAAGCAGGACCAGATCAGTATTGAAGACTTGATTTCATATTCACACATCAAAGTGACTGGCGGCGGAGACAAAGATTCCTACACTGATTTAGCATTGAAAGAGCTAGGGCACACCCGCCACGTTACCTTTAAGGTTCCATTCTTCTCTGCTGCGATCAATCGCTTAGTTGCAAGTGAGCACCTGATGGTGGCTCCTGAACATATTGCCGTTAACCTCGCTAAACATTGGGACTTAACCCATAAAGCATTACCACTCGAAACACCTATTCATCAATATTGGTTAATGTGGCACCCCAAATACGACACGGATCCTGCGCATAAATGGGTGCGAGAAGAGATTCGCTCAGTAATGCAAATCTCTGAATATTCCATTCGCTAATACGTACACCGTTTAGCCATGACTTGAAGTCATGATTAGTATGAATAACTTTGATTTCTAATTATACCTCTTCCGTTGATAGAGTGAGCGTCAAAGAGGGGAGATTCTTATGACACTAACAGTTTGGTTATCACTTTTTACCGTGTGTTTATTAGGGGCTATGTCACCAGGTCCCAGTTTAGCTATTGTCGCTAAGCACTCGTTGGCTGGTGGACGTATCAATGGATTAGCTACGGCTTGGGCTCATGCGTTTGGCATTGGTATATATGCGTTTATTACCTTGATTGGGCTCGCTGTTGTTTTGCAGCAAAGCCCGATGCTGTTCAAGACGATTAGCCTTGTGGGTGCGGCATATCTTGCGTATTTAGGGTTTAATGCTTTGCGTTCAAAAGGTGGTGTGGCTGCGAAGTTGGAGTCAGGTGAGGAAACAACGGTAATCCAGTCTGCGCGAGAAGGCTTTTTTATCTCGATTTTAAGTCCCAAAATTGCTTTGTTTTTTATCGCATTATTCAGTCAGTTTGTCGCGCTCGGTAATGATTTGAGTAATCAGATGATCATTGTTGCCACGCCGTTTGTTGTGGATGGGCTTTGGTACACCTTTATTACCCTAGTGCTATCGAGCTCTAAAGTCGTTGACAGAATTCGCTCTAAGGCAGTGTTGATTGATCGTTTGTCAGGGGTAGTACTCATGCTGCTGGCTCTTAGAGTGGTCGTAACGGTATAGACAAGCTCGCAAGACAGAAATACTAAAAGCAGCCCGTGTGGCTGCTTTTCAAAAAAGCACCCTGCCATTTTAAGGACAGGGTGAAAGCAAGAAGTTTCTCAGGAGCGGTCGGGGGAGAGAAACTCATCTAAATCTTATTTACTTACCGGCGAACCTCTTCAAATTCACCTTCAATCGCATCTGCTTTACCTGTATTAAATTCATATTCTTCGTGCATTTCTCTCTGCATTTTCTTGACGCGATTTTCAATACGCTTGCCGGTAATTAATGCTGCGATGGTCAACGGAATCGCAATGATCAAGCTAAATACTAACGTAAAAAAGCCGGTAATCAGTGCTAGTGCAGTTACAATAATCCGATTCATAATCATGACCTCTCTGTAATTTATGTGCTCAGATTAATGCTGTGAACATGAACAAAACATGAATGCTGACGTTCACTTTGTCCGGAGAGTGTCAAATGAATGAAACGAAAAAACGCCTGAGGGTGATCAGGCGTATAAACGGGGAAAAATATTAGTAATGCGCATGGCGCTTATTATTTAGAACAAATATGAGATATTGTCCGCTACGCTATGTGGTTAACGTTGTGGAGCAAAGTTCACCTATCGAGGGAATGTTTGGTAACGAACACCCATCATTTGTTCCATACAGTGCACAACTTGGCAGCTGTAACCGAATTCGTTGTCGTACCAGATGTAAAGTACACAACGCTTGTCTTGTGCGATAGTCGCTTGACCATCTACGACGCCTGCATGGCGAGAGCCAACTAAGTCAGTTGATACAATTTCTGTTGAATCGGTGTAGTCAATCTGTGCCGAAAGCTCAGAGTTCAACGCCATTTCACGCAAGTAATCGTTCAGTGAATCACGGTCTACGTCTTCACCTAAGTTTAGATTAGCGACTGCCATAGAAACGTTTGGTGTCGGTACGCGAATCGCGTTGCCTGTTAGCTTGCCTGCAAGCTCTGGCAATGCTTTAGCAACTGCTTTTGCCGCACCTGTTGAAGTCAGAACCATGTTTAGTGAAGCACTACGTCCGCGACGGTCACCAGAGTGGAAGTTGTCGATCAAATTTTGGTCGTTTGTGTATGAGTGCACGGTTTCAATATGGCCAGAAAGAACACCATATTTATCGTTCAGAGCCTTAAGGACTGGCGTGATTGCATTTGTTGTACAGCTTGCCGCAGAGATGATGGTGTCATCTTCTTTAATTACCGACTCATTTACACCGAATACAACGTTTTTGATGTCACCTTTACCTGGTGCTGTTAGCAGTACTTTCTCTGCGCCTTGACACGCTAAGTGTTGGCTCAGGCCTTCAGAATCACGCCAAACACCTGTGTTATCAACAACTAGCGCGTTATTGATACCGAAAGCTGAATAGTCTACTTCGCTTGGGTTATTTGCGTAGATAATTTGGATGTAGTTGCCGTTAACGATCAGTGCTTTACGCTCTTCATCGATAACAATACTACCGTTGAACTGGCCGTGAACTGAGTCACGACGCAGCAGGCTAGCACGCTTCTCCAAATCGCCTTTTTTACCGCCACGAACCACAATCGCACGTAGTCTTAGTGGGTAACCTGGACCACTTTTCTCAATGAGAAGGCGAGTAAGTAGTCGACCAATGCGACCGAACCCGTAAAGAACCACATCACGCGCTTTCAGTGAAGAATCTGCGTCGCGAGCGCCATCAAGTGCAGTGATAAGGAAATCGTTTAGAGAGCTTGTATCGTCATGTTCATTCCAGTACATAGTTGCCAATTGGCCAACATCGACACGGCATGAAGAAATGCTCATTTCACAAAGCGCTTGAATAATAGGCATCGTGTGCTCAAGCGAAAGTGGGTTACCGGTATAACGTCTTGCAACGCGATGAGTTTTGAGAATGTCTATAGTAGTAGCATTAATAAGCGTTTTACCAAACAGAACCACTTCGATTCCTTTTTGACGATATAGCTTACCAATTAGAGGGGAAATAGATTCAGCAATCGTTTGGCTAGTTTGCCAGTCTTGGAGATATTTCTCTGGACTCATTGTTGTATTAGACCTTTCACGTTTTGGGGGCTAACCATACTCTCTGCTGTTGCCTCTTCGGCAGCGTGCAAGAGTGTGGTGGGTTATGTAATCGGGTTGTAATAGTTATGTGTGCGGATTCTAAGGTCGGAGTCCTTATTCTGCTAGGAAAATTAAATCCAGTGTAAAACACTACTTAAGGGGACGTTAGTGGTGGATTAATGTGACTAAAGCAGTGGTTTTCACGTATTGACATTTAGAAAGTAACTTACTTTTTTTGCGATGATAACGTTTGCTTTCAAATTAGTTTTGTTGACAAAAATGGATATTTTGCATTTTTGTGTGATTTGACTCGATAAGGCAACTCAATAGGTAAACATACAATAGATGATTTCCTGAAAAGTGATGCGACTCTTAGTTGTGAGTGAAACTTTATTGTTTGCATCCAACTTTAAGATCAAAAAATATGACTTGAATCACAATTGCCACTTCATTAGCCGATGATAAAACACTCACAATAACCATAATCTAAGTAGGTGAATGTTGTTTGAAAGTAACAATGTCGTATATGCCTTTCAATGCAAGAAACTAGTCTAATATTAAATAAACGGATGAAATCAACCATTAGGCTGATGGATGTTGAGATTATCAATAAAAACACGCTTAGCACTCCTCGCACTATTACCCGCTGTGGTAATAGTGGTGTTTGCAGTTCAGCAGTTTTCTGATAATGCGTTGCGCGTGAGCCGTCTCAATCAAACGGTTAGCAATATTCAAGGTTTCCAATTGATATCCAAGGCCTCCCACTTTATTTACTCCATAGAGAAAGTACGCCGACAGCCTGATCTTCAAGTCTCTGCAGCCATTAATATTGAAGAACAAGGTGAAGTTATTTCTTCTTTGCATCAAAAGTTTGTGAGTAACCCTAATACTGCTGAGTATGCTGATGAACTGAAAGAAGCCATGCTGGGGGTATTGTCAGGTAGATTGAGTGAGATGGACGACCTGGGTGATTGGGCATTTCAACAGCTCCAAAATATGTCGCGCTCTTTGTTGCAAAATCATCAATGGTATGGCAGTGACGATGGCATTCGCATGCAAAATTTTATTGCCTACCTTGCTCAGCTCTCTTTTTGGACACAGAAAGAAGCTTGGCTGACGAACCGTTTAGTCCAAGACCCTGAGAGTCGGCTAAGTCAAAGTATGTTTTATCAGGCGATTGACCGACAGCAGCAAAATTTGGATGCGTTTTTAAACTTAGGTGGGTCATACGAGCAAGTGGATAAATTGCTTGGCTTGTTTACTTCGCCGAGATATCAGAGAAACTTAGCGTCTCGCGGACAATTAATGTCAGGAGACATGTCACAAAGTGACTACGCCGCGTATTTAAAAGAACTCGATTTTCGTGTGCAGCGCTTACAAGTGCTCATTGATGGGTTCACCAAACAAACTGAGCAGTCGCTTCTCACGCAGGTTCATGAACAAAAGGCCAATATAGCGATGATCAGTTTTGGCGTCGCCTTAGTGGTTATCCTGCTTTGTTGGCTCGGATTTAGTACTTGGTTCCGAGTTAACAGCAAACTCGATGCGATCATTCATACTTTAAACGCGTTGATCAACTCCGAAGAGAAGCAAACAAAAGTCAAAGTTGATGGAAGTGATGAACTGACCATTTTTGCTCAGCAAGTGAATCGAGTGGTTGAAGAAATGCAGAGACAAACTGAAGAAATACTGCATGCAAAAGAGTCAGCAGTATCGGCTAATCGTGCAAAATCTGTGTTTCTTGCCAACATGTCACATGAAATACGCACGCCCCTTAACGGGATCATGGGCATGACAGAAATACTCTCTCAAAGTGAGTTGTCTTCGCATCAACAAGAAGTTGTTGATGACATTGACTCCTCATCTCAAACACTGCTTACTTTACTTAACGATATATTGGATCTCTCTAAAATCGAGTCTGGACGATTGGAGCTGTCACTAGTAGAAGCGGATATCCGAGAAGTCGTGTATCAGTCGGTGATTTTATTCCAATCCAAAGCAACATCTAAACAGCTAAAGTTAGGTATTAATTTAGCTGAAAATATCCCCATTCGCGTGATGGTCGATGATCATCGTGTCAAACAGGTAGTTACGAATCTGGTATCGAATGCGGTTAAGTTTACCGAAAGTGGGCATGTATGCGTTGATGTTAGTTATGAGGAATTACTTGAGAAAGAACGTGGAGTGCTGACGTTTAAAGTAGAAGATACCGGAATAGGCATTGATCAAGATAAGTTAACCACGATTTTTGAACCCTTTACTCAGGAAGATGAAGGAGTGTCGAGGCAATTTGGCGGTACAGGGTTGGGTTTGGCAATTTGTTGTCAGCTTGTGTCGATGATGGGGGGCAAGCTCGTAGCAACATCTACAAAAGGAGTGGGCACATGCTTTGAATTCTCGATTGAGGTTGAAGCAATTCCGGTGTTTGGCTGGCGTTCGGAGGTGATTAATAAAGGGCTTTTGATCTGCTCAAATTACGACTACGCCGACCAAGTATTAAAAGAGTGTCGCTTAGCGAAAATCAATCTCTTTGGTGTTGATAATGTGAATGAAGTGCAAGCGATAAATGATGACTTTGATGTCATATTTCTGTGCCACAGTGACGACGCTAATACCGATGAAATCTTGGATAATCTATCATTTAATTACGATCTTCGCCGTGTGATTATTTGCCAGCATCATTTATCCACTCCCTACGAAAATGCAGAAAAAGTACATGCCGTACTCACATTACCTTTCCTTGGCAATCGATTTAAGCATGTCATTGATGATTTAGCTAAGGTTGAAAAGACTATATCAAGTGACAATGTCACCAATAATGTTGTCAGCTCTGAATATCGAGCGTCGCGCTCTCATCGGAGGATCTTAATTGCGGAGGATAATTTGATGAACCAGAAAATAGCGAGTTTTTTTCTGGATAAAGCAGGTTATGACTATTTGATAACAAGCAACGGTCAAGAAGCGTTAGAAGCCATCACAAAGGGAGAAGAATTCGATGCAATTTTAATGGACTGCATGATGCCCGTGATGGATGGACTGACCGCGACGAAAGAAATTCGTCGTTGGGAAAAGAAAGCAGGACGTGAAAAAACGATGATTATCGCACTCACTGCGAGTGTTTTGGAAGAAGACATCCACAACTGTTTTGCGGCAGGCATGGATGCTTATTTACCTAAGCCGTATAAATCGAACCAGTTATTTGAGCTCTTTAGTGAATTAAAACTCGCCTAGCTAACATTTCAACTTAGACAAGGCCTCAAAACGATAAAGCCCCACTTCAGGGGCTTAGTTCTGATTATTCATTGTTGTGCGTTGGCTTGAGCGCCTGCGAGTTTGCGTATGGTTTGGCGATAGGTTAGGTATGCGGAAACACCAGCTAACAGGTTGCCGATACAAGCGCCTAAGAGTAAACCTCGGATTCCATCCATTTGAGCGCCAACCCACAAGCACGGTAGGAAAAAGACAAACAAGCGCAGCGCTGAAATAGTGAGCGCGGTGTAAGATTTGCCTAATGCATTACAAAGAGAAACCATTAGCATACAAACCCCTAATGAACCCAAACTGATCGGCACTATCAGTAAATGCATTTCCAAGACTTGCTCCACTTGCACATCACTTGTCATCAATAATGCGAGTGGATTTGCGACGGCAAATGTAATGGCAGCAATCAAAAGTTGGAAACCTAGAATGAATTTTACGGCAATACTGACGAGCCTTTGGATATCTTCATAGTTCTTTGCTCCAAGTAAGCGTCCAACCATTGGAGGCATAGACATTGTCAGCGCCAAGACCGAAACGATAGCAAAGAACTCATAGCGTGAACCAAGCGCCCAAGCGGCGACTGCTGCGGTTCCAAAGCTTGCCAATAATTTTGTTGCTAGCATGGAAGACAACGGTGGCAGCAGTTGGCTAATCATCGCAGGGCCCATAATGTTACCGATAGATGCAACACTTTTGGCTACGTTAAGATCTTGCCATTGTGTCGTTGCCCAGTGATTCTTTTTCACGCGAGGAGCGACGACTAAAATACCAAACCCAAAAGCGACGATGGTTGCTATTGCCGCTCCGTTAATACCCAAGTCAAACGTGAAAATAAATAGCGGGTCGAGCACAAGGTTCACGCCGCTGGTTATCATCATCATTGTGCCAGGTAACATTGTATTGCCATTAGCTCGGCAGATACTGTAATAAAAATACAAAACCGCACCAGTCCATGAGCTTAATAACCACCAAGGCCAGTAACTGTCGATTATCGGCATAACAGATTCTGGAGCGCTTAATAGAGCTAAAATGGGGTAGCGCAAAAGCCAAATTAGCCCGCCAAAAATAGCGACACCAATTGAGCCGATCATCAATACTAATCCGCCAAGTTGTTTGGCATACCGACTTTCATTCGCCCCAAGAGCTTTAGAAATGACCGCTGTCGTTGCGATCCCTAGACCGACTTGAATGCCGATAATGACCATTTGCAAAGGCAGAGTGAAACCTTGAGCGGCTAACGGTAAAACGCCGAGCTGACCGATAAACGCGCTATCCACAAGCTGAAAGCTCATTAAAGACAGAACGCCAAAAAGCATTGGCCAGGTCATCGTAAATAATTGTTTTGCAAGCGTTGGTTGTGTACTTGTCGTAGTTGAAGACATAGAAAGCTGAATGCGTTAGGAATAAGAGTTAGATTGATTGTACACGGCGGTTAGTTTAGAGACAAAAATAAACCCCGAGGAAGATATTCTTGCTCGGGGTTCGAAAATCTAGCTTACGCGTTTATTTTTTGCCGCTAGTTTGCTTGTCTTCTTCAGTCAGCTCACGAATGCGACGGCTGATGTCACGACGTGCTTTAGAGATCTCAGCGCTTTTAATGATGTGGTCATCAACACGATCTTCATAGTCTGCTTTCATATTTTTGATGATTGCGACGATTTCATCGTGAGTCATTTCTGGTTTGATGTAGTCTAGAAGGTTTTCTAGAAGATCAACACGTTTACGGTTATCACGAACTTTCTTCTCGTTATCAAGAAGCTCACGTTTTAGTTTGTTTTTACGACGAGCTTGGTTAACGATTTCAAATACGCTACTCATAGTTCTCTTTCCTAATTTTATGAATATCTTCCTCGATTAAAGCACAACATCCAGTGGCATAACAGTCTTTAGATCAATAGCAATGCAGAGTTGAACATTTCTCAACCAATTGCGCTGTGTCCATATAATCGTGCTGCTTTCTTCGAGTTTTGGCCAACATCGTAGAATCCATCGATTAATTGTCATAACGTGGCCTTCACTATATTATCAACACCATTGAATGCAAAATGATGAACTTGATATGGACTCTGGTAACACTGCGGAGCAAGTAAATAGTCAAGATAATGAGCAAGTCACTCGCTCTGTGGCTGAAAAGTTAAAAACGGCGTATATCAACGCCCGTGAGCAACTCGAAATCATCGAAGTTGAGCTTAATCGTTCAAAAATAATGATGGTCGACCAAGATGGCAATTTGACGAGAGTGCCGATTCTCTCGGAGCATTGATACCTGACCCTATTCGTAAGGGGTGTCAGGTCTTACGCTATGCTTTAGCCTGACACCAACACCTGAACCGCTAACGCTTCTTGCACTGCTGTGTGAATTTATGGAGTATGATTTCGAAGCGATTTAGGTACAAAGTCAAATGCAAAAATAATAAGGAAATGCATTATGAAAGTTGAGCTAACGGCAATTGAAGCACGAGTTATTGGTTGCTTGATCGAAAAAGAAGTCACTACCCCAGATCTTTACCCCCTCAGCCTAAACGCATTAACCAACGCGTGTAATCAAAAAAGCAACCGTGATCCCGTGATGTCACTCTCTGAGTCAGACGTTCTCGATGCCGTTGATGCTCTTATTGAGCGCAGGCTCGTCAGTGACGAAAGTGCGTTCAACAGCCGCGTCAGCAAGTATCAACACCGTTTCTGTAATACGGAATTTGGTGATTTAAAGCTGACAGAGCAGGAGAAAGGCATTGTATGCTGTATGCTTTTGCGCGGTGCTCAAACACCTGGGGAAATTCGTACTCGTACTAATCGTCTCGCGACATTTCATGATGTAAAAGAAGTGGAAACGGTCCTTGAGCATTTAGCAAGCGAAGAGAAAGGACCATTAGTGGTCAAATTACCACGTGAGGCTGGTAAGCGGGAGTCGCGTTATATGCATTTGTTCTGTGGTGATGTTGATGCGTCCGAACTTGCAGCGCCTGTGTCTGCTGCAAGATCGAGCTCCGATCGAGTAAGTCAGCTAGAGCTCGAAGTCGCTCAGCTGAAAGAAGAGCTGGATGAATTAAAAGCTAAGGTTGAGTCACTGCTTTCATGATGGAAAATACAACGCAGCGTTGGAGTGTCTACCTGATACGAAATAACCGCAACGCGTTGTATTGTGGTGTTACCAATGATGTTGAACGAAGATTCAATCAGCACCAAACCGGAAAAGGAGCGAAAGCTTTGAAGGGAAAAGGCCCTTTGATATTGGAATGGTCATCGGATTTTGAGTCAAAGACGCTTGCCATGCGAGCAGAGTACTATATTAAGCAACTAACTAAAGCGAAAAAAGAGCTGCTCGTTATGTCAAAAGCAAATATTGTCGTCGACGAACATCAACAAATGATGTTAGAGATAGTGGCACTCTGATAAGCCCTTGCTACGCAAAGATACACGGAAACCGCCTATGTCACATTGGCGGTTTCTTTTTGTTTTTGGAGTACCATGTAGGAATAAACTGACGCATAATGGGCTGGTGTTCTGTTTAAAGGGCCTGAATATGAAAAGCGCGAAATGTCTTTGCGTCATCGAGACAAAGGAAGCGACTCAATGTACTTTCATTTGCATCCACTCAGACCAAGAACTAATTTACTATTGAAACAGGCACTAAGAGGAAGGTAGATTACAAGAGTATAGGATGACTCGGCTAGGTAATGAATAGAGCTGAATTAGGCTCATAAAAAAGCTAAAAGAGCAGTAGATGAAAAAAGCGTTAGTATTCTCCCTGATTTCAATGGCCGCTTTTGCGCCGAATGTGCAGGCCACCCAAGTTCTTAATGGGTATTGGGCATATCAAGAGTTTTTAGACCAGTTTCCACAACAGAAGCAGCTAACTAGTGCGTTGGCTGAAGTGGTAAGAGAAACCCCTGTACCCGTAGCAAAAGACAAGAAGCGTCCACTGAAAATTTCTGTTGTTTATCCAGGGCAGCAGATCTCTGATTATTGGATTCGAAACATCGACGCGTTTGAAAAACGCCTAGATAAGCTTGATATCGACTATCAGCTAAATCAAGTGTTTACTCGTCCTAATGCAGATATAAAGCAGCAAAGTTTGTCTTTAATGGAGGCGCTGAAAAGCAACTCCGATTACTTGATCTTTACTCTAGATACCACAAGACATCGTAAGTTTGTTGAGCATGTCTTAGATTCAAAGAAAACCAAGTTAATTTTACAAAATATCACCACACCTGTCAGGGATTGGGAACATCATCAGCCGTTTCTTTATGTTGGTTTCGACCACGCAGAAGGAAGTCGTGAGTTGGCCGTTGAGTTTGGCAAGCGTTTCCCTAAACATAGCCACTATAGTGTTCTCTATTTCTCGGAGGGCTACATTAGTGACATCAGAGGCAACACTTTTATCAACCAAGTGAACCGCGATAACCAGTTTGAACTACAATCTGCTTACTACACCAAAGCAACAAAGCAATCTGGGTATGAAGCTGCAAAAGCCAGTTTGGAGAAGTATCCGGACGTTGATTTCATTTACGCGTGTTCTACCGATGTAGCATTAGGTGCTGTTGACGCTCTTAAAGAGTTAGGTCGTGACGATGTCATGATCAATGGTTGGGGCGGCGGTTCAGCAGAGTTAGAGGCGCTTTCTAAAGGGGAGTTAGACGTTACCGTTATGCGTATGAACGATGATACAGGTATTGCAATGGCTGAGGCCATTAAGTGGGATCTAGAAGGAAAGCCAGTTCCCACCGTTTACTCTGGTGATTTTGAAGTCGTTACCAAATCGGACTCTCCAGAAAGAATTGAAGCATTAAGAAAACGTGCATTTAGATACTCAGATAATTGATGACAACTACATCAAAAACAAGAAAGCGTCGCTCACTGTCGACGCTTATTACCAAAATAATTATTCTCGTACTTGCTCCGATCATTCTAGGCATCTTTGTTCAGAGTTATTACTTCTCGAAGCAGATTATTTGGCAGGAAGTCGACCGAACCAAGCAGCAGACCTCTGCCCTGATCCTGAACATTTTTGATAGCCATTTTGCAGCGATTCAGATTCATCACAACAGCAATTCGAAAAGTGATGTTGTATTGGATTTTTATACAGAACGTGATGAAGAGGCACTCAATTACTTTTTCATGAGTATTGACCAGAGTGATCCTTCCCATACACCGGAGTTTCGTTTCCTAACCGATCATCAAGGTATTATTTGGGACGATGGCAACGCGCATTTCTATGGCATCAACAACCTGATACTTAGCCGACTTGCCAGTCAGGTGACCTTTAGCAACAACTGGTATTATCTACCCTCACAGACCCCGATGGGAACTCGCCATCTGTTACTTCGTCGCGTACCCGTTTTACAACCTAAAACCGGTGAAGTGATGGGGTACTCTTACAATGTTGTTGTTTTAGATAATAACTTTGGGTTGATGGAAAGGTTAAAAAATGAAGGCAACGTCGACAATGTTGTGTTGGTCGCTAACAACACACCATTGGCAAGCTCATTAGTAGGAGATGAGGCTTATCAAATATTTGACGTACTCAAACGACGAGAGTCCCAGCACAAGCTTGACCAATTATTGATCATCAAAACCCCTATTGAGGTAAATGCCGCCGAGACTGACTTGTGCTTGCTTACTGTGCAAGACAATCAGAGCGTGGTGACATTGCAAATCCAACACCTGCTAGCAATGCTAGCCTCAGTTATCGGTATGGTCATGATTGCGCTGATGACTAAAGAATGGATCGAGAATCGAGTAGTTGAAGAGTTAGGATCCCTGATGGCATATACTCGCTCGGCTCGTGAAGAAAAAGGATTTGAGCGTTTTGAGGGGTCAGATATTGAGGAATTCGATCATATTGGTTCGACACTAGAAAACACTTTTGAAGAGCTTGAAGCACAAAAGCGGTCTTTCCGCGACCTGTTTAACTTTGCATTATCACCTATTATGGTGTGGTCTGAATCGGGTGTACTTGTCCAAATCAATCCGGCAGCACGCAAAGAGTTAGTCATGGAAAACGATGTTGAAACCATGCCCCCAGTGTTCAAAGGTTTCAAAGAAAAGTTGATGCCACACCTTCGCATGGCGGCTCAGGGAGCTACGTTGACAGGCGTTAATGTGCCAATTGGAGACAAAGTATATCGCTGGAACTTATCGCCGATTCGAGTTGATGGAGATATTAGCGGTATTATTGTTCAAGGTCAGGATATAACCACGCTTATTGAGGCGGAAAAACAGAGTAACTTGGCGCGCAAAGAAGCAGAAAAATCTGCTCAAGCCCGTGCCGACTTTCTGGCTAAAATGAGCCATGAGATCCGCACGCCAATCAATGGAATTTTAGGGGTTGCTCAATTGCTAAAAGACTCTGTGGAAACAGAAGAGCAGAATAACCAAATTGACGTACTTCGACATAGTGGTGAGCACTTACTTGCTGTTTTGAATGATATTTTGGACTTTTCGAAGATTGAGCAGGGTAAGTTTAATATCCAAAAGCACCCGTTTTCTTTCACTGATACAATTCGAACGTTAGAAAACATTTATCGTCCTATTTGTGAAAGTAAAGGCGTCAACCTTGTCATTGAAAACAAAATAGATCCCAATGTTGAAATCTTTACTGACCAAGTTCGTCTGAACCAAATTTTATTCAACCTAGTCAGTAATTCTGTGAAGTTTACGCCCTCGGGTAGCGTGCGCTTGCATGCGGAACTGGAGCAGTTCTATGGTGCTGACAATAGCGTGCTGGTCGTGGAAATTACGGATACAGGTATCGGCATCGAGTCTGACAAACTCGACCAAATGTTCGAACCGTTTGTTCAAGAAGAAGCAACAACGACTCGAGAATACGGTGGTAGTGGCTTAGGGCTGACCATTGTGAAGAGCCTTGTCGACATGCTGGAAGGTGATGTTCAAGTCCGCAGTCAGAAAGGTTTAGGAACGACTTTTGTCATTACAATGCCAGTGAAAGATCGTGAGCGAGTACTCACCCCTCTTGATTCGAGTTTGCGAGTTAAGCCAGGTGAACTATTTGCAGAGAGTCTCAAAGTGTTGTTGGTAGAGGATAACCATACTAACGCATTCATTCTAAAAGCGTTTTGTAACAAGTACAAAATGCAGGTTGATTGGGCGAAAGATGGGTTAGAAGCAATGGAATTCTTAAAAGATCATACTTACGATTTGATACTGATGGACAACCAACTTCCGCATCTTGGTGGAATTGAAACGACCAAAGAGATCCGACAAAAGCTAAAACTAGGCACGCCAATTTATGCGTGTACTGCTGACACCGCGAAAGAAACCAGTGACGCCTTTATGGAATCGGGTGCAAATTACGTGCTTCTCAAGCCGATTAAAGAAAATGCGCTCCATGAAGCATTTGTGGATTTTAAACAGCGGTTCTTAGTCGAGCGAACATGAATAATTGGCTCACTACGAGATAACCCAATTATTCATTATCTGAAAAGCACAACACCATGACTGCGGGTTGTGCTTTTTTGTATCTGACCCTTTTACTCTTATACAAATCAGACTTTATTGGTCTCGACGTTTGTTGTGTACATCGCTGCATTTCAAGTTCAAACATAGTGTTGTGTTACTTAGATTTCTGCCCCTTCACTGACACACCCAACGTGATTTCAATCACAAAAAGATATTTACTTAGCGTGCTAACTATTTTATATTACTTAGCACGCTAAGTAATTGAGTAGATCTTATGATTCAAGACATCAACAGTTTGCGAGACCTTTCTCTGGCTGAAAAATTATCTCGTGTTGCTCGTTTGTGGAAAATGGTTGCAGATCGCGAGTTAGAGCCTTTAAACCTAACGTATCCGCGTTGGACTGCGTTATGGAAGCTTTATCGAATGGGTGACAACATCAGTCAGAAGCATTTGGCTGAAGCGCTTGAGATCGAGTTAGCGTCGTTGATGCGAACATTAAAATTATTAGAAGAGCAATCTCTGATCGTTCGCCATTGCTGTGAACACGATAAGCGAGCACGTATTGTTAGCCTCACAGAAGAGGGGAAAACCCTACTAAAGCAAATGGAGGCTCGAATTCTTCAAGTTCGAAGCAAGCTCCTAACGGACATCAACGACCAGGAACTTCAGCAGCTTTCATTGATTCTTGATCAGATTGCTCACAATGCGCTTGATTCACTTAGCGAATAAGTCAGAAAACCGAATAAAAAGAGAAGTAAACGCCTATGACTCCAGATCAAAAATTCGCACGTTGGATCAAATATTCTTGCGTCGCGTTTGTCCTTGTCTTTGCCTATTTTCTAGTTGCAGATCTCGCCATGCCGTTGACGCCTCAGGCAATGGCAACGCGTGTGGTAACTAAAGTGGCCCCCCGTGTGAGTGGGCAGATTACGCATCTTTATGTTGCCAACAACCAAGAAATAAGCCAAGGCGATCTACTATTTCAGATTGATCCCCAGCCTTATCAGCTCGCCGTAGAAAAGGCTCAACTTAACCTTGAGCGTGTGATTCAAAACAACGAACAACTTGATGCTTCTATTGCTGCGGCAAAAGCAGACGTTGAAGCGAGCAAAATCGTGGCGGAACAAAAAGTTCGCGAAGCAAAACGTCTTAATACCCTGTTTCACCGTAATGGTACTTCGCAACAGCAGCGCGATGACGCACAGAGCAGTGCAACGGCAGCTAAAGCGAACTTACTGGCCGCACGTGCTCGTTTAAAAGAGTTGGAAGTAAACCGCGGTGATTTAGGCGCGACGAATGTGAATATCCGCGTAGCGCAAAACCAGCTAAAACAAGCGGAACTTAATCTGTCTTACACTCAAGTCTCGGCGGAACATGATGGCGTTGTCGCTAACTTGCAGCTGGAGACGGGGGCCTATGCGGCAGCTGGTACACCTCTTGTCGCTTTAGTCTCCGATGACGTGGATATCATTGCCGACTTTCGTGAAAAGAGTTTACGACACTTTAATCAGAACAGCCGTGCGTTAGTGGCTTTTGATAGCTTACCTGGTGATGTATTTGAAGCTCGTATTACGAGTGTGGATGCCGGGGTCAGCTCGGGTCAATTCGATGCGGATGGTCGCTTAGCAACACCAACTGACTCAAACCGTTGGGTGAGAGACGCGCAGCGCTTACGTTTACATTTAGCTATCGATGAACCTCAGCAGCGCGCATTTCCAGCAGGGGCACGAGCAACCGTGCAGTTGTTGCCAGAAAACGCATTATCTGGTTGGTTAGCGAGGTGCCAGATCCAATTCTTGAGTCTTCTTCATTATATTTATTAACGAGGAGGCGATATGAAGTTATGGGACCACCCCATGTCGGAAAACGACTTCCGTCAGTGTTTGCGCATTGCAACTGGTGCGACCATTGGTTTCACTTTATGTAAAGTATTTGGTTGGAACTATGGCGTATTCTTTACTGTAACCCCGATGCTGTTACTTGGAATGGTGCCAGTCATGAGTCTACATGCCGCACGACAACTGATTTTTTCAGCGGTTGTGTGTGGATTAGAAGTTGGTGTGCTTGGTGGGTTATTTGGTGGGCACCCAGGCATGATGACAATCATTGCATTCGGGTTGTTCCTGTATAAATTCGCCTGTATGTCAAAAGGGAGCTTATTCTTATTTGGAGCGAACAGCGTACTGAGCTTAAGCATCATGCTGCACTTTGCGAGTTATCCAACCACTGACTTAAATGACCTAATATTTAGCAACCTGCAAGCGAATGTTATTTCAGTGATCGTTGCTTATGTGGTGACATTTTTGATTCCCGATGCGGAACCTCGTCAGCCACCAGCGAAACCGTCGCAGCCTAAACAGAGTCATCGAATGCGTCATGAAGCCCTTATGGGGGCGAGTATCGCTACAATGTCTTTCCTTGTATTCCAGCTATTTGACCTCAGTGACTCTATGTCTGCTCAGGCGACAACCTTACTTTTATTGTTTCCTATGCATTGGAACGGTGCTTTAGGGTATGCGCGAAAAAGAGCAATGGGGACCTTGATGGGGGTGACCTTTGGTATTGTCGGACAACTTGTATTATACGATTGGTCGGATACCTTATTGTTTATCGTCCCATTGCTTTGGATTGGTGCGATGATGTTCAGCTATATGCACGTGAAAGAGTCTAGCGGTTCGGGAGCCGGATTTGGCGGCTTAACCACATTAGGCATTTTGTTCGGCCAATATCTTACTCCGGATGGTGACTTAATGTTCAGTGCGCTGTATCGCGTGAGCAGTATTTTGTTTGCTATTGTTGCGACGCTGCTTGTGACCTATACGGTTCACAGAATACTCAACAGCTTTGAGGCGACGCGCTTTAGCGAGCAGTAAGTTCAGACGTTACTGGTTAGAAAGGATTGCTCCAGTAACTCTGTTTTTAGTTCGTGAGTCATCGCAATGGGACTGGCAAACTTAATTCCAACTACCCATCCCTTCACCAATTTCTTAATGTTGGCAATGACACATCGATTTTCTTCTCCGATATAGTGGCTTAACGGGCATTCGATGGTAACACTCTCACCCACGTTGAATTCGGGCTCAATCAAGGTTGATATACCAACACCTGCTAGAGAAAAATCGATAAGGCTACCGTCGTAGACATTCCCTGCATGAATAACGTTACAGTCCATTTGCAACTTGTAACGCTCATGTTCCCGAACTGGTTTGGTTGCAAATGTTCCTGGAATGCGGATAAACAAAAGGGGGGATGGTCGAACGGTCGTCGTCAGCACGCTGGACTTAAACGCAATGACATGGCCTAACTCCGTATCTGATACTCCACGCACGATGACATCGGCGTTGGGGAGTTTCCTCATCACTTGCTCTTCAAGCAAACGCATTGGTATATCAAGAATCAAATAAGCATTTTCTTTCATCCCAAGATAGGTGGTGGAATACGTATATTGATCCTTAGGCCCAAATTCGAAATTAGTAGAAAGTTTCATTCCCGGTTTGAGAAACCTATGCAGTTCATCTTTAGTATGAGTGGCTGGCATCACATTGGCGTTTTAATTTTTAGTTAAGCTGAGGCTATCAAAACGCCATTTTGTTATTCAAGATAGTAAGGCATAAGTTTTTGTAAAATCATCGCTATCTGTGAAGTGGTGGGCGATAAGTTTGGTTCATTCCACCTTTCATAAAGATTTGGCTTGCCACAATACTGCCGCATGTGACCAACATCAGCGCTAACCAAGTGAGAGAATCTGGTTGTTCACCAAAAATTGGAACGGCAAGAAGTGTCGCGACGACTGGAGTTAATGAACCAAAAGCTGCGCTGGCTTCGGCACCGATGATCCTAATTGCATAAATGAAAGTGAAAGAAGCGATTAAACCTGCGCCAACACCTTGTAGCATCGCGTGGCCAAATAACTCCTCCCATGGCCACTGGCTGAACGGTGTTACCACCAAATAACTGTCTACCCACCCGAAACCAACGGCGATGATGAGCAGAGCCAAAGACGCAATTGCAACGAATCCTGCACAGACGTGTGCATTAAGATTGGCGACACGAGCGCTGATGGTGAAAGCAGCCCACATGATGCTGCCAGTTAGAAACAGGATATGCCCTTGTAATTGAGACCAGTTGTACTCTGCGCCGCTATTAGAAAGAAGGAATACGAAAATCCCTAACAACACCGTAGAGAGCCCGATTAAGCGGTGAGCACTCGGCGACTGTTGATAACAAAGTACCGCGATAGCAGAAACAAACAATGGCAAAGTGCCAGGTACTAATGCACTGCCGTGCGCCACGGGAGCGAAATGCATAGCCGTTCCGACGACCAGAAGATAGGGAAGGCCGCTTCCAACCACAACACCAACCAGGTAGCGTTTAGGCACGACGCGCAGCGACTGTTTATGCTTAATCACAAATGGTAATAAAATTATACTTGGGATGAGAAAGCGAACTAACGCGATATCGGCTGGCTGCAAGGCAGAAATTGCGCCCCCTTTTAAAGAAATAAAGAAACCAGACCAAAGCAGTAAGGTCGTTAATATAGCTGCGTATCCCAAGATCATTATCGACATATCCATTTGTAAATGATGTGTTAATTGTTGAATAAAACTCTTGCCAAAGGGAGGCAAAGTTTGACGTAATTAGGCTTGATGTTGGTGATAAATTGCGTATAAATGTTAATTATTAGTGATTAAAGGCACGGAAGAATAAATGGATAAAATTGACAGGCAACTTATCAGCCTAATGCAGAAGGATGCCACTTTGACAACTGCAGAACTTGCTGACCAAGTAGGGCTATCTGCATCACCTTGTGCAAGGCGCATTAAGCGTTTGGAGCAGGAAGGTGTAATTAGTGGTTATCGAGCTATTGTGTCCAGAGACACCGTAGGCATCGCGATGACTGTATTTGTTGAAGTGAGTTTAAATAACCACCAAGCTTCTTCGATTGATGAGTTTGAACATGCCGTTGTTGAGATGGATGAAGTGATCTCATGCCATGTCGTATCAGGGGCCTATGATTACCTGTTAGAGGTGGTCAGTAAAGATCTCGCTGGTTATGAAACATTTACTAGAAAGTTACAGCGATTAGAAAATGTGAAAGATATTCATACCCACCTGGCGATTAGACAAGTGAAAGGAAATGGCAGTTTGCCGATTTATGCATAAGAAAGATGAAATTTTTCGATAGACTTAAGATTGCCCACTATCATCGAAAGCGATATAGACAGTTTGGTAAAGACAGAGCCCGAACTCTGGGATGGGCAGATAAGTATAGTCAGATCAGCCGTTTTGAGGCGTTGTGCCGAGGGTTAACGTTAGACGGTTCAAGTATTTTAGATATTGGGTGCGGCTACGGAGACTTGTTAGCGTTTATCGAACTTATGGGGGGCTTCCTCAAAGCTATATTGGCATTGATCAGCAAAAACAGTTTATCTCTGAAGCCAGAAAACGAGATTTTCGTACGCAAAGTAAGTTTATATGTGGCGACTTTTCAACGTTGGTATTGCCTCGTTGCGACTTTGTTTTTGCTTCCGGAGCATTGAACTATCAATCCACCAACCCAAATCACACCATTGAAATGATTGAGAAAATGTACCGAGCGACAGAGAAAGGTTGTGTGTTTAACTTGTTGGATGAATCCAAACTACCCAGCATGAAAATGTTAGCGTCGCACAATAAAGAAGGTGTCTTTCGCTATTGTCGGTTGCTGTGTCCGAATACACGATTGATTGAGGGGTACTCCGAGCACGACTTTACGATTGCCATGATCAAAAAAGCGAAGTCCGTTTCCTGACTCCGCTTAATAAATTCTTAAGCCTTATTGGTTTTTGTATTGTGAGATTTCACAGTTACCTGTGTATCTATCAACCTTGAATGAGAAAGCGGCTGAATGGTATTCCCTCCCATCACTCCATATTGTTTCTCCGAAGATTTTACACAGATCCAAATCACTGATTGAACCGAACTCTTTTACGTGCCTAACTACTGACAAAAACTTGGCTTTGGTAGCATTAGGATATTCCCTGTTACTTAATCGATTGATAACCATGTTTGTAGCATCATCTCCAGCCAAATGTGACTTTTTATTAAATTTTATTAATGGCTAAACTAACCAAAAAATGTCCATAAGTAAAGCATTAATGTGACGTATGTCTCTATAAATTGATTGTCTTGGTCATGGTTTAGTCAAGTTTGTCAAAGGGAACAATCCCATTATTTACATTTGATATCATTCACGACTAAGGAAAGATAAAAAGTACGAATAACGTCCAATATTGGAGTGAAAAAACCACATCGTCTATTCAAAACTGGCTCTGTTTTTACTTCGAAACATCTTGAGCGTATTGAAGCGCTCGAGCTTCTTTATCATAGACTTGTGACAGAGTTTGATATTGGGAAGAGAGGCGCTTGTAATCTTCAGCAAGTTCCAAAGCGTTGGTGTTATACCATTCCGCAGTTATTTGATTGACGGTTTTGTTTGACTCGCGGCACTTTTGGGCCAGGATCTCCCACCCATTAGCTGACCATTGGGATTGTGTGCTCAATTTAAGCAGCTGATTCGCTTTAGTTGTGAGCTCTTCTTTGTATTGAATCGATGCTTTTAATTGCGCTTTGAACACATTTTGGTTCGACTTGGCACGCCAAAGTAGCACGAGCTCATGCAGTGAAAAGGTGTCGGACAATAACTGACGCTGTTTATGTTCGGTTAAAAGTGTATTGAATACCTCAACATGCTGATTGTAATTGGACTCTAAACGATTGAATTGGGTAAGATTGTCATTCCACGACGATGGGTTACATTGAATATTGGCGTGCCCCGTTATCGGGAACAGAAGAAATAGTAGTATCCAATTGAGTCTGTTGATCATTATTGCTCGCGTTAGTTGACCTGCTCTTTTGAGTATATACCCAAATTTCTACGACATGCGTGCTGCTGGTGGGATAAGAATAAAGAATGAAAAGGAAAAGGGCATGAAGAAAATTCTCGTCGCATTGATTGTCATGCTGTTGCTCGGCGGAGCGGGGGCTGGATACTATTTCTTCTTTATGCAGAAAGATGAACCTGAAGCACCAAAGGCTACACAAGTCGAGCAATCGTCACTGCAAAAAGAAACATCCAAACCGATTCTGGATTTAGAAGCCGTTCCCCCGGAAGTTACTGAGTACTACGTTATTGAGCGTCGTGTCAATGTTTACAACAAGCCTAACCCTAATGCTTTAGTTGTCGATACGCTCTATAAGGGAGAAAAAGTATCGGTGTTAGAAAAAGTAGATGGGTGGTACCGAATCTCCGGCTATCTTGTCTATGAAGAGGGTGGAGAAGAAAAAGCCGAATGGTTGAATGCTGAAGGGTTATCTGATGCAGAGCCAGTTATTAAAGAGCAAGAGCGCTTAGAGATATTGGATGAATACCTACAGAAGTCGGATGATTTAAAAGTTCACTTGGATATTTTCCGTAAGAAAACACAGCAATTGTTAGACGATGAAACCTGTGATCCGAGTGATTTTGAGGAGCTCGGAGGCTGGGTTCGTTCTGTGACGTTCAAAAAGCGCAACGTTTACTTCATCTATTGTGGCGGTTTGGAGCAAGAGAACAAGATCTACTTAGATGTTGATAAGGGCGATATTTTTTATCGATAACTCACCACCAATTACACTAGTTTTCTAAAGACGTTTTGATAAATGCAATAACGATGCAAACCTGAAATCAGAGATTTATAACTTTTTAGTTGTGAACCATAATCAATAGGAATACTATCAACGAGTCAAGTGACCTAACTTGGCTCTTTGTGTTTTTAGTGAGTTCCTATGCCTTGGATTTACCTTAGAAAGTTGATTTTGCTGCTATTTGCAATGGTATTGCTACCAGTGCATGTATCTGCTGCGCAAATCGATCACAAGGCTCACGTACCGCACTTTTCTAAGCTACAACCTTTTGTAGCCGTAAGTGTATCGCCAAACTCTTCCGTCGATTTTTCTGAAGTTTCAGAAGAAAGCTCTCAATCTCCAGTATCTGAAGGCCATGCAAGTCTCGATTCCGTTGCTTTGTTTAACTCTCAGCGCTGGACGTCTTACTTACGGGAAGGGCTTGATGACGAGCACGTAGATTTTGTCGGCGATCTCACTACTCCGTTTTACGCTGATGCGGGTTACGCATACAGCTTGATGGACATTAACTGGCGTCACAACCAGTCCACATTTTATCATTTCACAAGCGATCATCGCATTTCTGGTTGGAAAGAGACCAATGCCATGTACGTCGCACTCAATAGTCAGTTTTCTGCCTAAACACCATCTATTTGCACCATTGTGCACTCTTAACACGACGATTGTATTCGACAGGACGTGAGCGTTCTGAGCATTTCATACCCTGAATTTATTCTGGGAGCATCTGTCGTGTGTTAAGCCTTGTTATTAAAAGCTTCACTTCATTGTGAAGGGATGATGTTTACATGAAAAAAACACCAAAGCAGCAAAAGAACAGAAAGCTGATGAATCACTACTCAGCTTGGAAATATGTCGTATTAATCACGACGGTCATTATTTTAACCCTAAGTGCTATACCAACTTGGTTTGGCGAACAGCCTTCTATCCAGTTGACGTTTGCGGATCAAAACAACAGTGAAATGTCGGTTGTTCATCTGAATCAACTGCTAAAAACCAACCATATTTCAGCCGACAAAATCATCGAAAAAGACGGCAAAACAACCATTGTATTCGATGGTGAAGATGCGCAAAGTAAAGCTCGTGCGTTGTTAAACAAAGAGCTAAATAAAGACGACAGCATCACTTTCTCATACGTATCGGTTGCGCCAGAATGGTTGAATGAGATGGGCTTTAGCCCAATTAAACTCGGTCTTGATCTTCGTGGTGGCGTTCAGTTCTTGTTGAATGTTGATGTGAATAAAGCGTTTGAAGAGCAACGTGATGCGTTGATTGATGAAATCAAAGCGAATCTGCGTGATCAACGTGTTCGTGGTGTGCAAGTTCGAGCAGAAAGCGGCAACCGAATTACGGTAAACAGTGACAGCGAGCAAGCATTGTCGGAAGTAAACAAGTTCTTGCGTCAAAACTACCCGGGCTGGATTTCAAAAAGTTCATCTCGTGGCTTTGTGCTTGAACCGAGTGAACAAAATATCCAAGAATTTCAATCGTCGACTCTTCAACAAAACCTGAAGATCATGCGTGGTCGTATTGAAGAACTTGGTATCACAGAAGCACTAGTGCAACGCCAAGGTAAAGAGAGCATTCGAATTGAGCTCCCTGGTGTACAAGATCCTGCTCAAGCGAAAAACGTTATTGGTGCAACAGCAAGCTTGGCGTTTTATGAAGTGAAAGATGCGAGCCAAGCACACAGCAGCCAAGATCTTGTTCTTCAAGATAATGACGGTCGTACTGTGATTTTGGCAAAACGACCAGTTCTAACGGGCGAGCACATCGTGAACGCTCGTGCTGGTGTCGACAAAATGGGCATGTCAGAGGTAAATATTTCTCTTGACCACGCTGGTGGTAAGAAAATGAGTGACTTCTCAGCAACTCACATCGGCAAGCCAATGGCGACCGTTTACCGTGAATACAAAACAAACGATCGCGGTGTAACTGAGCGTAGTGAGCGCGTTATCAGCGTCGCGACTATTCAATCTCAGCTTGGTAGCCAGTTCCGTATTACTGGGGCAGGTAGCATGGACGATGCGCAGCAGTTGGCGCTATTGCTTCGCGCGGGGTCACTGACCGCGCCGGTTACTATTGTGGAAGAGCGAACAATCGGTGCTTCTCTGGGGGCAGAAAACATTGAAAACGGTTTTGCAGCACTGGCTTTAGGTATGGGACTAACACTGACCTTTATGGCACTTTGGTACCGCCGCTTAGGTTGGGTAGCAAACGTGGCGCTTTGTGCCAACATGCTTTGTTTGCTTGGCTTAATCGCCTTGTTACCAGGAGCGGTTCTAACGCTTCCGGGTATTGCCGGTTTAGTGTTAACCGTCGGTATGGCAGTAGACACCAACGTTATTATCTTTGAACGTATTAAGGACAAAATGCGTGAAGGCCGCAGCTTCGCTCAAGCGATTGATCTTGGCTTTGACAGCGCATTCTCGACCATCCTTGATGCCAACATTACTACCATGATCACCGCCGTGATTTTGTACGCCATCGGTAATGGCCCAATCCAAGGCTTTGCCTTAACACTCGGATTAGGTTTGTTAACCAGTATGTTTACAGGCGTATTTGCCTCTCGAGCAATGATCAATTTAATTTGGGGCCGCGATGCCCGTCGTGATGTGAGGGTTTAATCATGGTCGAAATGCTAAAACAAAATATTCGTAAAATTCGCTACTTTACTACGCTAGTTTCCATCATTTTAACGGTGATCGCGATCGTCGCTCTAGGCTTTAAAGGGTTGAACCTAGGTTTGGACTTCACTGGCGGTATGGTGACAGAAGTAAAGGTAGATAAGCAGCTAACTAACCATGATCTGCTTGACGTTCTGCAACCAAAGCTTGGTGAATCTGCGTCAGTGACACGCTCTGGTGAAGATGGCCGTTGGGTGATTCGTTACTCTGCGCCGGAAGATGGACAAACGTTGCCAAGTGTAGAAGAGGTGTTGAAGCCAATCTCTCACCAAGTTGATGTTGTCAGCAACAGTATAGTTGGCGCTCAAGTTGGCCAAGACTTGTTTGAACAAGGTGGCTTAGCATTGTTGATTTGTGTGTTGAGTATTCTCGGTTACTTGTGTTTCCGTTTTGAGTGGCGTTTGGCCAGTGGTTCACTGTTTGCTTTGGCCCATGATGTGATCTTAGTGCTTGGTTTTTTTGCAGTTACTCAAATGGAGTTCAACTTAACCGTTTTTGCAGCGGTGTTAGCAATTTTAGGTTACTCATTGAATGACTCTATCATCATTGCAGACCGAATCCGTGAGCTGTTGATTGCGAAACAGAGTTGGAAAACAGAAGACATCAATGACCAAGCTGTTATCGCGACGTTTTCACGCACTATGGTGACATCTGGTACGACATTGATCACTGTTGGTGCATTATGGATTATGGGAGGAGCGCCTTTGGCTGGTTTCTCAACCGCCATGTTTATTGGCGTTCTGTCGGGGACATGGTCTTCGATTTCGATTGGTACTGTGCTGCCTGAGTGGTTGAAACTGGAGCCGAAACATTATCTTCCAGTTGAGATCGACGCTGCGCCGTAGCATTATTTTTAAGGTAAAAGTGCTTGCGCCACTCATCTTGAGTGGCGCTTTTTTGTGCTTATTTCACGCGCATCAAGCGATGTTTCACAAGTCCCAAGTCGAACTCTAAGACTTGTGAGCGCTTCATTGCTTCGACTTTATTCAACATTGGCTCTTGGTAGCCTTTCTTCTTCATCCACTGAAGAGGTACAGAGAAAGCATCTTCATTAACGACATAAGACTCGCCTTTATGCTCACCGCTATAGACGTTCACAACCCAAACTCGGGCTTGAAAGTCCAATACTTCACCCATGACTTTAGCTATTTTATTCAGAATATTTTTCATTGTTTCCAGTTTGCCTTAGCTTAGTAGCAACCAGACACCAACTCCCATCATTAAAGTGCCTGCGATACGGTTCATTAGACGTACATTCTTAGACTGACCTAATACGTGTTTCAACCCTTTACCACCAGTAGCGTACAGAGACATGCAAATGAACTCAAACAGTAAAATAATGGAGACAAGTATGATCAGTTGCGGTGCAAGCGCTGCGTTTTGGTCTATAAAAGGCGGTAAAAGAGAAATCATAAATGCCCAGCCTTTTGGGTTTGCGATTGCGGTAACGAAGCCTTGCATGATCAGTGCGATATTGTCACTCTTTGGTGTTTCTAAGTTGTCGACATTAATCGCAAGTTTCCCTCGCGATCGCCACATTTCAACTCCAAGATAGAGTAAATAACCGCCACCAATGAACTTTAACGCGATAAACATCCAAGGATAATTGAGCATAATCGCAGCGATACCTAACACCGCAGAGACTGACACCAGCGCAACACCGAGAAGCTCTCCTATCATCATCCATAACGTGCGACGATAACCGATACTCATACCTAACGTTAGGGCGAGAGTCATGCACATACCAGGCGTGATTGAGACAAAAAAGAAAGTAGGGATGAACATACTGAGCAATGCAAGATTCATATCTGTTGATGATTTAGTGATTAAAGAGAAGCCACAAAGATAGTGCAAAGTGGAAAAGGATGCTACTACAAAGCGAACGATTACTTTCACTAGTAGCTAGTTGATGTTCTTCGAATATATAAATTTAAAATGAAATTATATTTTAATCTATGCGTCATAATAGTGCGTATTGCACCAGTATGAGACAAGCTCTTATATCATTTTTAGATTAAATATATTTAACTTATTATATTTTATCGGTATTAATCATCACTGTATTAAAATAATCGAATTGATAACTAAATTATCATTAAATGCAGTAATTAAATGATATGTTTGATAATTATTTTTACTGATAATTGAATTATTATTCTAATCTCAAGTTTGTTGTAATCATATAGGCTTAAAATTCAGATCTTAAATCATGACATAATGTAACGTCTACCATTCTGTATGTAAGTGCATGATATTTAATAATTATGTTTCTATTTCTGTTGGTGTGGCTTTTGTGGAAGTGTGATTTAAAACAATGGCTTATGTAAAATTAACCATTTTATAACATTTCACGGGTAATGAGATCTAAATCAATCTTATGCAATTGGGTGAGTTTTTTATTTGAAATGTAATATTTCTAGGTTAACTTAAAATAAAGGCAGCACGGGATTGGTTGTCAAAAGAATAAATAAACACGTCAGTTGGTGAACTATTTCATCAGTGTATTAAGTTTGCTTTTTAAATGCCGTTAAGAATGGAGTCTTCAATGAAGAAAGTCGCTTTGATCACTGGATCAAAAGGCGGAATTGGTTCTGCTATTTCCTCTCAATTAGTCAATGACGGTTACCGTGTAATCGCTACTTATTTCACAGGTAACTACGAATGTGCGCTGGAGTGGTTCAACAGCAAAGGGTTTACCAAAGATCAGGTTCGCCTTTTTGAGTTGGATGTAACAAACACGACAGAGTGTGCAGAGAAATTGGCGCAATTGCTTGGGGAGGAAGGAACCATTGATGTTGTTGTCAACAACGCAGGAATTACACGTGATGGCGTGTTTAAAAAGATGACTGCGCAAGCTTGGAATGATGTCATCAATACCAACCTCAATAGTTTATTCAACGTTACGCAACCCCTCTTTGCTGCAATGTGCGAAAAAGGCGGTGGTCGTGTCATCAATATCTCTTCAGTCAATGGTCTTAAAGGGCAGTTTGGTCAAGCAAACTACTCGGCGGCGAAAGCTGGGATGATCGGTTTCTCTAAAGCCCTAGCATACGAAGGTGCTCGCTCGGGTGTAACAGTTAATGTTATCGCGCCGGGTTACACGGGTACGCCAATGGTTGAGCAAATGAAGCCAGAAGTGCTGGAATCTATCACGAACCAAATTCCAATGAAACGTCTTGCGACACCAGAAGAAATTGCAGCATCAGTGAGCTTCTTGGTCAGCGATGCGGGCGCCTATATCACCGGAGAGACTTTGTCGGTGAACGGCGGCCTATACATGCACTAAGGAGATAAGATGATGGAAAAAGTATTTATCGTAGCGGCGAAGCGTACCCCAATCGGCGCTTTTGGTGGCAGCCTGAAAAATACTTCTGCTGGCGATCTGGCAGCAGTAGCGATTAAAGGCGCGTTGGAGGCGGCAAAGTTGCCTGGCGACAAGGTTGACGAAGTGATTGTTGGCAACGTTGTTGGTGCAGGTCAAGGAATGGGTGTTGGCCGCCAAGCGGCACTGTTTGCGGGGATTCCTGAATCTGTTCCTGCATATGGCGTAAACATGGTTTGCGGTAGTGGCATGAAAACGGTCATGGATGCCGTGTCCCATATCCGTAGTGGCGATGCTGAGATCGTTGTTGCAGCGGGTGTTGAAGTCATGTCTCAGATTCCGTTTGCCGCACCAAGCAGCATTCGTGATGGCAACAAAATGGGCAATCTGGAGCTAAAAGATCTGCTTGTAGCGGACGGTTTAACCGATGTTTACAACCAATATCACATGGGTGTGACGGCAGAAAACGTAGCAAAACAAATCGGCTTAACTCGCCAGCAGCAAGACGAATACGCGCTGTCTAGCCAACAGAAAGCGGTAGCCGCTATCGAAGCTGGCAAATTTCAAGACGAAATTGTGCCAGTGGAAGTAAAGCAACGCCGTGAAACCGTGATGTTTGATACGGATGAATACCCAAAAGCGAACGCGACAATGGAAGCCTTAAGCAAGCTACGTCCTGCTTTTGACCGCGAAGGCACTGTGACTGCAGGTAATGCATCAGGCATTAACGATGGCGCGAGTGCGATTATCGTGGCGTCTGAAAGCGCAGTTAAAGCGCATGGATTAACGCCGCTTGCTGAGATCGTAAGCTATGCGCAATCGGGTCTTGATCCGAAGATCATGGGCCTAGGTCCTGTTGAGTCGGTCAATAAAGCACTCGAAAAAGCGGAACTCACAGTAAATGACATTGACGTTTACGAGTTAAACGAAGCATTTGCAGCGCAAGCACTTGGCGTGATTCATCAGTTGGCGGAAACAAACCAAGTTCCAGTTAACGCGATTCAAGATAAAGCGAACTTTAACGGTGGTGCTATCGCGCTAGGACACCCGCTTGGTGCATCTGGCAACCGAATCTTAGTCACGCTGGTTCACGAGCTTCATAAGCAAAATGGTCAATATGGCGTTGCTTCACTTTGTGTGGGCGGCGGCATGGGCACGGCTGTGGTTGTAAAGACAGTTAAGTAATTATTTAAACGGACATTTTTAATTCTTTCTCTAGGAGACAAACCATGTACACAGATTTCTTCAAAACATTTAGCGATCAAACTGAAAAAAATCTAGAACCTTACTTGAAGTTCAACAAGCTAGTGACAAAAAACGTAGAAGTGTTGACCGAGCTTCAATTGAACGCCATTCGCACATACAGTGAAGTGGGTCTAAACCAGATGAAAGCAGCGACAGAAATCAAAGACGTAACGTCATTGACTGCTTTCAACAGTCAGCAACTAAGCGTACTTACTAAACTTTCTCAACAAATGATGGATGACAGCAACAAGCTTCAAGCGATTGCAAAAGAGTTCAAAGATGACGTTGAGAAAATGACTTCGGAAAATCTAAAGACTGTTACTCCAGCGTAATTTGTCCGATTCTCGCCGCCCCTAGATTTGGGCGGCGTTGTTTTTTCCGAATATAGGAGTAAGACTATGTTTCAACACTTCTTTTCGGACTATCTTGTGAAGCTTCAGGAAACCAATCATCAGTGGTGGCATGATTTCGAAGTGAACAAGGCAGTCGTGAACTCTCCTTTAAACAAGGCCATGCAAGAAGTGAACTTTGAGGATACTGCCAAACTGTTCGAACAAGCTGCGAATCAGCCTGCTGCGATTTTAAAGCTGCAAGCACAGTGGTGGGAACAGCAGCTGCAAATTTGGCAGAATGTTGCATTGGCAGGGAACCAAGCACAAATCGTCGAAGCTGAAAAAGGGGATAAGCGTTTCTCAAACGAAGCGTGGCAAAATGAAGCCATGTATAGCTTCATCAAACAATCCTACCTTTTATTTAGTAAGACCTATCTGGACACCATCGAGTCTTTGGAAGGCTTAGATGAAAAGACGAAAGAACGTATTATTTTTTTCTCTCGCCAAGCCATTAACGCCCTTTCTCCTTCCAACTTCATCGCCACTAACCCAGAGCTTTTGAAGCTGACACTTGAGCAAAACGGTCAAAACTTACTGGCAGGCTTAGAGCAGTTGAAAGAAGACGTTGAGTCGAGCGCAGACATTTTAAAAATTCGTATGACGAATAACAATGCATTCCGTGTGGGCGATGACGTTGCGACGACACAGGGCAATGTGGTTTTTCAAAACGAATTGTTTGAGTTGATTCAATATCGACCTCTAACAGAGAAAGTGAATGCGACGCCGCTGCTCATCGTCCCACCTTTCATCAATAAATACTACATCCTTGATTTAACAGCAAAGAACTCAATGGTTCGATGGTTGTTAGAGCAGGGGCATAGTGTATTTATGATGTCTTGGCGTAACCCAGGCAAGGCACAAGCGCACATAGAGTTTGGTGACTACGTGACAGAAGGCGTAGTGAAAGCCGTCGCTGCAATTGAAGATATAACAGGACAAGAGCAAATCAATGCTGCTGGTTATTGTATCGGTGGTACTGTTTTAGCAAGCACGGTTGCCTACTACGCTGCAAAACGTATGAAGAAGCGCATTAAGTCTGCCACTTTCTTCACCACGTTGCTCGACTTCTCTCAACCAGGTGAAGTCGGCGCGTATATCAATGACACCATTGTTAGTGCAATTGAAGCGCAAAATAACGCAAAAGGGTATATGGACGGCCGTTCCTTAAGCGTGACGTTTAGTTTACTGCGTGAAAACAGCTTGTACTGGAACTACTACGTCGACAATTACTTGAAGGGTAACAGTCCGGTTGATTTCGACTTGTTGTACTGGAATAGCGATAGCACCAACGTCAGCGCTGCATCTCACAATTTCTTGCTTCGCGAGCTCTATTTAGAGAACAAGCTGGTGCAAGATAAAGGCGTCAAAATTGGTGGAGTATGGATTGATCTAAATAAGATCAAAATTCCTAGCTATTTTGTGTCAACGAAAGAAGACCACATTGCGTTATGGCAGGGAACTTACCGTGGTGCGCTGAACACGGGTGGTAACAAAACGTTTGTCCTCGGTGAATCTGGTCATATTGCGGGCATCGTGAACCCTCCAGCTAAAAATAAGTATGGTTATTGGTTGAACGATAATTTGGATGACTCTGCTGATGAGTGGTTGAATAACGCGGAACACAAAGAGGGATCGTGGTGGACACACTGGAACGAGTGGTTACTCCAATTCAACCCTAAAGAGCAAGTTGAGCCTTTCCCTATTGGCTCAGAAAACCATCCGGTTATTGATGAGGCGCCAGGACAATACGTCAAACAGGTTCTGCCAGTAAAAGAATCTTAAACGACTCCCTATAGCAGTAAATCTTAGCGGCCTTTATGGTCGCTTTTTTTATGTATGATTGCTTGTTTATTGTTGGCAAGTACCATTGATTAATAAATAAAAAGCGCCGAGCATTTGCTCGGCGCTCAGTGTCAACAAATAGGCTAGTTGACGAGTAGAGATGCGTTACGTTACACCTCTTTATCCTTACCAAATGACAGCAGCCAGAGAGAGATTGCTGCTACCGCCACAAAGCCGGAAAGAATAATCACTGGCATAGCACTGTAGCCAAGGATATGCCAAATTACAGATTCTAATGTACTCATGGTAAGTCTCCTTAGTGCCAGCCTTCAACGCCGCTCATGTCTGGTAGTTTGTGCGCAATACCTTTGTGACAGTCTACACATGTTTTCTCGCCTGAAGCTAGAGCGGTGGAGTGTTGTTCTGCCGCACGTGATCCTTGCTGAGAGTAATCCATGAAATCAAACTCATGACAGTTACGACATTCAAGAGAGTCATTCTTTTTCATACGTGCCCACTCTCGTTCTGCGAGGTGTCCACGACGCTCTTGGAACTTCTCTGGCGTATCGATCGTCTTCGTTACGAAGTGTGCAAATAGCTCTTTAGATGCCTGTACTTTACGAACGATCTTATCCGTCCATTCATGAGGAACGTGACAGTCTGAACAAATCGCACGAACACCAGAACGGTTGGAGTAGTGAATTGTTTCTTGAATTTCAGCAACGATCGGCGCGTGACAGCCAGAACAGAATTCTTCTGTGTTGGTTGCTTCCATACCTGTGTTGAATGCGCCCCAAAATAGAAGGCCACCAGCGAAGCCTAGAAATAAAACCACACCAGCGGCAGCTTTACTCGGGCTCGACAGTCTCTTCCAAAACGCTTTAAGTATTTTCATAAGTAACCTCTTAGTACTCGCGTTTCAATTACTGAAGCGAATCGACTGCCTTAAACTCGTTTTCCACTAGTGGTTTTGCATCCGTTTGTGGAACGTGACATTGCAAACAGAAGTAACGACGAGGAGACATATCTGCCAGTACCGCATCTTCTCTGTTTACATAGTGCGTTACGCTAATTTTAGTCGCACCTGACTCTTTTGCATTTTTCCAGCTATGGCATGCAAGACACTTGTTAGCATTTAACGAAATTTCGTAGTGACGAATGCTGTGTGGGATCAACGGTGGTTGATAAACATAGCTGTCTTCAACAATTTGATCTTTAGGGAAGTCTTTGAACTCGTCTGCTGGACGCGTATCTTCCAATTGAGACATTCCACGTAAAGATTCTAGACCACCAATACCACCTGGATTATCCAACTCAGCTTGCGCAATGCCTGTCACTAACGCACCTACAGATAAAACTGCGACAAGTAATTTTTTCATCATTTCATCTCCGCCTTTATGGCTTAAATTCTTTATTAGGCCGCCATAATGACGGCCGTAGCATTCAGTATCTGAAGGTTAAGCAATCTTAGTGATTTTGACTGGGCACTTCTTAAAGTCTGTCTGTTTAGACAGTGGATCAGTCGCATCTAGGATAAGCTTGTTAATCAAAATACGTGCATCAAAGAACGGTACGAATACCAAACCTTTTGGCGGACGGTTACGACCGCGAGTTTCAACACGAACGCGTACTTCACCGCGTTTGTTTGCCATGAGTACTTCTTCACCACGACGAACATTGCGTGCTTTTGCGTCTTCTGGGTGCATGTAACACACTGCGTCTGGTACTGCTTTGTATAATTCAGGTACACGACGAGTCATGGTGCCTGTGTGCCAATGCTCAAGAACACGACCAGTACATAACCACATATCAAATTCATCGTTCGGTACTTCTGGTGGCGCTTCGTATGGCGCGGAAATGATCTTCGCTTTGCCGTCAGCATTGCCGTAGAAGTCCCAACCAGAACCTTCTTTCGCGTATGGGTCTGAACCTTCTTTAAAGCGCCACTGTGTTTCCTTACCATCAACAACAGGCCAACGTAGACCACGCACTTGGTGGTAGCGGTCGTATGGAGCCAAATCATGACCGTGACCACGGCCAAATGTTGCGTATTCCTCAAACAGACCTTTTTGAACATAGAAACCGAAGTGGTGAGCATCGTCATTCAGTTCACGAGCTTCTTCGATAGGGAATTTGTCGACGTTACCATTGCGGTAAAGTACATCGTACATTGTTTTACCACGGTATTGAGGCGCTTTCGCTAGAAGCTCTTCAGGCCACACTTCTTCCATTTTGAAGCGTTTCGAGAACTCCATTAGCTGCCAAAGGTCGGATTTTGCTTGACCGACCGTGCCCACTTGTTGGTACCAAGCTTGAGTACGACGCTCTGCGTTACCGTAAGCACCTTCTTTTTCAATCCACATTGCGGTAGGAAGAATAAGGTCTGCTGCTTGTGCTGTTGCTGTCGGGTATGGGTCAGACACAACGATGAAGTTTTCTGGGTTGCGGTAACCTGGAAGACGTTCTGTGTTGATGTTTGGACCGGCTTGCATGTTGTTGTTACATTGAACCCAGTAACAGTTCAGAACGCCGTCATTCAGCATACGGTCTTGCAATACGGCGTGGAAGCCAGGTTTTGGTGGAATCGTACCTTCTGGCAGTTTCCAGATGTCTTCTGCAATCTTACGGTGTTTAGGGTTAGCAACCACCATGTCCGCTGGTAGGCGGTGAGCAAACGTACCAACCTCACGAGCGGTACCACATGCTGATGGTTGGCCCGTTAGTGAGAATGGGCTGTTCCCCGGAGTCGAGATCTTACCGGTTAGTAGGTGGATGTTGTAAACCAAGTTATTCATCCATACACCACGAGTATGCTGGTTCATACCCATCGTCCATAGAGACATTACTTTCGTGTTTGGATCCGCGTATTGCTTCGCAAGCTCGATAAGCTTCTCTTTCTCAACACCAGAGATTTCAGATGCTTTCTCTACTGTGTATGGCGCTACTGATTTCTTGTACTCTTCGAATGAGATAGAAGTGAGTTTGCCAGAGTTCGGGTTCTTCGCTGCTTTTTGTAGCGGATCATCGTCACGTAGACCGTAGCCGATGTCAGTGTCTGCTTGAGTGAAGTTCGTGTGTTTGTTCACGAAGTCCCAGTTTACTGCATCGTTTTCGATGATGTAGTTTGCGATGAAGTTAGCAATTGCAAGGTCAGACTGAGGATTGAAAATGTAGCCGTGGTCTGCCAACTCAAATGAACGATGGTAGTAAGTAGAAAGCACGTTCACTTTAACGTGAGGGTGGCTTAGGCGGCGGTCAGTAATGCGAGTCCATAGAACCGGGTGCATCTCTGCCATGTTTGAGCCCCAAAGAACGAAAGCGTCTGCGTTCTCGAAGTCATCGTAACAACCCATTGGCTCATCGATACCGAATGCGCGCATGAAACCTACAACGGCAGAAGCCATACAGTGACGAGCGTTTGGATCAATGTTGTTTGATCGGAAGCCTGCTTTCATTAACTTTGACGCAGCGTAGCCTTCCATTACTGTCCATTGGCCTGAGCCAAACATACCTACGCTTGTTGGGCCTTTTTTCTCGAGGGAAGCTTTCCATTTCTCAGCCATGATGTCGAAAGCGTCATCCCAAGAGATAGGTGTAAATTCACCATCTTTGTGGAATTTGCCATCTTTCATTCGTAGCATCGGTTGAGTTAGACGGTCTTGACCGTACATGATCTTAGAAAGGAAGTAACCTTTGATACAGTTCAGACCTTTGTTTACTGGTGCTTCTGGGTCACCCTGTGTTGCTACCACTTTGCCGTTTTGAGTGCCAACAAGAACAGAACAGCCTGTACCACAGAAACGACAAGGTGCTTTGTCCCATGTGATTTTGGTTTGATCAGAGCTTGCAATCAGGTTGGCTGCAGATGCTGGTAGTGTCACACCTGCGACAGCAGCAGCTGATGCAGCCGCGTTTGCTTTCACAAACGCACGTCTTGTCATTTTCATACTTCACCCTCGATTTGGGAATGTTGTGTTCCAGTGTCTTCTTCATCCGTTTCTTCAAGCCCAGTTTCGATTTGGTGATAAACCAATACCGTGCTTAAGACGTTCGGTAAATTGTTAATGGCATCGATAGTGTCTGTGATGAAACCTTGGTTCTCAGTTTCAAGTACGACGATAATCTTGCCTTCAGGACTGTCACCATAGATTTCCGCATTTTCGTGTGCTTCTATCTTTTGTTTGATTTCGTCCAAATGTTCCGGCAGCACATGTACTACCAAACTTGAAATATGCACTTCATTTAGTGACATATAGCTCTCTCATTTATTTTTATTGCCTTTGGCCGACGACATTCGGCTTAGGCTGTTGTATTGCTCACATTGATGGATGAAGTCGGGCACACTGAAACACAGGCGCCGCAGCCGTTACACTCATCAAGGTCTAAATTGGGTTGTGCTACTTTCCCCAGTTCTAATTTGAACTGAATTGCCATCGGGTCGCACATATCCCCACAACTTCGGCATTCGACATTTTGTTTTGCTAAGCAGTTATCGTTGATACTTGCTTTTGCTTGCCAAGGTTGTTCTGTTTCTGGCAAGAAAAGGGGCTCAGGACAGGCGTTTGCACATTGATAGCAAAATGTGCATTCATCGATGGAAAAATCGACCGAGGGGAATCCGCCATCACTTTTGGTTATAATCTTTGTTTCACAGGCCTCAATGCATTTACCGCAGCGAGTGCAATCGTCCGTAAACTGTTGCGGTTTAGTTAACCAAGGCAAACGTACGGCGTTGTCGGGGTGCGCTTTTCTTGCAAAGAGTCTTCTTCTGGAAAGGTCTACCACTTAGTCACCTCGAAACTTGGAACCCAAACTAAGCATAGTCCACAATTTTCATTAATAAACTGTCATTTAAACTAACGAAATTGTAGTTTTTGACATATTTGTATAAATACCTCTTAGGGGGTAAATGGTATGCAATATTGTTTTGGATCAATAAATTCCGTCGCAGGTGATCACATATTGATAAAGTTGAAAGGTAATGGGTTCATTGCACGTAAAAATAGGATTGTTAATGGGCGAGGAACTCAGATTGTTTAAAAATGTGAAAAAGTCGGTGACGCGCACGATTGCGTCCGCGATGCTTCTTATTTTGCTGCTCTCAGTCGCTACGACTGGTTTTGCGATTTTTACGTTAGCGTCCAGTTTGAACGATGCTGAAGCCGTCAATGTTGCTGGCTCGATGCGAATGCAAAGCTACCGTCTGGCGAATGATATTCAGGTTAAATCTGTTGACTATTCTTCACATATTGACGCATTTGAATATTCGATATATTCACCTTCAATGAAAGCGCTTCAGCATTGGTCTGTGCCAGAAGACATCACTCACGATTACTACCGTCTTATTATCAGATGGCATGAACTCAAGGCGGTGCTTAGAGGAGACAACCCGGCAGAATATCAACTCCTAGTAGCCGGTTTTGTTGAACAAATCGATGAGTTTGTATTTAAGCTACAAAGCTTTTCGGAGCAAAAACTGATTAACTTAGCCTGGATCGGCGGGTTAGGGTTGGGTGGCATTCTTTGTGTCAGTATGTTTGTCGTTCATTTTGTGCGCCTCGAAGTTGTTCGGCCTCTGCGTGCTTTAGTTTTTGCTAGCGAGCAAATTAAAAATCGCTCATTTAATATATCGCTCAATGTATCCAGCGATAATGAAATGGGAATACTGACTCGAACCTTTAATCGGATGGCGACAGACCTTGGTAAGTTGTACCGAGGATTAGAACAAGCGGTTGATGAGAAAACACGTAAATTGCAGCATGCCAACCAGTCTTTAGAGGTGCTGTATGACTCGTCAAAAGAACTCACGGCGTCGCGTATTAATCAAGACAATTTCCAGGCGATTTTGCAGCATATCGTCAGTCTTGAGGGCATTAAAGCGGTCAAACTTGAAATCGAGCAGTTGGGAGAACCGAGCTGGATATTGATGGAAGGAGAAGAATGCTGCCAAGATTGTGATGAAGATTGCCACGGTAAAGCCCTGATGCTAGATGGTGAGCACTTGGGCTATTTATATTGGAAAGCAGGGTTACCTTGTCCGAACGAGGCTCTTATTGACAACTTCGTGCAGATTTTATCACGCGCCGTGTATTACAATCGGGCGCAGCGCCAAGCAGAACAAATTCTGCTGATGGAAGAGCGAGCCACTATTGCTCGGGAGTTGCATGATTCATTGGCTCAAGCACTCTCTTACTTAAAAATTCAGGTCGCTTTGTTGAAGAGAAGCGTAAAGAACTTGCCTGACGAAAAGGCGATCGCGCAGGCTAATCAAGTTATTGCCGAGCTAGATACGGGCTTATCTGCCGCTTATACGCAGTTACGCGAGTTACTGACGACGTTTCGTCTTACGATTAAAGAGGGCAGTTTTGGCCAAGCATTGCAAGACATGGTTGAAACGCTCAGTGAACAAACTGCTGCAGACATTACGCTAAAAAATAGACTTTCATCAACTGAACTGGATGCACATCAACAGGTTCATTTACTACAGTTGATAAGAGAAGCGGCAATTAATGCTATCAAACATGCGCAAGCAGATAATATTCACATTCAATGTCTCGATAATGATGGAAAAGTCACAGTAACCGTTAGCGACGATGGAATAGGCTTTGAACATCAAGACGAAAAATTAAATCATTACGGTATGAGTATCATGCAAGAGCGGGCCGCTAGACTGCATGCCGATCTGCACATCGAAGCATCGATAAACAAAGGTTGTACCGTAAAATTAGAATTCCAACATAGTAAGGAAGTAAACAGTGACAGTGTGTAAAGTAATGCTGGTGGATGATCATCCACTCATGCGAAGAGGTATCCACCAGCTTTTAAGCTTTGAGCCTGAGTTTGAGGTCATTGCAGAAGCAAGTAATGGCGCGGATGCAGTAGCGAAAGCGCATGAGCTGGAACTGGATCTTGTACTTCTTGATCTTAATATGAAAGGCATGTCTGGCCTTGATACTTTGCAAGCACTGCGTGCAGATGGCTGTGAAGCCAGAATTGTCATTCTAACCGTTTCAGATAGCCCAGCAGATATCGAAGCAATAGTTCGAAGTGGTGCCGATGGCTATTTATTGAAAGACACTGAGCCCGATGAGTTGGTTGAGTTGCTAAAACAAGCGCACCAAGGGGACAAGGCATACAGCCAAGAAGTTTCTAAGTATTTGAGTGAACGTTCAGAGCAAGAGGACGTGTTTGATACACTGACCGATCGTGAATCTCAGATCTTAAGAGAGGTGGCAAGAGGTTTCCGCAACAAGCAAATTGCCGATCGTCTTTTTATCTCTGAGTCTACGGTTAAAGTACATATGAAGAGTTTACTTAAAAAGCTTCAAGTTCCTTCTCGTACTGCAGCAACCGTCCTTTATCTTGAGCGCTTTGGCGACATCAAATAACATTGTTGGATTTGAATCTGTAATAATAAATAAAATCAAACAGTTATATTTATTCTGACGAATAAAAAAACCGCCTGTTAGGCGGTTTTTTTTACTTGTCTGGGCGAATAGAGTACAAGTCACTGTTGTGCTTACCACACTCCAAATAGTACTGATAAGCCACTTTTTTGCTTTCAGCAATGACTCTCATGCAGTGCATTTTCCCCTGTTCAAAATATCGAATCTCATATTCTACACTGGTATCAAGTTGCTCAGCGGCTGCCATACTTCGCCTCCATAAACCATCCAAAAAACATCCATGCAAATTATATGCCGTTATAGGGAGCGTCGTTCGGTACGTTTTTTAGCCGATAATTGCGCTCTAACTCACTTTTTTGCGGATAGCTGTGATCAAAAAGTTAATTTCAAACTCTATATATTATTAAGGTGGCAATCAATATTTGTCACACTGGTGTAAGTTTGCCGCAATACTAAGTGATACAGGTTGAGTATAGAACTTAATCAACAGAAAAGGGAATACGAATAAGTGACTAAATTAAAGGATGTATCTAATAAGGCGCTTCGTTATGGCCTTCTATTTTGTTTCGTATTTCTGCTTGCCGGTTGTGCGAAAAAGTTTTTATACAGCAATATCGATTGGTTCGTGCTCGATTACTTAGAGGACTATGTCTCGTTGCAAGGGGAACAAGAAGTCCTGGTGGAAGAGCGCTTATTATTGTTGGCAGACTGGCACAAGAAAGAGGAGTTACCAATATATATCGAACATTTAAAAGACCTTGAGAGATTAAAAGCGAGCGATATCACCTTAAATTACTTGCAACAAAATCGAGATAGAATGCGAGCGCATTACGATAGAGTGGTCAGCAAAGCAGCACCAGATCTTTTTGCGTTAAGTTTGCAATTAACGAAAGATCAAGAACGCGAGTTTTTGAGTAATGTACAAGAACATTATCAAGAGCGAAACGCAAAATATGCCGATAAGACAGAAGACGAAGTGCGTGAAATTATTCTGGATAACACTGAAGAGTGGATGGAAGAATGGCTAGGGAATCTATCAGGAAATCAGCGTCAATTAGCTCAAACATTTTCTCAGCAAGTTATTTTAAACAGCCCTTTATGGAGAGATTATCGAGCCACGGTATATCAAGAGCTCGAATACTTGTTCGACAACAAATCTAATGTTGTGACTTATCAAGATATATTTATGCGACTCTTGTTCGAGCCAGAGAGTTATTATAGTGAGCAGCTTTCTCTGAATATTGATTCTAACTTTGCATTGGTTGATCAACTGACATTAGATGTTTCTCGTTCGATGACCGATAAGCAATGGCGTCATTTTCGTGAAAAGGTTAAAGAGTGGCGAGTACTGGCTGAGGAACTTTTAGATTAAATTCATACTTCAATGAGCGAAAGCAAAGCGCAAAAGCCTTTCTTATCAAAAAATGATTCAAAGCAAATTCTTATTGAGCTAAGAGCGTAACATAGCGTGAGGTTTGATGAGGCAACGTCAGCTTATCAATGCGTGATAAGGCCTCATCGTACAAAACAATGAGAATAAATATGAAACATTTAGTTGAAAGATTTCTTCGATACGTCACGTTTGATACCCAATCCAATCCACATGTGACGCTTTGCCCAAGTTCACCTGGCCAGCTTGTGTTTGCTGAGTTACTTAAAAAAGAGATGCTCGAACTTGGCTTAAGTGACGTGACTTTGGATAAAAATGGCTACTTGATGGCTAAACTGCCAGCCAATGTTGATTATGCGGTTCCTCCTATCGGCTTCATTGCCCATATGGATACCGCGCCGGATGCATCTGGCAAAAACGTAAAGCCGCAATTCATCGAAGATTACCAGGGTGGCGATATTGCATTAGGGTTGGGGGATGAAGTGTTATCTCCCGTGCAATACCCAGATTTACATCACCTACATGGCCACAATCTTATTACTACCGATGGCACTACATTACTTGGCGCGGATAACAAAGCCGGTATCGCAGAGATTCTTTCCGCGGTAGCTCTGCTACTGGAAAACCCAGACATTCCACACGGCGACATTTGTATCGGCTTTACTCCGGATGAAGAAATCGGTCGTGGTGCAGATTTGTTTGATGTTAAAAAATTTGGCGCGAAATGGGCATACACTATAGATGGTGGTCCGCAAGGTGAATTGGAATACGAAAACTTTAATGCAGCAAACGCTGATGTAATTTTTCATGGTGTTAGCGTTCATCCAGGTACTGCAAAAGGCAAAATGGTCAATGCGATGAGCTTGGCTGCGAAATTTCAAGTTCAAATGCCCCAAGATCAAACTCCGGAAACAACCGAAGGTTACGAAGGGTTCTTCCATCTAAAATCGGCAGAAATGGGCGTTGCACGAAGCGAGCTAGGTTACATTATTAGAGACTTTGACCGTCAAAGACTTGAGGATCGAAAAGCCTTTATGCAGAAACTCGTCGATGAAATGAACACGGGTTTACGCCATGGTTCTGTAGAGCTAAAAATAAAAGACAGCTATTACAATATGAGAGAAATGGTTGAGCCTTACCCTCATATCATTGAGCTGGCAAAGCAAGCGATGGAAGCGTGTGATGTGGAACCGATTATAAAACCTATTCGTGGTGGTACAGATGGCGCTCGTTTATCTTTTATGGGTTTGCCGTGCCCGAATATCTTCACCGGTGGTTTTAACTTCCACGGAATTCATGAGTTTATTTCTGTTGAAATGATGGAAAAATCAGTACTCGTTATTGTCAAAATTGCTGAGCTCACAGCGAAAAAACACAGTTAAAAGACCACGTCGAGACCTCTTGCAGATTTAATAACAAAATAGCCCAGATCTTCCTGGGCTATTTAAATATTAAGATGGAATACTAGCGCACGTCTTTGTCTTCAATTTCAATGTCTTCTAGTGGTAACCAGTCGACTTTCACACCCGCTTGATCGAACATATCTTGACTGACTTGGATTTTATCTCCCCAGCGAGATAAAAAGTCTTCAGACTGCTCAGGGCAGTGTACGTGTGAGATCCCTGTTTGAATGATCTTTGCCGCGCAGTTAGGGCAAGGAAAATGCGTTACCCAAATATCACATCCGTCTAAGTCACGTTTTGAGAACAAAATTGCGTTCTCTTCCGCGTGCAGTGTTTTAAGGTATTTCAACTCGCGCTCATCGGTGTCGACACTGTCAGAAACACCATGCGGATAGCCATTAAATCCAACAGATACAATGCGATTCTGTTTAGTAATAACGGCACCGACTTGTGTTGATGGGTCCTTACTCCAAGACGCCACTAGTTCTGCCATCTGGTAAAAGCGTTTCGCCCATTTAGAAATCATAGTCATCCTCTCTGTCGAAGGCGTTGAATTAATTGAATGATAACCCATTTATATTAAAAAAATAGTCAAAATCGGGGTCTTGAGTATGAAGGCGTCACTTTTTACCTTTTTAGCCACAAAACGTTCTTATCTTGAGCACTGAATCTCACTTTACGCCCGAATACAATACTCCCGTTAGTGTTTCCAAGCACACGCTAAAATTCGCGATCTCCTAAGGCGTATATTAAATAGTTATGATTGAGTTGTATGTATATTGCTCATTGAATACCACTGTTAACTAAATTACTTTATTTTCCTTTTGTTTCTCATGTTTACATTTAGAAACACCTTGGGCGCTTTTCAGTGAAGTTTTCAGTGGCAGCAAGGAGTAAGGTTGATAGGAATTCAACAATATCCTGTTCTATAAAGACGGTAAATACATGCAAAAGAAACCACTTGTCGCACTAATGGCGGCTACAGCAATCCTCGCTGGATGCGAGGAAGCTAATAATGCCCAAACGAAAGGTCAAGCGCCTCTCGTAGTGACTCAGGATGTCACGGTTATCGACTACCAACCGAGCAAGTCTTATATCGGTCGCATTGAAGCAGTAGAAGATACCAATATTACCGCGCAGATTTCTGGCTACTTAAAAGCTCGTCACTTTGAAGAGGGGCAAATGGTAGAAAAAGGGCAGCTCCTTTACTCTATCGAGCCATCTTCTTTTGAAGCCCAAGTCGCGAGTGCTAAAGCCGCACTTGCACAAGCTAAAGCGGCGCTAAAAAAAGCCGAATTAGATCATACTCGAGGTAAAAACTTGTTGCCTCGCGGTAGTATCTCTCAATCTGAGTTTGATGCTTTAACTGCGGCACTTCTTGGTGCGAGAGCAGAGCTAGAAGCGGCAAATGCTCAACTTAAACTTGCTGAAGTTAACCTTTCCTATACTCAAATCCGAGCACCTTTTAGCGGACGTATTAGTGATACCAAAGTGAGTACGGGTGATCTGGTTTCTCCGTCATCTGGCGTGCTGACAACTCTGGTGAGTTTAGATCCCGTTCATACCTCATTTAGTGTGAGTGAGCGTGAGCGTTTAGCTATGGGTATGGATCAAGTAAAAGGTGATGGCTCGGCTGAATCAAACCGCGTTGAAGTTCAGCTTGAACTGGAAAATGGACAGTTTTTTGAGCATCTTGGTAAGCTTGATTTCTTAGGTAATCGTATTGACACCAAAACGGGTACGATTGCTATGCGCGCGCTAGTGCCAAACCCAGAGCAGAAGTTACTTCCGGGTCAACACATCAAAGTGAACTTGAGAGATAAGAACACGAAAGACGTTATTGTTATCCCACGACGTGCCGTACAGACTGACTTAGAAGGTGACTTTGTGATGGTGATGGCTGAGGGAAGTGTGGCAGAGCGTCGTAACGTCGAGCTTGGCCCTCAGGTTGAACAAGGCATTATCATTCGAGAAGGGCTCGATCAGGAAGATACGGTTATTACACAAGGCCTACAACGTGTGCGTAATGGTGTAGAAGTGCGCCTTCAAGCACCTGCTGAAGATAAGCAGTAGGGGGCACTATGTTAAGTCGTTTCTTTATTCAGAGACCTAAATTCGCGCTGGTTATTTCGATCATATTAACGCTAGCCGGCGCGATCTCACTGGCGATTTTGCCAGTGGCTGAGTATCCACAGATAAGCCCGCCATCAGTCAGCGTTTCGGCTTACTACACTGGCGCGAGTGCGGAAGTTGTCGAGCAGGCCATTGCGGACCCCATAGAGACCTCAGTCAACGGCGTTGAGGATATGATATACATGTCTTCAAAGAGCGCGAACGATGGCTCTTACAGCCTAAACGTCACGTTCGATGTTGGCACCGATCCAGATATGGCGCAAGTTAACGTGCAAAACCGCGTGTCACAGATTGAGTCAAAACTGCCTCAAGAAGTTCGCATGGTTGGTGTGACGGTGAAAAAGCGTTCACCTGACTTGCTGATGGTGCTTAACTTCTATTCACCTGATGGCAAATACGATGATCAGTTCTTGATTAACTACATTAACTTGAATGTAAAAGATCAGTTGGCTCGTGCGAAAGGTATCAGTGAAGTTAACGTGATTGGTGGTGGCGAATACGCAATGCGTGTTTGGTTAGATCCTGAAAAAATGGCCAACCTTAAGCTAACCACGTCAGACGTATACGCCGCTTTGGCTGAACAGAACGTTCAAGTTGCGGCAGGGCGTGTAGGTGCAGCACCATACAACAATCCGCAAGAAGTTCAGTTTAACCTTGTGACCAAAGGTCGCTTGGAAAGCGTGAGTGAGTTTGAGAACGTAGTCCTTCGAGCTAATCCCAATGGCTCTACGGTTTATCTGAAAGATGTTGCTCGCGTTGAACTAGGCAAAAAGTTCTACGATGGTAACGGTAAGTTCCGTGGCCAGGACGCGTCAATCGTTGCGTTGTCTCTTCAATCGGATGCGAATGCGTTAGAAAGTGGTCAGGCCGTCATGGAGCTCCTTGAAGGCTTGAGCAAAAACTTCCCAGAGGGAATGGAATACGAGACCAGCTACGATACAACCGTGTTCGTATCTGAATCGATCAAAGGGGTAGTAAAAACACTGATTGAAGCGATTCTATTGGTGATTGCTGTAACTTACTTGTTCTTGGGTAGTGCGCGTGCAACGTTGATTCCTGTTGTCGCGATCCCCGTTTCTCTGATTGGTACGTTTGCCATCATGCAGGCAACGGGCTTCACCATTAATACGGTTACTTTGTTTGGCTTGATCCTTGCGATTGGTATCGTGGTGGACGATGCGATTCTGGTTATCGAAAACGTCGATACTACCATGGCGAAAGACCCAAGCATTTCACCGCGTAAAGCGACGTTGCTAGCGATGAAAGAAGTAACGGGACCAATCATCACGTCGACCTTGGTTCTACTTGCGGTATTCATACCCGTCGCCATGCTGCCAGGTATCACCGGTATCATGTATCGCCAGTTCGCTTTGACCATCTGTATTTCGGTTGTGATTTCATCCATCAATGCATTGACGCTGTCTCCAGCACTTTGTTCTCTGGTATTGAAGCAGGGTGGGGGCAATACCGCTAACTGGTTCCAGGCTTTCAACAGAGGCTTAGAGCGCATCACTACGCGTTATGGCCAGATCGCTGGTTTCTTGGTGAAGAAGTCTTTACTGCTCGTGACGTTCTTTATAGTTGCTATCGCAGCGGTCACTTTCTTTGCGAAAACCACCTCTACAGCGTTTGTTCCTCAAGAAGATAAAGGCATTTTGCTGGTTAACGTACAGCTACCAGATTCAGCCTCTTTATCACGTACTGAAGAAGTCACCAATGATTTAATGAAAATGATCGGTGAAGAGCCTGGTGTGGATGGTGTGACGGTTGCGAACGGTTACTCGTTTATGACAGGCGCAGCAGCATCAAACGGTGCTTCTGTATTTATCAAATTGCATGACTGGGATACTCGTAACTCGCTGCAAGGAGAGCACTCTGCTAATGCTATCGCGGCACGTATTAACGGTCGAGCGGCGACAGAGCTACCTCAAGCGGTTGTTTTTGCGATGGGACCACCGGCGGTTCCTGGTATGGGCGCTGCGTCTGGTTTTGAGTTTGTGCTTGAAGACACGCTAGGGCGAAGTCGTACCGATTTGTCGATGGTCATGGGAGAAATGATCCAAGCGGCTAACCAAGCGCCTGAAATTGCCTACACGTTTAGCACGTTCCGCGCGAATGTTCCGCACTACTACGTTGATATCGATCGTGAGAAAGCGCAGCAATTAGGTATTTCGCTGTCGTCTATTTTCCAAACCTTGCAAGGCAACTTAGGTTCGCTTTATGTGAATGACTTCACCATGTTTGGTAAGAACTTCCGCGTAACCATGCAAGCTGATAGCCAGCACCGTAGCAGCATGGAAGATCTAGAGCGTTTCCATGTTCGTTCTTCGAACGGTGATATGGTTCCGTTAAGTACGCTAGTGAGCTACGAGCAAGTGTTTGAGCCTGATGTGGCATGGCGTTACAACATGTACCGCAGTGCTATCATTCAAGGCCAACCAGCTCCGGGTTACTCTAGTGGTGATGCGATTGCCGCAATGGAACGCGTTGCTGCTGAAGTTCTTCCGCAAGGGTACACGTATGAATGGACAGGTATGGCTTATCAGGAAGTGCTCGCGGGTAACCAAGCCATTTATGCGTTTGCGCTGGCTTTGATCTTCATTTACTTGTTTATGGTGGCTCAGTATGAAAGTTGGAGTATTCCACTGGCTATTATTTTGGTGGTCCCAGTAGCCACGTTAGGTTCCTTCCTTGCGTTAAATCTAACTGGCACGCCGCTTAACTTGTATGCCCAAATTGGTCTTGTCTTGCTCATAGCCTTGGCGGCGAAAAACGCAATTTTGATTGTGGAGTTCGCCAAGCAAGAGCGTGAAGAAAAAGATGCTGATATCGATAGTGCAGCGGTTAAAGGAGGCACGTTACGTTTCCGCGCTGTGAATATGACATCTTGGTCATTTATCCTGGGTATCTTCCCGCTTATCTTTGCCGCTGGCGCGGGGCACGTGAGTCAAAACTCACTCGGCGTGTCGCTGATTGGTGGTCTATTGTGTGTGCTTCTAGCAGGTACATTCTTGATCCCAGGCTTCTACGCTCTGGTGCAAAGACAGCGTGAGAAAGTTCATGGCGGCAACACCAAGCTGGTTCCTCTTGATGATGAATAATCACATCCGAAGTGCGCAGTAAGCACGAAGTGACAATTGAAAAAAAGCCCGAAGCACTGATTGCTTCGGGCTTTCTATTTTGAAAAGGGTTATTTTAGCGCAGTTTTGAATTGTGCAACGGCTTCATCCATATCATGAGCTTGAGCAGAGACAGAGTTCACTTCATGCAAGCATTCCTGAGCGGATTGCATGTTATTCTCAGATATGGCGTTTAGCTCGGTGATTGAACCGCTAACTTGGTTCATCACGATACCTTGTTCTTCAATTGCTGAAGCTATGCGCTCCGAATTACCTTGAATTGAATGCATGTCAGTAATGATCTGTTGCAGGCTAGAATCCAGTTTTTCAGAAGCATTAAGTGTTTGTTGCCCTTGATCGTTACATTGATCAATATCAGCAACAACTGTAGACATTTGAGTTTGAATATCTGCAACGACCCGCGTGATTTCCTCAGTGGATTGATGAGTTCGGCTAGCTAGGGCGCGTACTTCATCGGCAACAACTGCAAACCCGCGGCCTTGTTCGCCTGCTCGCGCGGCTTCAATTGCTGCGTTGAGAGCTAGTAGGTTGGTTTGCTCTGCAATCTCTTGGATGATGTTCACGGCACCACCAATTTTATCTACATGCTGATTCAGCGAGCCAATCGACTGCTGGCTGTTTGATAAAATCGTGGTTAGTTGACCGATGTTGGTTACCGTCGCCTCAACAACTCCTCGACCTTGTTCGGCATTATTCGCTGCCTGATGTACGCCTTCTACCGCAACTGATGTGCTCTCAGAGATTTCACCTATTGTGGCAACCATTTGCTGAACTGCCGTCGCCATTGATGCTGTGTGGTCAGTTTGAGTGTGGAATTGCTCCATAACGCCTTCTAACTCACGATGCATATTATCGGTACTTGCAGTGAGTTGCGCCGATTTTTCTTGGGTACTACTAATTAGATGCTCAAGCTTATCCAATAGGTCATTGAGGTGATGACTGATATCAAATAGCTCGTCTTGACCTTTCAAATCAGATCGAAGTCCCATGTTGTTCGTTTCGCTGATACTTCGAATGGTGCCAAGTAAGCTATTCACTCGCGTATTGATTGAACGTGAAATTTGCCAAATCAATGCGAAAATAACGACTAAGATCAGAGCTGTAATGACCTGCTTGATGGTCGACATTTGTTCATCACGTTGTGCGGCAGCAGAGCTAAGGGCTGTGGAAAAGGTTTCAAATTGCTCTTCTACGGCATGGGATAATGCGCGAGTTTCACCGAGTAGGCCTTTGTCATAAGCAACCCCAACAACTTGCTTTTGGGCCGCCAATTGCTTACCTGTTTTGATAAGCTCCGGAGCATATTGCCCCTCAAGCAAGTCACTATTGAATAGTCCTGCTTTTACCGCAGAGTCAAAACGGACTAATGCCAATAACTGCTGGTGGTCTGAACGTTGTTTAGCTTCTAATAGTGCTTGTTCGTAACCGGCGAGAAGCCCACTCTTTGAATCAAGCCCGTATCGTTGGTAAGCGCTGACCAGATTCTGAAAGCCCCTTTGGTATGCGAGCAAGTCTTGCTTAAATTGTTGACTGGAAGGTAATTCATTACTCTTGAGTATGTTCGCAAGCTCTTTTTCTGTGTCTATAAACTTGTCAACATTGGCGTCAAACTTATTTAGATATTTGTCATTACTACGCAGTAGGAAATCTTTTTCATTTCTGCGTAAGTTGAGTAAGCGTATTTCTAGATCACCAACGAGTTTGATGGCGTGATTAAGATCATTGCTCTTATTTTCAAAATGGGATGACGTACCCAAAAGGGCCACGATGCCTAAAATGGCGATAACTCCGAGGAAGTAGAGTTTTTGCCTAATAGTCATATTGTTGTTTCCTGAATAAGTAACTAAAAAGAGAAATCCAATGAGATTTCCAAGGGCTAGCAAACGTTGTTCAACTAACATGTCGAGAAAACGACATTCACTAATACAGCACTTTTTTACGTTGCTGTTTTTTCGCTCCGTGCTTGTTTTTTGTATCAAGTCGTCGGCGTTGAGAAGCGCGGGTTGGTTTCGTTTTAATACGCTTCTTCTCCTGTAAAGCGGCAGCTTTTATCAATGCTTGAAGCCGATTTAGGGCGTCTTCCTTATTTTGTTCTTGTGTCCGAAATTGTTGCGCTTTGATGATGATCACGCCATCTTTACTTATACGACTATCAGAAAGTGCAAGTAATCGCTCTTTGTAAAAGTCAGGTAAGCTGGAATGCCGGATATCAAAGCGCAGGTGTATAGCGGACGCTACCTTGTTAACGTTCTGGCCACCATTTCCTTGAGCTCTAATTGGGGATAATTGAATTTCCCACTCTTGAATTGTGACGGAGTTCGAAATTTTGAGCATGATAAGTAAATGCCGGTAAGGACGATTGAAAGAGCTGATAAATTAACATTACAGATGCACAAATAGAAGAAAAGACATGAGCACGATTGATTTTAGACCCTATGAGGGATTCATATTTGATATGGATGGTACTCTAATCGATACCATGCCAGCCCACTTGGCAGCTTGGCAAGCAACTGCTGAGCGTTTTGATTTTCCGTTTTGCCAGGAATGGTTTCACAGTTTGGGAGGGATGCCGAGCTTTAAAATTGTTGAGGAACTAAATCGTGTGCATGAGCTTTTATTAGATCCTAAAACTGTCGCGACATTTAAAATGGAAACATTCGCTGCTATGGAGCTTCATGGTGACGTTATTCCTTGCACGAACATCGTGTTAGAGGAATATTTAGGCCATAAGAAAATTGCAGTCGGTACTGGCAGCCAACGAGAAAGTGCCATGCGCTTATTAAGTCATGCAGGTTTATTAGACAAGTTGGATGTTGTAGTAACCGCAAGTGATGTAGAGAACCATAAACCCTTTCCAGATACCTTTTTGATGGCCGCGAAACAACTCGACTTGGAGGCGTCACAGTGTCTTGTGTTCGAGGATACTGAGCTGGGGAAGCGAGCGGCGCATGCAGCTGGTATGGATTGCGTTATGGTGCAAGATAATGAGTTGATCTTTTTCCCAAAACCATAGTGGCAATATCCCTTAATATGAGATCAAAATGGGGTGCAAATGCACCCCATTAATTTTTACCACATCATCGATCATGAATCATAGATGCTTATTCTGGTTGAACTAGCTCTTGGTATTCAAATGAAGGTACCACAACTTCTACGCGACGGTTTTTCTCACGACCTTCGCGAGTGCTGTTGTCAGCAACTGGGTTTTCTTCACCCATACCTTTAACTGTCAAACGATCTGAACCAATGCCAGCTGCGGTTAGGTAATCAGCAACAGATTGAGCACGACGCTCAGACAGTTTTTGGTTGTATGCCGCAGGGCCTGAGCTATCTGTGTAACCAGTAATCTCTACTTGAGCTTGAGGATATTCGTTCAAGAATGAAACAAAGTTGTCCAGACGTTCAGAAACGGACTCTGTTAACTTAGCACTATCGAATTCAAACGTACCTGTACCGTACTCTTCTTTGTGCACCTTGCTCATCATCACTGGTTCTGGATCTGGCTCGATCACTTCTTCCGTTACAACTGCTGCAACAACTGGAGCTGCTGCGAATTTGTAGTTAACACCGATACCAAAGAAGTTAGCATCCATGTCGTCCCACACGTCGTCAGCCATGTCTTGGTAGCGTTGGTATTCAGCGCGAACACTCCAGTTTCTATCGATCGAGTATTCAGCCCCCAAAGAACCTGTTGGGACAAAGTCTGTTTCGTCATCAGACATCATGTAAGCACCACCGATCTTAGCAAACAGATTCCAAGAGTCGTTTAAGTGCCAGTTGAATTTAGGTGCAAGTGTTAAAGCCGTTAGATTGCCGTCAATCGTATTAACCGTGTTAGCCCCTGACATCGAGTTAGCTTTGTAGTCGCCTAAGAAGTCTACGCCGTACTCTAGCCCAATGATATCGGTAAAGTCATAACCGATATGTAGTCCTGCACCGAACGCTTCATCATCACAAGGGCTATTTAGATAGCAAGCGTCGTCAAGTGTAGTCATGCCCACTTTGCCCCCGATGTACATTTCAGCTTGAGCAGAGTTTAAAAGCGCGCTACTACCAGCTACCACTGCTGCTACTGCAATTGCTACTTTGTTCATAATGTTTCCTTGTATTGATTGCATATTAACTTCTACTTCGTTTTATCAAAAAATTAGAAAAAACCAGCGTTTATAAGAAATTAGTTTAATATTCTAATCATTTCATATCAAGCAACAATATATTTGAACTTGATCAACATTTACTACCCAAAAATACCTCACAAACTTCTGATATTTCTTACATTGTAGTAAAGATTTTTTGGTGCATAAGAAAATTGATGATTATTTTGAACTTTTTTTCGTAAACTTTACTTTACATTGTGCGCGGTGGTTAACAGGTGGTTTTTATTTGCATTTATTTGCAAAAACTGATTGCAAGTCTACGCCTAAGCCGATAAGTTACTTAAACGCTAGACAGAAAATGACCACAGCCCTTGATGCTGCTCGCTTTGTGAACAATGTTGCAATGAGTTCAGTTGGTAAAAATGGGGTCGGAAATAAAACCAGGAAGTAGAAGTAATGTTTCAAACTGATGATGTAAGAATAAATAGAGTAAAAGAGTTATTGCCACCTGTTGCAGTATTAGAGAAGTTCCCAGCGACTGAAACCGCTTCTTCGACCACTTTTGATTGCCGTAACGCCATTCACAATATTCTTGAAGGAAAAGACGATCGATTACTCGTGATCGTTGGCCCGTGTTCTATTCACGATCCGGCTGCCGCGGTTGAGTACGGCAAAAAGCTAAAAGTACTACGTGATGAACTGGGCGAGCAGCTTGAGGTTGTTATGCGAGTTTATTTTGAAAAGCCGCGTACGACCGTTGGTTGGAAAGGCCTTATCAATGACCCTTACTTAAATGACACCTATAAGCTAAATGATGGTCTACGTATCGGACGTAAACTTCTTCTTGATCTAACCGATATGGGCTTGCCAACGGCAAGTGAATTCTTAGATATGATCACACCTCAGTACGTGGCGGATTTGATCAGTTGGGGCGCTATCGGTGCTCGTACGACAGAATCTCAGGTTCACCGCGAGCTAGCTTCTGGTCTTTCTTGTCCTGTAGGTTTCAAAAACGGTACAGACGGGAATATTAAAATAGCGAGCGACGCGATTCGTTCTGCAAGCGCTTCCCATCACTTCCTTTCAGTAACAAAATACGGTCATTCCGCGATCGTAGAAACCGCTGGTAATCCAGACTGCCATATTATTCTACGTGGCGGTAAAGAACCAAACTACAGTGCAGCACATGTAGCTCAAATTAAAGATGAGCTGGACACCGCAGGTCTGCCGAAAAAAGTGATGATTGATTTTAGCCATGCTAACAGCTCGAAGCAGTTCAAGCGTCAAATGCTGGTGTCTGATGATGTATCCGAGCAAATCTCTGCTGGCGAAGAAGCCATTTTTGGTGTGATGATCGAGTCTCATTTAGTTGAAGGTCGCCAAGACTTAGTGGATGGCAAAGCAGCCACTTATGGTCAGTCGATTACTGATGCATGTATTGGTTGGGAAGATACGGAAACGGTACTTCGTCAGCTTTCTGATGCAGTAAAAGCGCGCCGCAACAAGTAAGCTCAACAGAAAAACTTTTTAAAAGCGAAAAGTGAATAGTGAAGAGCCAGAGGTACTATGCCTCTGGCTCTTTTTGTTGAGAATTACTCTCATATCTTTCTATTGTTTCTGCTTTCCTATATGTTATCTGTATACGTTGTAACCAAAAGGAATTTGGAATTGAATCGTAATGTATGGCTTCTATCCCTCTGCCAAGCCTTATTAATGACAGGGAATATTTTACTCATATCTGTTATTGCCCTTATTGGCAAAACACTTGCGCCGTCATCAAGTTTTATCACATTACCAGTTGCACTGCAGTTTTTGGGACTGATGGCCGCGACAATTCCTGCGTCGCTAATTATGGGCAAGTTAGGGCGTCGCCTTGGTTTTAGCCTTGGTAATGTCATTGGCATTTTGGGTGCTAGTCTAGCGACGTATGCATTAAGTCAACAAAACTTCTATCTGTTCTGCATGTCTACGTTTTTGCTTGGTGTTGGTATAGGTTTCGGTACTCTATACAGGTTTGCTGCCATTGAAGTGTGTGAAGAGTCGGCAAGGCATAGGGCGATTTCGATATCTATGGCGGGTGGGGTGTTAGCGGCGATCCTTGGGCCTAATCTGGCCGTGTACTCGCAGCAGTGGTCAGATGATGGCTTATACATTAGTGCATTTGCTGTGCTTGTCGTGCTTTATATAACCGCGTTGGTTGTGCTACAAACCATTCGTTTTCCACCTGCACACACGCAGGCGCTACACGCTAAGGCGGATAAGCTGAGACTGATTATTCGTCGACCTAATTTCATGCTGGCAGTTATCGCGGCAATGGTTGCGTACGCGGTGATGAACATTTTAATGACAGCAACTCCTTTAGCGATGATTGGTTGTGGCTTTGATTTTGATAAAGCGGCGGGAGTGATCGAATGGCACGTGTTGGGTATGTTTGCACCTGCGTTTGTCACGGGCCGTCTGATAGAGCGGTTTGGCGCTAAGAATATGATTTTAGCGGGTGGATTGCTATTTGTTGCTTGTATTGGAATTAACATACATGGAGTGTCTATCTGGCATTTTAGCCTTGCTTTAATCCTGTTAGGAATAGGGTGGAACTTTATGTTTATCGCAGCAACCGGGCTGTTTAGTCAAAGCTATGAAGCGAAAAACAGAAGCAAGGTTCAAGCGTTTAATGAATTCTTCGTGTTCAGTTGTGTCACCATCACCGCATTACTATCTGGTTGGCTTGAGTCTACCGTAGGTTGGCAGAATCTTAATTTGTATGTTCTTCCATTTGTGTTACTCGTTATCGCGATGTTTGCGTTAAAAACGAATAAAAAGCCAGAATCACAAACCGCTTAATTAAGGCTTAATATATAACCCGGCCGATCGTGTCGGGTTTGTTTATTAGCTCAAATCAACAATCTCTTCTTTATCTTTTTATCGATAATGTGAATTCCCACAATAAAAATGTCGATTTGATAAGACTTTTTATCTAACTTTTTGTAATAAAAATAAAAATCCTGTATATATCTTGCCGAAAATCAATAAAAACTAAAGAAGTTTCGTCTATGTCAGCCAATATTTCTCATAAAGCTCAAGAAACTCTCGTGAGGGAGTCTGAGGAACTCGTCTCAACAACGAACTTACAAGGTGTTATTACATATTGTAATGAAGCCTTTTGCCGCGTTGCTGAATACACTCACGAAGAACTTGTCGGTCAGAACCACAATATAGTTCGTCATAATGATATGCCTAAAGCCGCTTTCGGTGACATGTGGGCACGCCTTAAACAAGGTAAAGCCTGGCGTGGAATGGTTAAGAATGCCACTAAGTCTGGCGGTTACTATTGGGTTGATGCTTATGTCACCCCTATCTACGAAGACAACCATGTTGTTGGGTATCAATCAGTGCGCGTGAAACCAAAGCGAGAGTGGGTTGATATTGCGACAAAAGCCTACAAAAGCATGCGTGCTGCAGAGAAGTCTGGCCGAACTTGGTCGTTGAAAATCAATGAAACCATTCGCTATGCGATTCTACTTGGTGCACTAACCGCACCTGCAACCGCATATGCGTTGTCTGTTGAAGGGCCGTTGGCTTGGCTTGCAAGTGCGTTACCTGCAAGTGTTCTAGCTCTGTTATTCCGCCAAGAGTTAATTGATACACCTCAGCAACTTAAAAAGTTACAAAAGCAATATGACAGCGTAAGTCGCTTGATCTATTCCGGTAACACGGCATTTTCGATTGCCGATTTCCATATCAAAATGCTATCCGCAAGAATTCGAACCGTGTTAGGAAGAATGACTGACTCCGCATTGCCTTTGCAGCATTGCGCCGAAGAGCTCAGTCAAACAACAGCAGAAGTCTCGGCTGCATTAAATCAGCAAAATACCGATATTCATCGTGTGCGAGATGCTACCCAAGAGGTGGAGTTGTCGGCAAATTCGGTTTCTTCGAGTACCAATGATGCCCATATGTTGATTGATGATACATTGAAGTCATGCTTGATGGCGAAGGAGACCATCGATCAAACGCACACCAATCTAGCGAAGTTAAGCCTTCAAGCTGAAAAAGCGACGGAAACGACGTATCAACTGAGTGATCAGGCGCAGAAGGTGAACCATTTGATGGAAGAGATTGGTGGGATCGCAGAGCAAACCAATTTACTGGCACTCAACGCGGCGATTGAAGCGGCAAGAGCAGGGGAGCAAGGTCGTGGTTTTGCTGTTGTAGCTGATGAGGTCCGCGCGCTTTCTGGGCGAACATCCAATGCAACTGAACAAATCCAAGCCTCTATCTCCACTATGTTGGCAACGATTCAAAGTTGGCAGAAAGATATTCTGGCAAACAAAGAGCAAACCGATGCCTGTTCTCAAGTAGCAGAACAAAGCGCGTTGCGTTTGTCTGAAGTTGAACAGATGATGCAAACCATGAGTGGGCTGATGGTTGATGTAGCAGAAGCGGCGAATAACCAGTTAAAGCTATCTAGTGATGTAAACCAGCACATTCATTCTATTGCTTCGACCGCAGAACAAAACTTGGCAGCAACACATTCAGTTGAGCAAAATAGCCGACAGTTGAAAGACCAAGTACAAGATTTCTATCAGCTCGCACTTCGATTTGAAGACAAATAGTCGTAACGAAAGTTGTGATGTTTATGTCCTGGCTGCGTTTATGCGAATAGGAGCCAGATAAAAGAAAGCCCCGCCATTGCTGGTGGGGCTTTTCAGTTTTCACATTCGCAATAGAGAAAACTGACTATCTTTTTACTGCAATTACGCGAGTAGCTCTTTTGCTGTGTTCACTACGTTTTCAGTCGTGAAACCAAACATTTTGAATAGTTCGCCGGCTGGTGCAGATTCACCGAATGAAGTCATACCAATGATGCGACCGTCGAAGCCTACGTACTTGTACCAGAAGTCAGCAATACCTGCTTCAATTGCGATACGTGCTGTTACGTCTGATGGCAGTACAGCTTCACGGTAAGTGGCGTCTTGTTTGTCAAATGCATCTGTTGATGGCATTGAAACAACGCGTACTTTCTTACCTTCAGTAGTTAGCTGTGCTGCTGCTTCTACTGCTAGTTCAACTTCAGAACCTGTTGCGATAAGGATTAGCTCTGGCTTGCCTTCGCAATCTTTCAGAATGTAAGCACCTTTCGCGATGTCTGCTACTTGTTCTGCTGTGCGCTCTTGTTGCGCAAGGTTTTGACGAGAGAAGATAAGTGCTGTCGGTGCATCTTTACGTTCAATCGCTAGTTTCCAAGCTACAGCGGACTCAACTTGGTCACATGGACGCCATGTGCTCATGTTTGGTGTTAGGCGTAGCGATGCCATTTGCTCAACTGGTTGGTGAGTTGGACCATCTTCGCCAAGACCGATAGAGTCATGCGTGTACACTTGGATGTTCTGAATTTTCATCAGCGCAGCCATACGCATTGCGTTACGTGCGTACTCCATGAACATTAGGAATGTTGCGCCGTAAGGAACGAAACCACCGTGTAGCGCGATACCGTTCATGATCGCTGTCATACCGAATTCACGTACGCCGTAGTGGATGTAGTTACCAGAGAAGTCGCTTGCTTCTAGAGACTTAGAACCAGACCACATGGTTAGGTTAGAAGGTGCTAGGTCAGCAGAGCCACCCATGAACTCTGGTAGTAGAGCACCAAATGCTTCTAGAGCATTTTGAGACGCTTTACGTGATGCAATGTTTGCTGGGTTAGCTTGAAGATCAGCAATGATTTGGCTTGCTTTTTCTTCCCACTGTGCAGGAAGCTCACCGTTTACGCGGCGTTTAAATTCAGCTGCCAGCTCAGGGTACGCTGCTTCATAAGCTGCAAATTTCTCGTTCCACGCTGCTTCCTTAGCTGCGCCTGTTTCTTTCGCTGACCATTCTGCGTAGACTTCTTGCGGAATTTCAAAAGGACCGTGCTCCCAACCTAGTTCTTTGCGTGTTGCTGCGATTTCTTCTGCACCTAGTGGCGCACCGTGACAATCGTGTGAACCAGATTTGTTTGGTGAACCAAAACCGATGATAGTCTTAGTACAGATAAGTGTAGGACGTGGATCCGCTTTCGCTGCTTCAATTGCTGCGTTGATTGCGTCAGCATCGTGACCGTCTACTGCAGGGATTACGTGCCAACCGTAAGCTTCGAAACGCTTAGGTGTGTCGTCAGAGAACCAACCTTCAACGTGACCGTCGATAGAGATGCCGTTGTCATCCCAGAACGCGATCAGCTTGCCTAGACCTAGAGTACCTGCAAGAGAACATGCCTCGTGCGAAATACCTTCCATCAGACAGCCGTCGCCCATGAACACGTAAGTGAAGTGGTCAACGATGTCGTGGCCTTCTTTGTTGAACTGTGCTGCTAGCGCTTTTTCAGCTAGAGCCATACCAACCGCGTTAGTGATGCCTTGACCTAGCGGACCCGTTGTGGTCTCGATTCCTGGCGCGTAACCGTACTCTGGGTGACCAGGAGTTTTAGAGTGAAGCTGACGGAAGTTTTTCAGATCGTCGATAGACAACTCGTAACCTGCAAGGTGCAGTAGAGAGTAAATCAGCATTGAGCCGTGGCCGTTAGACAGTACGAAACGGTCGCGGTCTGCCCACTCAGGGTTTGATGGGTTGTGGTTTAGATGAGAGCGCCAAAGAACTTCAGCGATGTCAGCCATACCCATAGGTGCACCTGGGTGACCAGAGTTAGCTTGTTGAACACCATCCATGCTTAGCGCACGGATTGCATTTGCTAGATGTTTACGATCCATAGTGATTACTTCTCGATATTTGATTTAAATAGAGGGAACTCGCCGAAACAAGTTCAAATAGAATTTTTTGAAAATAGTGCTGATGGTAAAAGCGAGTAGACGGGCTACTCGCTTTTGGTAAGCAATTAAAGCTTAGCTTCGATCATCGCTTCTAGTTTGCCTTGGTCAACGGCGAAGTTGCGGATACCTTCAGCCAGCTTCTCAACAGCCATTGGGTCTTGGTTATGTTCCCATAGGAATTCAGCGTGAGTCATTGGTGCTGGACGCTCAGCTGCGCCTTTAGAATCAACTAGTTTCTCAACTACTTCACCTTCAGCTGCTTCTAGTTCTGCAAGTAGAGCAGGAGCAATAGTTAGACGGTCACAACCAGCTAGTTCTAAGATCTCACCGATATTACGGAAGCTTGCGCCCATAACTACAGTTTTGTAGCCGTATTCTTTGTAGTAGTTGTAGATCTTAGTTACAGATAGTACGCCTGGATCTTCTTGAGCTTCGAAGTCACGGCCTTCTTTCGCTTTGTACCAGTCCATGATACGACCAACGAATGGCGAGATTAGGAATACACCCGCTTCTGCACAAGCACGTGCTTGAGCGAACGAGAATAGAAGCGTTAGGTTACAGTTGATGCCTTCTTTTTCTAGGATCTCAGCTGCGCGAATGCCTTCCCAAGTTGAAGCCAGTTTGATAAGGATACGGTCGTTAGTGATGCCAGCATCGTTGTACATTTTCACTAGTTGACGAGCTTTCGCTACGCTGCCTTCCATATCGTAAGATAGACGAGCGTCTACTTCTGTAGAGATACGACCTGGGATAGTTTTTAGGATTTCTTTACCGATGTTTACTGCAAGCATGTCACAAGTATCTTGAACTTGTTGAGCTTTGTCGTTGCTCTGTGCTTTAGCGTATTCGATTGAAGCATCGATTAGAGGTGCGTACTCTGCGATTTGAGCGGCTTTAAGGATAAGAGAAGGGTTAGTTGTTGCGTCTTCTGGCTGATACTTTTTAATTGCATCAATCTCGCCAGTGTCTGCTACTACAGTCGTTAGTTTACGAAGTTGCTCTAACTTGTTGCTCATAATCGATCATCCTATTTAAATGGGCTTAAGCGTGATTTTTGTTATCACAGCTTGTGCATTTGCAAGCGAGTTAGCTAACCGTCTCATCGCATTTAATGAGACATCTGCTCAGCCAACTACGGAAAATTTCGTTACCGAACAAATGCTATGAACATTTGATCGATAGCTGAGTAAATGATGTGTCCATATTTATCCTATCTATGCTGAAAGTCAATCGCTGAAATGGACTTATAGTGAACTTCATCAACGTTTTTTTACTGTGTGTTTAGTGGTTAACCCAAATAAACGATTGCCCTTATTGTTCAAAGCTTGAGCGTTGTCCAAGAGGGTAAAAAATTGTAGTGAGAAAATGTTATTGCGATGAGCAAATGTAGCGTTTAAATTGATAAAGAACATATGCTAAGTCAATGAGCATATGTTCACTTATTGCATACAATATCGATCCTCTTAAAGGGCGAGAGAAACCATGAGCAGTTCTAATCAAGATATTTCCATTGAAAACACGGATTTGTTGACAGAGATTTCCGTCGCGTATTATCAAGACGGTGCGACTCAGGAAGAGATATCGAGAAAATTTGCCATATCACGCGCAAAGGTCGGGCGAATGCTCAAGCAGGCGCGTGATGAAGGCATTGTTGAAATTACCGTTAAATACCATCCGGTGTTCAGCGCCAAGATTGAACAACGTTTGATCGAGCGATTCGGCGTTAAGCGCGCGCTTGTTGCTCTTGATCAACCGAATGAAGAAGCGCAACGACTACAGGTATCGGGATTGGTGTCCAATTATCTCACTAGCACGCTCAAAAACGGCATGGTGGTGACGGTCGGACAAGGGCGCAACGTGTCGTCTGTCGCTCACCATATTGGTGTTATTACGCCGCGTGATTGTAAATTTGTGTGTGGCATTGGTGGTATTCATCCGCGTGGCGGTATGTATAACGCCGACCATATTTGTCGTCAGTTGGCGAAGAAATATGGGGGAACCTCTGAAACACTTTATGCGCCGGCTTACGCAGAAAACAGAGAACAGAAGTTGGCCTTTATGCAAAATGCAACCGTGAAACAAACGCTCGACCTAGCACGTAAAGCCGATGTCGCTTTGGTTGGTATTGGTGACATGAGCGAAAACAGTTACATGGTCGACTTAGGTTGGTTTACGCCTGATGAAGTGGTTCAGTCGAGACTTCAACAAGGTGTGGTAGGGGATTTTGCAGGTTATGACTTCTTTGATATTCACGGTAATGTAGCGAACACGGTAATGAGTGACCGAGTAATTGGACTTGGTATTGAAGAGTTTCGGCCGATCTCGGAAGTCATTGCGATCGCAGCTGAGAACAGCAAGCCACTCGCTCTACTCGGAGCATTAAGAACTGGAGCGATAGACGTGATCGCCACGAGCGTTAGCAACGCATTAACCGTGCTCAACTTAGATGAGCAAATGCACGGCAACGCGACATCTGAACGCTAACGGAAATAGTCGGCTTTTGATGTAGTCAGGCTATGAGGGGTGACAAATCACTCATAGCCAGTTTCTATTTCGAAATGACAAGTTTGGTTTAGAAGCTGCGTTTAGTATATTGGAACACATCATCTTTAGATAAACGTAAGATACTTTGTTAAACAGACACTTGTCTTAACGCTCGATAGGTAGAGAGTGGTCTGCACCCCATTCGGTCCAAGAACCGTCGTACACCGACAGATTGTCTAGACCAATTTGATACGCCGCGAGTAATAAAATGCATGCGGTTACACCGGAACCGCAACTAAAAATAATCGAATTGTCACTATCTATCGTTAGTGCGCTAAATATCTGTTGCAACTCTGAATTTGGTTTAATGTGACCGTTGGCCAAGAGTTCTTGAAACGGTAAGCAAACCGAATTTGGAATGTGCCCACTACGTAGACCTTCTCGTGGCTCAGGCACTTCACCAAGGAAGCGAGCTTTGGCTCTAGCATCGATGATATTGGCACTTTTATTGGTTGAATGAGCAAGAACATCTTGTGCACTCAAAAAGGCATTTTGGTTGAGCTTGCCCGCAAAGTTGCCTTCTTCGCTTGGTTGCGATAGGGCACTTTCGGCAGGGAGTCCTGCTTCAATCCAAGCTGGAAGACCGCCATTTAAGACTCGGACATTGTCATGCCCCATGGCTTTGAACATCCACCAAGCTCTTGGCGCGGCTAAAGTGCCAGAGTTGTCGTAAACCACAATCAAATCTTCGTTGTTCAAACAGAGTTGTTGCGCACTTTGGTTGAAGCCTTCTTCTGTTGGCATCATATGCGGTAGGGAGGAGCCGGGTAAGCAAAAGTCATTGTCGTAATCAAAGCGTAAAGTATTTGGAATCCACTTATCTTGAATCTTTTTGCCTTCAGAAGGGATTTGAAACGCAATACTAGCGTCGAGGAGCTTGACGTTAGGTTGGCCGAGAAGGCTATTGAGTTCATCAGTACTAATCAGTGCTTGCATTGTCTTTAGTTTGTTAGGTGGATAATCTTACTGTTTTACAACAAAAAAATCGCATGTTCAAAAGAACGATGCGATTTTTAAGCTTGAGATTGAAGATTTATGATGAAGGGGCGCTTTCGCTATGCCTTCAATCTATCTAGTTACATGGTCCAAGTGTTGTCTCCAGAAGTAATCACTTTCTGAATTGGGTCACTACCGTCATAGAACCAAATTTCAACAAGTAGGCTACCTTGGCTATCAGAAACATTAAAGTCGACATTTGCTGTACCATTGTTGAGTGGAACCGATGCGACTTTGCTTGGGTATTTTGCATCGTAGTTACCTGAACTGTTCTCGACAAACTCTTTGTACACGCTTAGGTGTGCTCGTTGTGAAGAGAAACCACTGATGTCTACATTGAGCGTACCTTCCGTCACTGGGTTGTAGCTAAAGTCATCTGGTACTACTAGATCCTGCATAGTTGCATCTTCTACTGTTACCGTTGTCTCTTCTTCGGTCGTTTCTTCCTGCTGCGTAGAATCTTCCTCTGGCACCGTGGTTTGGGTTGGTGGAGGTGTGCTGTTACCACCACCTCCGCCGCCACCGCCTCCGCCACAAGCTGTTAGTGCTAATCCCATGATGATTGTGATAAGTGCTTTCATAATGTTATCTCCCTATGGAATGTAGCATTTGTTAGGTGTTGGAGCGGTGTGCCAATCTGTGCTTAGTTCGCCACCAGACTCAGCCCAAGTTTGGAATTGAGGGTATGCATCGACCATGTCTACACGCTCTAGCGGCCAATCCCAATCTTCTACTATCAACAATGCCCAAGGTAAGTTGTTTGCTGTTTTGAAGTACACACCTTGTCCTGGGTCACTTGCATCGACGCCGACACCGAAGAGGTTTTGGTCATCAAACTGTTCTGTTGGTGCTTGGTCTGCTAAGTGAACTTCCCATTTACGACCTGGTTGGAAGGTAATACCATCGCCATGGTAAGTGCCCGGTGTTGCAAAGATGAACGGGTCGTATGGCATGGCTTGAATGGCTGAACGGTCAGAGCCTTCGGTGAAGTACACATTCAAGGTAAAGGTGAGTGAGACGTTATCATCACAGCCAGACTCGGTACGGAAGTAGCTACAGCTGCTAGCCGCGTGTGTGCTTAAGTCTTCACTGATGATGAAAATGGCTTCATCAGAAATACTTTCCAAACCATTAGATGCTTGTTCTACACCATTGAAGGATAGCGTTGTTAATCCGTTTTCAATCGAGCTTCTCAATACACCCGGTAGTCGGATTGCGAAGCCATTTTTGTAACTTGCGCCGTAGGCCGCTAGGTCACCTGTAATCTGGATATTCTCAACATGACCAGCAAGACTGGTTTCAGTGATGCGGAATTTCACGACCACATCGTTCATGTCGTAGTCTGCGGTGTATGGCCAATTATCTTCATAAGCCACGGTGGCGTAATCTTCTGCACTCGGGAAATATTCCACTGAGTAGCCATTACCAGTGATGGTAATTGGGTAATCTTCCACCTCACCAGATGTCGAACCACCATCGTAGTTTAATCCGGTTTGTTGGCTAAAACGGAATCGACTCCAGCTTGAACCTTCCGTTGCAGCGGTTGAAACGACAAACGGTAGGGGATTATTACCCGCAGACAGTAATTGGTCAGTAAAGACCTGTTCGCCTTCATCATCAAAGTCACCATCGCGGTTCCAGTCAAACCATGCTGATAGGTAGCCAGAAGTAGAAGCTGTCACATTCACAATTGAGCTTAAGCCTGGATCAAGTGCGGATACAAAACCAACACCATCTTCATCGGCTGTGCCCACAGAGTTATCGTTTGCCTGTCCGTCGGCATCACCATCTGGAGCGACGGAACCAAGCCAAGTTACACCGTCCACTTCGTGACGAGGACCGTTTGACGCAAGTGTTGTGTGGTAGCTGTCTGGAGCATCACCAAAATCAATTGGCTCGTCTTCGTTAATCACCGGAGCATTTGCACAACGTGCACCGTCATTTTGGCTTGAGCTTGGACCGTTGGATACAAACTCAACCGCAGGAACGATACCTGCTGCGATATTGGCTGCGTTACCTTCCGAAAGGTCAACGCGATAGATTTTGCCATCTTGGTTACGTGACACATAGTAGTTGCCGTTTACATCGAAGTAGCCAGCACCAAATGTGCCTTTCTCACCTGTGTCACCTATCGCAGTTGCGCTACCATTTGATGGGTTGAACTGATATAGCACACCAGAGTTGTTGTCGATGCCGTAAAGGGAGCCATCACCTGGATGGAATGCAAAGTCGGTTAGGTTCACTGTCGCTGTTGAGCTGATTTTCACGATGCTCAATGTCGCATTTGGATCAGAATCGAGCGGAGAAAGGTCAATGGAGAAAAGTCCTTTGCCTTTGCGGTACAAGTAGTAGACGTGGTTGTAAACGTCACCTACGTAAAACGTGTGGTCGGTAGGAAGGCCCGAAACATCAAGCGTCTCTGCTTGGAAGTCTTTACCAAGACGAACAATCTTTTTGTTTGTGGTGTCGTAGCCGTAGATATAACGGTCAGTGAAGTTAAAGCCTACACCGTTGATGCCCGAAGCCAAACCTGTGTCGTCCTCTAAAAGAGTCGTAGAGCCTGTAACCAAATTGACGCCATAGATTTGAACCGGGGTTGATTGGAACAGGTATGCTTGGCTTGGGCACGTATCAAATGGCGCCGCTTGTGCGTAAGCGCTCGCTATTAGAGACCCAAGTAGTAGTGATGTCCTTTTCATAATTCGCCCTCTCATTGGTTCGTGATATATGCAATGAAAGGAATGTGCCAAGTTTTAAGTTGTTGAATTTTATTGATTTAATATTTGTAAGAAGAAGGGTTGTAAATCTGATTGTCAAAATGAGAAAAAGCCCAACATTGAGTTGGGCTTTTTGGGAATGATTAGAGGTTTAGAACTAACTACAAACCGGACAGGTGGGCATTTTCATCAGATTCATTTCTCGCCAAGACATGCTGAGCGCATCAAGAATCAAAATTTTGCCTTTCTTTGGTTGGCCGTAATCAGCAATCACTTTGATCGCTTCCATCGCTTGTACTGCGCCAACAATACCCACAACAGGCGCCATGACTCCGGCTTCGACACAGCTTAACGCGCCATTGCCAAAAAGGGCACTCAAGCACTGGTAACATGGTTGTGTTGGGTCGTCGTAAGTAAACACACTCACTTGGCCTTCCATACGAATGGCCGCGCCTGAAATTAGCGGTGTTTTAGTCGCAAAACATAGGCGGTTAAGTTGATTGCGCGTATCGACGTTATCTGATGCATCAACAACAATTGTGTGCTGTTCGATCAAGCTTTTTAGTTCTGTATCATCAAGACGCTTTGCGATGGTATCTACAATAATGTGCGGGTTAAGTTCGCGTAGTGCATCTGCCGCCGATTCTACCTTCTTACGACCAATATCCGCATCGTGGTGCAGCACTTGGCGCTGAAGGTTAGACAGCTCGACGATATCATCATCAATCAGCGTGATTTTACCGACACCAGCAGTCGCCAAATATTGGCTTGATGCGCAGCCTAAACCGCCAGCACCAAGCATCAATACCGATGCTTGTTTGAGTGCTTCTTGTCCTTCAAAGTCAAACTGACGAAGAATGATTTGGCGGTTGTAACGCAGCATTTCCTGATCGGAAAGAATATCCACAACGTCTTCCTAGTAAAGGGTTGAGTTGAATAGTTGAATCTGAACCGTTTCGCCCACTTCAACTCGGCCGCGTTCACGTTCCAATACAACAAAACAGTTCGCTAGGCTCATTGAGCGGAATGCTCCAGAGCTTTGGTTACCCGTTGTTTCAACCACAAACTTGCCATCTTCTAATGTGTAGATACCACGTTGGTAATCGGTACGACCTGGCGCTTTCTTAAAGGCGGTTTTGGTTGTTGCAGGAATAGACTCGGGTGCTTTCCATTCGGTGTGGCCTGCAAGTTTTGCCAGCATTGGTTGAACAAGCACGTACATAGTAAGAACTGCAGAAACAGGGTTACCAGGCAGACCACAGAACCAAGCTGTACTTAGCTTACCAAATGCGAAAGGTTTACCCGGCTTGATTGCTAGCTTCCAGAAACCGATTTCACCAAGTTCTTCAAGAATGTCTTTGGTGTAATCCGCTTCGCCCACACTAACACCGCCTGAGGTCACGACCACATCTGCCAATGTTTGCGCTTGTTCAAAGGTTGCTTTTAGAGCCTCTGGGCAATCAGGAATGATGCCAAGATCAACGGCTTCACAACCGAAGTTCTCAATAAGCGGTTTAATACCGTAACGGTTACTGTCGTAGATTTGGCCTTCGTCTAGCGGTTCGCCCAGTGGTTTAAGCTCATCACCTGTAGAGAAGAAAGCAACTTTTGGCTTACGTACTACTGTCACATGGCTTACACCAAGAGACGCAATCATCGGAATATCGCGAGGTGTTAAACGTGCGCCTTTTGCCAGTACGCTGTCGCCTTGTTTGATGTCGTCACCTGTTGGGCGGATGTTGTTTTGCGGCTTCACGTCGGTTTGGCTGAACTGAATACCAGCATCCGTTACTTCTGTGTTTTCTTGCATGATAACGGCATCACAACCCTGTGGGATTTTTGCGCCAGTCATGATGCGAACACAGGTACCTTGAGGCCATTCACCTTCAAAAGGTTGTCCTGCAAATGATTTACCTGCCAGAGGCAAAACAGAAGACGACTCAAGATCTTGAATGCGAATAGCGTAGCCATCCATTGCTGAGTTATCGAATGGCGGTACGTGAATAGGAGACAAGATGTCTTCTGCCAGTACAAAACCGAGTGCGTCAGCAAGTGGAAGAGAAAGCGTTGTTTGGATAGGTTTGATTCGCGATAGCATTTTGTCCATCGCTTCTTCAATTGGCATCAAGCCAGGTGCGTCGCAGCAGCCCATTGAGAAAATCCTGTGTTCTTTTGTTTTGTGGCAACTTTACCATAAAAAGGGGACCGAGTAAGAATGTCCACCTATAAAATATGGGTGTAATTATTCAAAAATCCGAGTATCCTTGTCAGCCATCCGAAAGGGGTAAAAAAGCCCGCGGAGCTCAATAAAATCAGCTCAGTACCTATATTTGATGTGACTTGGTGTAAAGACACGAAACTGAGCAACTCAAAGCGAAAAATATGAATGCAATTTTGATTGGGTTTGTATAAAAGCGGAAGTAACAAAAGAGGAAGTGGAATGTCAGGTCTTAGCGAGTCAGCGAAGTTAGTAAAAGAAGCGCTAGAGCAACGCGGTTTGGAAACGCCAATGCGTCCAAACAACGTAAGTCGTGAAGAGAAGAAAGAGAAGATCGAACACCACATGCGTGAGATCTTAGGTCTGCTTCAACTTGACCTTACCGACGATAGCCTAGAAGAAACCCCACACCGCATTGCTAAGATGTACGTTGACGAAATCTTTTCTGGTCTGGATTACTCCAACTTTCCTAAAATCACAGTGATTGAGAACAAGATGAACGTGAGCGAGATGGTTCGCGTGAAGGACATCACAGTGACCAGCACTTGTGAACACCACCTTGTGACCATCGATGGCAAAGCTGCAGTGGCTTACATTCCACGTGGCAAGATCATTGGCCTGTCAAAGATCAACCGTATCGTTCGCTTCTTTGCGCAGCGTCCACAAGTTCAAGAACGTATGACTCAGCAAATTCTTGTTGCACTTCAAACGCTGCTTGAGTCCGATGATGTGGCAGTGACGATTGACGCAACACACTACTGCGTGAAATCTCGCGGTGTGATGGATGCAACCAGCGAAACGACAACAACTGCATTGGGTGGCATCTTCAAGAGCAACCCAGCAACGCGTGCCGAATTTCTGCACGGTTTACGCTAGGTAACCAAGTACTATTCTAAGAGGATGGCAAACGCCATCCTTTTTTTATGCTTGTTTAGAAAATGACTTCATGATTTCTGGCCAATACATTTTGACGTAACCTGCCGATACCCAAACAACCAATACAGTCGCGATACTGAGCTCTAGAAAACCAAAGTCGTGCAGCCAGTGCCAGTGAGGGTGCGATTCGGCAAAAAAAGAGGTTAAGCGATGCATTGCGATAGCGCTGATCACGGAAGGAAAGGTTACTGCCGCGATAGAAGGTTGAAACTTCAAGCGAAGTAAGCGGAAGTAACATAAGTAGATCAATAAAGTCATAGTGATGGCGATCCCTGCCAATGCGCCTGTTAGTATCGGATCAGGTAAGGGAAAGTTCACCAAGTATGCTGCTAATGACAAGTTTACCGGCGCGGCCATAATCGCGAGGGTCGGTCTTGCTCGCCTTGGTAGAGAGCCGAAAAACACCAAACGATACAACACGAGTGGCAGCATGAAGAAATAAATGCCGATGCACATCATCGCTAACGTTTCGGAAAATAAGTTGTGACCTAGTTGAGAACCGGCTAGTGAACTACTGATCAGCCCCACCGGATAAAGAAACCAACTCGGTACGATATTGGACATTTTGAAGTTCATTAGCTGAAAGCTAAAAAACAGCACCATCATAGTAAAATGCAGCAAAAGCGCCATAAACCAAAGTGGATAAGCGATGATAGGCGCTACAGCGGCAAGGTAATCTGCAAGGATCAGTAACGCCATACTCATTGGTGCCATTAAACTACCACTCAGCGGGTGACGAATGTCGACCATGAATAATCGTGGATTAGCGGCATATTTTATGAGTACAGGGGCGAGTAAAAGTGCGCCGAGTGACGCCAAAAATGGACGTATCGGTTCACCAATCTCAGGAACATAGAGTGCCCAAGCTTGCCCTAAACCTATCATACCTAGTGCCAACGCGGCTTGAGACGGCGGGACACTATAAAACTGCACAAGTCTTCTCCAGTTCAAATCTACTCCATTTGATTTTTGCCTGAATGAAACGAAACATGACGATTTGGATGAAATGCTCTATTTAAGTAGCGAATACTAACAAGTATGGAGAGGGGTTTCTCATGAAAGGTGGTGAGCAAATATCAGAGAATGATAATTTTGTGAGTTTGGTATCGAATATTTGGGAAAAGATGTAAAAATGCAGAGTTTATCGCTCCAAACCCTTCGATAGTCTGGAGCGAAGTGATAACAAAGAGAATGTTATGTTGATTGATTCTCCGGTAGATCCTGTTGGCGTAACTTTTCGTTTTTGATTGTGCGATGCAGCAGCTGGCTGTAAATAGGTTGTCCACCCAACAATTGAGCAATAATCACAGCGCCCAAACAAGTAATGATCAATGGCAGGATTAAGTAGTAGTTATTCGTCATTTCAATCACTAACAGAATACCTGTAATCGGTGCACGTACCGTTGCTGCAAACAGGGCACCCATGCCCGCAATCGCAAATACACCAGGCTCGATATCAAGCGCAGGGAGTAAGACATCAGCACTTGCTCCGAACGCATAGCCAAATAAGGTTCCCAGAGCAAGCATAGGTGCAAAGATGCCTCCCGGCGCACCAGAACCAAAACAGAGCAGGGTTGTAATTACACGACCAAAGAAAAGCAAAACTAAAATGGATACCGAGTAGTTACCGTTAGTAATGTCAGGAATAAGGCCGATACCACCACCAGTTAGTTGGGGTACGTACAAAAGAAGCAAGCCAAACACGCCTCCCAGTAACGAACCTACAATCAAGTAGCGCTTACGATCGTTTTTGTGAATTGCGACAAAACTGTCTTGTGCCACGGTAATCAGTTTATTGAAGATCACGCCAAACACGCCAAACAATGCGCCAAGCAATAAAAACAGCCATAGGGTTTGAAGCTCTGGCGACTGGTATTGCGGCATAGTGATAACGGCGTCTTGCCCGTTGATGGCGCGAAACACTATGTTCGCCATAATGGCAGAAATGATCACTGCGCGAATTGAGATCAAAGAGTAGCGAAACTGAGGTCGCATTTCCTCCACAACGAACATAATGCCTGCGAGTGGGGCATTAAAAGCCGCAGCCAAACCGCCAGCAGCACCAGAAGCGAGCAGGGAGTGGCGGGTATCGTCATCCTTTACCCGGAATATATCGGTCACCATTCGACCTACAGCACCACCCATTTGAACGGTTGGGCCTTCACGACCCAGCACCATACCTGAGCCAAGTGCGCCCATGCCGCCGAAGAATTTTACTGGTAGAACTCGCCACCAGCGCACTGGACGAATATTATCCATTGCCCCTTCGATTTCAGGAATACCAGAACCTGCCGCTTCTGGCGCAAAGCGGTGCACAAGAAAATAGCCAATAAAAGCTAAAAGTGCGCTAATGAGAACCGCTGCCAGCCACAACGGTAGAACATTACCAATTTCGCTTCTTAACCATTCTGTTCGTGTTTCAGAAACGAAATGAACGGCAAGCTCGAAATACGTACCGACAAAACCAGCCAACGTACCCACAATGGCGGCCATAATGAGAACAGAAAATGGTGTTGACCCTCGAGAGACAAACTGGTTAATCGCATCTTTCGGTACGTGCGCCAACACAGATTTCACAATTCTCTCGCGTTTGGTCATTAACAAGCTCTCCTGTTGCTGGGGGAAGGGACGAAAGAAAGTATACGCTTCGCAGAGTCTAGACCTAATCAATAAAGATGCAATTTAGCTTTTCACTATTGAGTGTTCGAAGTGTCGCGATATTATTCATTCACTCAGATTGTGCTATTGCTCTCATAATTTAGGATAAAAAACTTGTTTTTTGAGAAAAATGAACCATGCTTTAATTGTAAAGCAACATGACTGCTTCAGAAGGAGGGATGTGAGGTTTTACACACAATTTGGATGGATTCAAACCCTACGGTAAGTCCTCGTTTTATGTTCGGGATGCATCAATAGACATCGCCGATTCGCACACTCACGATTGAGTAACGAGGTAGAGGCGCACGCACATGTGCGCCTTCTTAATTTCTGCGTTATAACTTTCATCACCATAACTTTCATCGCCACCTGCCACTATTTTTCTCTTGAACATTTTCTTGCAGTTAGTAATGTCTTGGTTCGATGTCAACCAACTAGAGCAGTGCATGCGCTTTTATCTTCGACTCTTACTTTCTTTATGTTTTTGTTCGGTAACGTTTCCGGCACTTTCAACGCCGAGCTGGTGGCAAGACACGTTGTCAGCTATGCCATATTCCAATCTAAAAGAACGTATAGAAAAAAGTGGGAGCTGGTATGGTTGCGAAGTGCAGCTGCTAGACAGCTCAACGTTTATCAGCGCATTTTGTTTGGATGATTTTTCGTACTACCACCAGCACTTGTATGGTGAAGTAATTTTGAGAAGAGAAAGTGCTCAGTTCTCGTTTCTCACTGAATACGAGTGGCAGCGTCTGAATGACTTACTTCTCAACTTAAGAAAGGATGGGTTAGTTTTACGCAGAGTTACTATCGGACAAGAACACTATGATGTCGTTGAAGCTCTGGAAAAGAAATCTTCCGAACTTGTCGATAAAGAAGTTATTTTGTTGATGAACCGCTATCCGCAAGAAGCGATTCGAAGTTTGCTTTGGGTAAAACCGGACGAGTTTCTGACGCCATCACCGTCCTTAAATGTGCACTTGCGCAGTGATGGCGAAATTATCGAGGTCAAAGTGACTCGTTTTTAGATTCTTTATGGAGAGATAGGAAGGTCGCCATTGCTGATTCATCCAAAAAACCATCCGATTTTTTGTGAGCGCGCAGGTATTGATAGCCTGCGATTAGCTTACGGTGTAGCTCTTCTGCATCGTCTGACAACGGCTGATTCATAACGTGTTGAACGGCAAGTTTGTACGCATCCATATCCACGACTTCAGCACGGCGATATAAATAACCGCATCCCGTTGCTAACCATTCGAGAGAGCAATTGGCGCGCATTGCAATTTGATTTGCTTTAGTTAGGCTAGGTTCACTGCCTTTAAGGTATTTGCGTATTAAAGCTTCAGACACATCGACGCGTCGAGCGAACCCGCTGATGCTTTCTTCTCCGATCAGGGTGGCTAGGCGTTGGGCAAAAGACATATTTCGTACTCCAGTTCGAATTGCGAAAGTTTACCCGTTGAGCCGGTACGAAAACAAGACTACGATGAATGCAGATCAATTGAAGGAGAAAACCCATGGTTGCAAAAGTAGTAACTGCACCAAAAGGCCCAGAGTTCTCAGAGCTGGTTCAAGGATATTGGCGTGCAGTTGAGTGGGGAATGACGGCTCAAGAGCGTTTGTCATTCCTCAAGCAACACATTGAGTTAGGCATTACGACAGTCGATCACGCCGACATCTACGGTAATTACGAGTGTGAGGCGTTGTTTGGTGAAGCGCTAGCTTTAGACAAGAGTGTTCGTGAACAAATTCAGATCGTGACGAAATGCGACATCAATTTGTGTGGCGATAAAACGCCAGAGCGTAAGATCAATCACTACGACACGAGCTCAGCACATATCTACCAATCGGTGAATAACTCGCTAGAACGTTTGAATGTGGATGAAATCGACGTACTTTTAATTCATCGTCCTGACGTGTTAATGGATGCAGACGAGGTTGCAGAAGCATTTTCTGAGCTTCACAAAGTCGGCAAAGTGAAGCACTTTGGTGTGTCTAACTTCACTCCACGCCAGTTTGAACTGCTGCAATCTCGCTTAGGTAAGCCGTTGGTTACTAACCAAGTGGAAATCAACCCACTTAACTTTGAGGTTGCTCACGATGGAACGCTTGATCAAATGCAAATGTTGCGCACGCGACCAATGGCTTGGTCTTGCCTCGGTGGTGGTTCAATTTTTAGCGGTGAAACTGAGCAAGCTGTTCGTGTCCGTAACGAATTAGAAGCAATTCGTGAAGAAGTGGGCGCAGCGAGTATTGACCAAGTAATTTATGCCTGGGTACGTCGTTTGCCATCTAACCCTATTCCAATCATTGGCTCTGGTAAAATCGAGCGTGTGCAAACTGCAGTTAATGCATTGAACATCGAACTTACTCGAGAGCAATGGTATCGCGTATGGGTGGCTTCTAAAGGCCATGGTGTGCCATAGAATTGATATCTTATCGATGAAATTATTATTAAAGGCATCCTCTAGCAGGGTGCCTTTTTAGTTTTAGCGCGTTACTGTTTACCCATTATGGAAATGGAAAGAATGAAATTCGAGCAAAAATGGACTTTGGATGTTAGCTGCAACTTTTTGCTTACTTTTGGTGGAGGAGTTTTACCCATGTTTGTTTTATGTCACTAAACAGCGAATGTGATGCTTGCTTTTTAGTCATTTTGTTCACTCATTCATTCATATTGCGTATGCTTATTGAATAATAAAGAAATAAAAAACTCGTCAGTTTTCTCGTATTACATGCTGTAACAATCTGTTAGACTCCGGCGCAGATTGTGGAATATAAAAAGGTGATTGAATGTCTTTTCCCGTACTCATCTGTGATGATTCAGCGTTAGCACGCAAACAGATGGCGAGATCACTACCAGCCACATTGAATGCCGATATTACGTTTGCTATCCACGGAAAAAACGCGCTAGAAGAACTCGAAAAAAACGAGTTTAAATTGATGTTTCTTGATTTGACCATGCCAGAAATGGATGGCTTTGAAACACTAGAGCACATGCAACGGTTAGGGGATAAAACTCCGGTGGTTGTGGTGTCGGGGGATATCCAACCTAAAGCGAAAGAGCGCGTGTTCGCACTGGGTGCAAAAGCGTTTATTCAAAAACCGATCGCCAAAGATGAACTCAAGAAGGCGCTTAAAGAGTTGGTCGAGCCAGAACCTCGTCCTCAAATTATCACGCCTGTCTCTATTGAGTTACCGATTTTACGTCGTCGCGATATTTACATGGAAGTGGCTAACGTTTCAATTGGTCGAGCAGCCGATGCGTTGGCGCGTCACTTTGATGTGTTTGTGCAACTACCTCTGCCGAACGTCAATATCTTTGAAGTGAGCGAACTTCACATGGCCCTACGCGACTTGGCGTCGCATGACAACGTATCGGGTGTTTGTCAGGGATTTTGTGGCGAAGGTATTGCTGGCGAAGCGCTAGTGATTTTGAGTGATTCAAGCGTATCTGATCTCAAAAAGTTGATGAAAGTACCAGCAGACAGCGAAGAGCTAGAAGAGCTTGAGCTGCTAATGGATATTTCTAATATTTTGGTGGGGTCGTTCTTAAATGGTTTAGGCGAGCAGTCTGAAGTCCGATTCTTCCAAAGTCCACCAGTACTCCTTGGTCAGCATATCTCAATTGACTCGATCATTGAATCTACAACTGGAGCATTCAGCCGCACGATGACATTCGAAGTGAGCTACAACATTGAAGGAACGTCGATTCGTTGTGACTTGTTGTTTATGTTTGTGGATGAATCCTTGCCGCTGCTTGATAACAAACTGTCTTATCTAATGGAGGAGTTCTAATGTTGAATATGCCAGCAGAGTTTGAACAATTCCATTGGATGGTGGATATGGTACAAAACGTCGACATGGGCTTAGTGGTCATTGATCGAGATTACAATGTACAGGTCTGGAATGGGTTTATGACTCATCACAGTGGTTTGCAGTCTCATGATGCGATAGGTCGTTCTATATTTGATATCTTCCCTGAAATCCCACAGGAGTGGTTTAAATTAAAAACAAAACCAGTGTATGACCTAGGCTGTCGCAGCTTCATCACATGGCGACAACGACCTTACTTATTCTGCTGTCGCAATGTTCGACCAGTTACGCAGCAAGCGGAGTTTATGTACCAGAATGTTACGTTGAACCCAATGCGCACACCGACTGGAAAAATCAACTCGTTGTTTTTGTCTATACAAGACGCGACGGCTGAAGCTCTGATGTCTCAGAATCAATAGCGATAAAAAACTTTCTCAAAAGCCAAGGTCCGCCTTGGCTTTTTTGTATACTTATAGTTGTGTTTCCCAATGCGTAGAACGTGAATATGGACTTTAATCTCGCTCTAAAACTCTACACCGCAGAGCAAGTAAAAAACGGTGAAACGCTGGCTGCGCAAATGGCTGGTGTTTCTATGTATAGCTTAATGCAACGCGCTGGTATGGCCCTGTATGAGCGCTTTTTACATCTGTATCCTAAATCAAAAAATATCTTAGTGATTTGCGGTAAAGGGAATAACGGTGGCGATGGTTACGTATTTGCATCTCTTGCGAAACAAGCTCAACTCAATGTACATGTTTTCCAAATTGGTGATGTATCTGTGCTAAAAGGTGATGCTTTGCGCGCATACCAAGACTGGCAGTCAATCGACGGTGTTAACAATGATTGGGATGAATGGAATACCGCATTGCTAGAAGCAGATGTGATCATCGATGCCATGTTAGGCACTGGTTTAAGCGGTGAGGTTCGTTCGGAGTATCGTCGCTACATTGAGCAAATCAATCAAATTCACACCCCAGTGATAGCAGTCGATATTCCTTCCGGGCTGTGTGCAAATACAGGTGCTATTTTAGGCGATGCTATTCGTGCCGAGCATACTGTAACCTTCATTGGGGTTAAGCAAGGCTTATGCACTGGACAAGCGAGAGATCGAGTTGGCGAGCTCTACTTTTGTGGTTTAGGCGTCAATACTAAGTTTGATACTATCGAAGTAGAAAGTGCATTAGGTATTGATCATCAGGTTGTTTCAAGATTAATGCCCAAGCCAAATTCAACGGTCCATAAAGGTGACAACGGGAAGTTGCTTTGTGTTGGTGGCAACCAAGGGATGTCTGGGGCGATTCGTTTATGTTCCTCCGCAGCGATTAGAACCGGAGCGGGTTTAACTGCCGCAATTACTCACACGAGTAGCCTTATTCCACTGCAGGTTGGTTGCCCAGAAGTAATGAGCCAGAGCATCACCACTGACTTGCTCAGGGATACTGAGAACGACTTAACTAAACGCATACGCTGGGCTGACGTATTAGTGTTTGGTCCTGGCTTTGGAGATGATGAGTGGGCTTATCAAGCCTATCAATATCTGGCTCAAGAGCAGAAACCTAAAGTTGTTGATGCTGATGGCCTCAATATTCTAGCGATGCTGAGCCAGCGATGCGATGGCACTCTAGTGTGCGACAACCATCGAGTGATCACGCCGCATCCTGGAGAGGCAGCTCGACTACTAAATGTAACCATTCAACAAATAGAAAGTGACCGATACTCTGCTGCAAGACAACTGCAAGAGCGTTATGGCGGTGTAGTGGTTTTAAAAGGCGCGGGGACGCTTATTTACGATGGAACGAGAATGTACGTCTGTCTAGCGGGTAACGCCGGAATGGCGACGGGGGGAATGGGAGATGTGTTATCTGGAGTCATTGGTGCATTACTAGCCAAAGGTTTACCAATTTCTGTTGCCGCACGTTTAGGTGTGGTACTTCACAGTCATGCTGCTGATATAAACGTGAGTCAGAATGGTCAAATTGGTCTTTTGGCAAGTGATGTCGTTAGCACTCTTCGTACCGCTATCACCCAAGAGCTCTATCGAAATTAATTAGATTTCATGCATTGCTGAGAAAATTGGTCGATTTTTTTGAGTACTTTTTTACGAATTAGCAGGGCATCTTAGTATTAGGTGATTGAGTTTTAGGCAGATTTGAGAGGTGATGCGTTTTAATTTTTAAGATATGACGCAAAGGTTTGCGCAATGGGTTAACTTAAGTGCTTTCTCAAGTTGTTGATAGTTATAAATAATAAGAGGTTTTGGTGACTTGGGGAGCGTTTTTGATATGCGATTTTCCAGATGGTATCACAAAAAAAATTCAAATATCAGACTTGTAGGAAATAAATCACAGCCTATAATGCTGAAAACCGGAGCGTCTGCCAACGCTCCGGTTTTTTTGTGTCCGAAGAACAGTGAACTCGTCTGCCAACGAAGTCACTACGCACTCTGAAATGACACATATACATATGAATCAAGGAATTACACAATGCGTATCGAACAAGAACTTAAGTTAGGTTTTAAAGATGTACTGTTTCGCCCGAAACGTTCTACCCTTAAGAGCCGTTCTCAAGTAAATTTAACCCGCGATTTTACATTCAAGCATAGTGGTCGTCAATGGTCTGGTGTGCCAGTAATCGCAGCAAACATGGATTCGGTTGGTAGCTTTGCAATGGCTAAAGCGCTGGCTGAGCATGGTGTAATGACCGCTGTTCACAAACATTACACGGTAGAAGATTGGGCTGAGTTTGCTAAATCAGCAGATAAAGTAACCATGAATAACGTTATGGTGTCTACGGGAACATCTGATGCAGACTTCCAAAAAACCAAAGACATCATGGCGCTTTCAGATGAATTTATTTTCATTTGTATCGACATTGCAAATGGTTACTCAGAGCATTTGGTCGAGTATGTTGAACGCGTGCGAGCAGAGTTCCCAGACAAGGTCATTTCTGCAGGCAACGTGGTTACTGGTGATATGTGTGAAGAGCTAATCCTAGCTGGTGCAGACATCGTTAAAGTGGGTATCGGCCCAGGCTCTGTATGTACAACTCGTGTAAAAACGGGTGTTGGTTACCCGCAGCTTTCTGCAATCATCGAGTGTGGTGATGCAGCGCACGGCCTTGGTGGCATGATCGTCGGTGACGGTGGCTGTTCTTGTGCGGGTGACGTAGCGAAAGCATTCGGTGGTGGCGCGGATTTCGTAATGCTAGGTGGGATGCTAGCGGGTCACGAAGAGTCAGGCGGCGAAGTGATCGAGAAAGACGGCGAGAAGTTCATGAAATTCTATGGCATGTCGTCGAAGAGCGCGATGGATAAGCACTCAGGTGGTGTCGCTGGCTACCGTGCGGCCGAAGGTAAAACCGTATTATTGCCATACCGTGGTAGCGTTCACGGCACTATTCAAGACATCCTTGGCGGCGTTCGCTCAACTTGTACATACGTGGGTGCAGCAAAGCTTAAAGAGCTAACCAAGCGTACTACATTCATCCGCGTTCAAGAACAAGAGAACAACGTGTTCGGTAAAGAGTAAATCGACTGAATGTAAAAAGTGTAAAAGCAACCATATATTGATACTTGGTGCAACCATAATTTGATATTGCCTCTTCATAAGTCTATTGCTTTTTAAGTTTATGACATTTTTGAAGAGGCAGTTTTATGTCTGCTTTACCTTCCCCTTCTACAGCCAGCCTGCTTTAACTTGAAACTGCGTTTGACACTCCTGCTCGAAACTAAACTAAATCACGTGAAAAACATACACCGTTACGTCAGTGCTAAGATGGGAAAAAGAGTCACGGTAGAATCATTTTAGAATGTGCCGCTTGTTATCATTTTGATTTCGAGCTTAGCATCGTTCGTTTTTGCTCCTAGCCGATACTGCTTCAATAGCAAAACCCATACCTATGTTCCAGACTTTCTAGTATCAGTTTGATACCGGTGAATATACGCTGTATGAAGTAAAATCCGATATGGAGAGTTCAAAATCGGCATTTCAATGTGAATGGGAAGCAAAAGTACAAGGCGCGTTTGCGTTTGCGTTAGGTTTGGAGCTAGAACTGGTTACAGAGGAAGAAATACTGGATGAGGTTATCTCTAGCAACCTTAAACTTTTGCATCGATATTCCTCAAGAGATAACCGAACCACTTTCACCAAACTCTCCTTACGATGTTAAAACTGAATGGTACCCAAACAGCGAAAAGTTTAGGACATCACCTCTGTCTAAATGGAAGAAAAATATTTCCATTCCTGTGTGATTTGCTCTCTCGAAGCCTACTGAAAACAAGCTTAGAGACCTCACCTCCTCTCGAATCTGAATTGGGTTGTTATGCCTAAGAAATCGTTCTCGAGTTTTCATCGGAAGTCGGCACTTCAGCAAGAAAAGCCTGAGCCAAATGAGAGGGTGTCGATACCAGCGATGTTGATGAAGAAACATATCGAGATATATCTGCATTTCCTGACAATATAGCCACTCAAATTACTTTTCGTCTAAGCATTCTTCGTTATTTAGCACTGTAAGTGCGAAAAATCATTCCAAAGACTATTGAACCACATCGTGTTGTACTACAACGGTTATATGACAGGATTATTCCAAGTGCAATATCAATACACCGGTGGTTGGTTTTCAGAGTATCTGATCATATAGATCCAAGGAATAAAGATAAGGGTAATAGTAAAGTCTAGAACTAACATTCGTTGATGCTTTGATGAAACAAGCTGTAGAAAAAGTTATCTTTGGGCGAAAAGCGCGTATCAGAAGGGCCTACAAGCGCGTGCGAAGGCAATTACGTCAGCATAATCTGAACAATGGAACGAAGTACAAATACCCAACTTATGAATCCCTTCGGAAACGGGTTAAAAAGAAGGCCCCTTTCGAATTACTGACCGCGGAGAAGGGGGAGCGAGTCGTGAAAATAGAGTTTCGTCGGATGGGGAAAAAGATGTTGAGTTTTTACGTCTTTGAGAGGGTAGAAATAGATCATACGGTGGTGGAACGCTTTGTTGTACATGAAGAGCATTGCAAGTCATTGGGCCGGCCTTGGCTTACTCAATTAGTTGATTGTTACAGCAAAGTTGTTATTGGTTTTTACCTAGGGTTTGAACCACCTTGTAATTAGGTGGTTAAGTAAATCTCGATGTTTGCTCAGTAACTCATTAGATAAATAACCTAAGTCCGTGACTTCCATACCTACAGTTAAGATTGATTCCAATATTTCGACTGCAACTGAAGTTGAACCGCTCTTGACCAATTTAACTAACACATAATTAATATTGCTGACGGTGCGATTATGCTCAGGTGAAACATTGAGAAGTTGTTTTCTTACCAAAAGCTCTATGGTTCGAAAAAAGTGGGAACGAAAGTATGGTTACCACAGGCCTTCATCGTCGGAGACCGCTATGTATCGCGTAAAACAACTACTAGGCGCTTCACTCACGCTTCGAAATTACAACGTACAAGTTGGGGAGGCATACGCCATTATCAAAGCACTCAACACGCATACTTGAAAGAGGTTTTTGGTTATATCGATGCGACAACGTTAATAGACATGATGATTACTCCTGTTCTTACTGGTTGCACCATTAGTTTGGTACAACGGTGCTAGAAGGGAGGTGCGAAGATCACATCAAAGCTACTAAGTGCATTAAGATAGAGTTGAGACTTGAACTATCTACATATGAGATCAAATCGCAGAATTCAGCATTGGAAAGGTTCGACCGATTTTGTCAACACGCTGTCCGTTACTTCTACTCATACTAAGTGCGCCATTAGTTTGGCGCAACGAAGCTAGATAGGAGATACGTTCATCACATCAAATCCCCCTGTATTCCTCAAGCTATTTTAGCCTGAGGAATACATTTCAAGTGAAGCTTATTGAGGCGCTTTCATCGCTTCAGATTGCTCGCCCGTCATCAAGAAGTGCAACTCACCACCCGGTTTGAACTCTGAATGGTCGAAGAAGAAACCTTTATCCAAAGCTTTGCCATTGATGGTGACAGACTTGATGTACATGTTGTCATCGGCGTTGTTCTCTGTAGTGATGGTGAACGTGCCACCTTTCACCGGAATCACGGCTTTGTCGAATAGCGGACGACCCACAGTGTAAATAGGTTCTGCAGCGTTCACTTGGTAGAAGCCTAATGCAGACATCACATACCAAGCGGACATGGCGCCCACGTCTTCGTTACCAATGACGCCTTCTGGCGCAGCGAAATACATGTCATCCAGAATGTGGTCGACGACTTGTTGTGTCTTCCAAGGTTCTGCGGTCCAGTTGAATAGGTAAGGAATGTGGTGCGAAGGCTCGTTACCAAACGCAACTTGACCAATCAAACCAGACATATCCGGTGTTTCTGTACCTTGGCTTTCTGCGGTGAAGGTTGCTTCTAGGTTCTTCTGGAACTCAGCATCGCCACCCATGATGGTTTTTAAGCCCGCGATGTCATGCGGTACAAACCAAGTCCACTGCCACGCGTTACCTTCGGTGTAGTTGCCTGTCTCGTGTTCCGTACCGTATGGGTCGAATGGCGTCATGAAGGTTTCATCAATCATCACTGGGCGCATAAAGCCCGTCACTCCATGTTCTGCGTATTCTGTTGGGTTGTAATCGAAGTATTTTTTGTAGCCTTTTGAGCGTTCAAGGTATTGCTCTTCCGCTTTAGTATCACCGGCTGCTTTGGCAATTTGTGCGATAGCCCAATCGTAGAACGCGTTTTCCAGACCGTAAGAAACAGACTCAACCGTGTAGTCTTCAAAGACTGGTTCACCATCGACACGTTGGATGGCAGGCGTGAAGCCGTTTTTCTCAATGTAATCGATGTGCTTGGTTAAAGTGCGATCCAATACGCCTTGATCCCAATCGGCTTGCAGTGCCGGGTAGTTGTCGTAAGTCGAAGAGTCGATCGCGGCTTTCAGCGCCAGCTCTTTCTCTTGTTGAGTAAACTCTTCCGGGAATTTGGTCATCGCATCCGCAATCACTGCTACCGCTGGGTAGCCAACCATGGTGCCTGTTTCGTCACCTAAGTGCTCCCACTTCGGCAGCAAGCCGCTTTCAGTGTACTTCTGAACTAGGTTCTTCGCGTATTGCACCGCTCGAGTTGGCTCTGTGATGGTTTTTAGTGGGTGTAACGCGCGTTGGGTATCCCATAGAGAGTAAACCGAGAAGTTTGGCTGTTCTTCTGTTGCTTGACCGTAAGCGATGGAGTATTCCCCTTCGCCTTCACGAATTGAGCCTTTGCCCATGCCACGGAATCGACCATCCACGTCTTGATGCACCATAGGCGCAATCTTGGTGTGGTAAAGCGCAGTGTAGAAGATCTCTTTCTGATCTTCCGTGCCCCCTTCAATTGAGAAGTTGAGTGCTTTAGCCCATTTCTCGCGTGCATTGTTACGCGCAGTATCGAAAGAGACATTCGCTTCGGCATCGTAGTTGTTTTCTGCGCCTTGTGGGTCAACCGCAGATAACGCCACTTGCGCATTCAACTCTTGTGAGCCTTCATCTTCAAATTCGATGTAGGCAGTGACGTCCGCTTTGACACGCTTAACTGGATTACCTTGGTCATCGTAAATCAATTCAGAAACGTGCTCTGCCGTTAGGCCGTCAACAGGTTCGCCATTGGCAAGGATGTAGACGTCTTTGATCTTCTTATCGAAAGTCGCATAGAAGAAGATTTTTTGGTTTTTCGCCCAACCAGAGAAGTGCGCTGCATCGCGCTCGCCCGTGATGGTATGACCGTCTTCGCTCACCGTCAGTTTGTTGCGCAGAGAGGTCGAACCCCAGTCACTATTTAGGATGGAGTTGAGGTCTATCTTTAGACGTTGTGGTTGACCTTGGGGGTAGGTGTAACGATGGAAGCCGACACGTTCAGAAGCTGTAAGCTCAGCTTTGATACCGTTCTCAGCAATCTTCACAGAGTAGTAACCCGCTTCTGCCACTTCTGAGGTTTTGTCCATCTTGACTGAAATCGCTTCGCGGTAGTCGTCGCTGTCTTCGATGTATTTAGCTTTATCTTCGGTAAACGGCAGGAACAGAATGTCACCTAAGCCGCCCATACCCGTGCCGGATAGGTGAGTGTGTGAAAAGCCAAATAGAGTCTTTTTATCGAAGTGGTAACCTGATGAAGAGTGCCAGCCGATCAGCTCGGTATCTGGAGAAAGTTGCACCATGCCTTCTGGCACAACAGGACCCGGGAAGGTGTGTCCGTTAAAGCCGGTACCAATGAATGGGTCGACGTATTTTAGGTTGGAAGTATCGACGCTTGGTGAGGTGTTATCGTCGTCATCGTTGCAGCCAGCCAAACCAATAACACTTGCAATCACAGCGGTGGCGATAGCGGTTTTCGTAAAGTTCATAATCTTGATTCCTTAGGCAGGAAGCGCGTCACTTCCTGCCACTGAGTTAATCTATCTGCTTGTTTTTTTAAACACGAATTACATAAAACGTTACTGAGCTTGAAGCGCTTCTTGCTTGTCACCCGTCATGACGAAGTGAAGCTCGCCGCCTTCCACTGGAATGGTGATTTCATCAAACATAGGGCGACCGATGGTGTAGACCGGATCTGCAGGCGTCACTTGGTAGAAGCCCATTGCCGACATCAAGTACCAAGAGCTCATCTGACCTACGTCTTCGTTACCAATCAAGCCAGTTGGCTCGCTGGTGTACATCTCTGACATGATGCGGTCTAGGTACTCTTGCGCTTTCCATGGCTCATCGGTTAGCGCATATAGGTAAGGAATGTGGTGCGATGGCTCGTTACCGTGCATGTACTGACCGATGTAACCCGTTAGGTCTGGCAGTTCTTCACCAGTGTTTGAAGAACGCGCGTTGAATAGCTCGTCCAAGTCTTCACGGAACGCTTTCTCTGGCGTGGTGTCTTTGCCTTGCGCCAAGTCTGCTTGGTAGATTTCTTGTTTCAGACGGTTGAAATCGTGCATTGGTTGGAACTTCCATTGCCACGCGTTCCCTTCGGTGTAGGCAAACTCGTCCACGTAGTAAGGGTCAAATGGCAGCAGTGGGCATTTCTCTTTCATTACGCCAGAGCCTTCTGGCCACTCAACCATTTCACACTCATCCAAACGCTCTTCATCAATTGGTTGGTTGAACTCCAAAGGCGGTTTGTTTGGTGATGAGCTTAGCGGGTGGTTTTTCGGACGTAAGAAGCCTGTCTCTGCATCCCAATGGTTAAGCCAGTTGTCGGCACGAGTCATAAACTCTTCTTGCAGTTTTACATCGCCAGCCATGCGCGCGATTTCTGCCATTGCCCAGTCGCCATATGCAAACTCAAGCGTGTAAGACGCACTGTTCCAGTAACCGTGATGAACAAAGCCGTTTTCTTCGTACACCTTCACTTGCACAACGTTTGCTGCGCCGATGTTGTTGTCTTCCGTCCAATCTGGGAATTCAGATGCCTCGTGGTAACGCACCGTAAACTCAGCCGCTTCTTTGGCCAGTTGTGGGTCGATGTCTAAACCTTTCGCCATCGCGTCAGCAATGATAGAGACCGCAGGGAAGCCGATCATCGTGCCCGTGTAATGGCTGTGCAGTTCCCATTTCGGCAAGATGCCACCGTCTTCGTATTTACGAATCAGGTCGTTGGCAAACTCTTCGGCACGTTCCGGATCGATGATGGTTTTCAGTGGATGTGCAGCGCGGAAGGTATCCCACATGGAGTACACAGAGTAGTTTGGTGTGTCGCCCGCGTCTTTTTGAATGCGAGTACGCATCGCAGGGTATTGGCCGTCGACATCTTGGAAAATCATTGGCGCGATAGAGGCGTGGTAAAGCGCGGTGTAGAAGATCTCTTTCTGATCTTCCGTGCCGCCAGATACCATCATGCGGCTAAGCTCTTGGTGCCATGCGTCGTTGGCTTGAGCGCGCGCAGTATCAAATGACACGTCTTTCGCTTCTGCTTCTAGGTTTTTCTCTGCACCTTCTGTGCCTGTTGGTGACAAGCCTACTTGGATTTCTAGCGGTGTTGATGATGGTGCGAATTCTAGGTAAGCGATGGTTTTCACTGCGTCGATGTTGTCGTTGTTTACATCGATTTCCGTTTCTGCGCCGTCAACTAGAGCAATGGCTTTGACGATAGGTTGGTTGAAGGTGGCGTAGAAGTAGACGTGTTGGTTGTTCGCCCAACCGTTCGAGCTACGTAAACCGCGAATGGTGTAAGCATCGATGAACTCTAAATCACCCTTCATAGTGCGGTTGTTGAAGTGACCTTTGTTGAGGGTGTGGTCTAAATCGAACTTGATGTGTGGCGTAGTGCCTTCTTTGAAGGTGTAGCGGTGGAAGCCAACACGTTGCGTGGTAGTTAGTTCCGCTTTGATTTCGCCTTTGTTCAGTTCAACCGCGTAGTAGCCTGCTTCTGCGGTTTCGTTGTCTTTATCGAAGGTGTTGAAAACGGCGTTTTCTTTCTTGGTGAAAGGCAGAACTAAGATGTCACCAAGGTCGGTAATGCCTGTGCCTGAAAGGTGAGTGTGGGAGAAGCCATACACTGGGATTTCAGTCAGCTTGCCGTGGTCGAAGTAACCGGCGGCAGAGCCCCAGCCTTCCATTTCGGTATCAGGAGAAAGTTGCACTAAACCGTAAGGCACAACCGCCCCCGGGAAGGTGTGGCCATCTGCGCCTGTACCGATCAATGGATTGACGTATTGAGTTAGTGTGGTGTCGAGGGAAGGAGTACCAGATTTGCTGTTGTCGTCGTCACTGTTACAGCCAGCAAGACCAAACATGGCAGCGAGTATAGCGGTAGAGATAAGGGTTCTTTTTAGTTTCATTTTTATGGTTCCACTGAAGTGAAGTTTTTTAGGGGGCTCGATGCCCCCTTTCGTTATTTGGATAGGTGTCGGTTATTGCGCTTTCATCGCTTCAGATTTGTCTGAAGTCATGACGAAATGCAGTTCACCACCGTCTTTCAAATCGCTGTGCGCGAAGCTGAAGTTGTCACTCAATTGTTTGCCGTTGATGGTCACCGACTTCACGTAGATGCTCTCTTGGCTGTTGTTTTCTGAGGTGATGGTGAATTTACCGTCCGCGACTGGAATCACGGCTTTGTCGAACAGAGGACGACCAATGGTGTAACTTGCTTCGCCCGGTGTGACTTGGTAGAAGCCCAATGCAGACATCACGTACCACGCCGACATTTGACCAACGTCTTCGTTACCAATCAGACCTTCATGGGTTGGGTGGTAGAACTCGTTCATCGCTTGATCGACAATTTCTTGTGTCTTCCAAGGCTCTGCCGTCCAGTTGTAGAGGTAAGGCACGTGGTGATCAGGCTCGTTACCCATCACGAACTGACCGATGTAACCCGACATGTCGTGTGATTGGCTCGTATCGGCGTTGGAGTCCGCATTAAACAGCGCATTTAAGTTAGCGAGGAATGCCGCTTTGCCTTGTTCGGTTACGTCTTCAGGAAGAGAGAAGTCAGTACGGTCGATGTGCTCGCCACTCATCACGTTAGCCAGACCGTTCAAGTTGTGCGGTGCAAACCATGTCCATTGCCATGTATTGCCTTCGGTGAAGTCTTCAGCACGGTGCTCGGCGCGGTAAGGCCAGAACACGTCACTTTCATTGAGTGCTTTGCGGTCTTTACACGCGTTGTAGTCCATACCGTCAGGGATAGACAGCGCCATGTTCTCGTCCAAACATTCGGCTTTCAGGTTGTTTGCCCAAACCTTGCTACCGCTGTTCATGTAAGCCGGACGCATAAAGCCCGTTGCACCCAATGCGTTGCCTTTGGTGTCTTGCAGTTTGCCGTATTGTTCTGGGTTGTAATCGAAGTAGTTCTTGAACGATTCAGAGCGCGCCATGTAGCGGTCGTACTGCTGGTCGTTGCCCGCAAGTTTAGCGATCTGAGCGATACACCAGTCGTAGTAAGCGTTCTCAAGACCGTAAGACACCGATTCGTTCACGAGCTCGTCGTATTTGTCGACTTTCAAGCCTTCCACGTAACCCGGTTTATCGCCTGAATCCGGCGCCCATTTGGTGTTGGCTGGAATAAAGCCGACGCCTTCTTGGTAGTCGTTGTGACGCGTCATGACCGTGAAGCGTTTGTCACCGTTCCACGCGTCTTGGTAAGGCACCCAGCTTTCGGTTTTATCAAGGTTGAAGTTGACCGTTTCGTCAGCGGCTTTCAACGCCAAATCAAACTCGGCAGCAGTAAAGGCTTCTGGGTGTTTGACCATGATATCGGCAATAACCGAGACCGCAGGATGACCGACCATTTCACCAGTGTAATCCGAGTGCAGTTCCCATTTTGGCAGCACACCACCTGTTTGGTATTTGTTCAATAGATCGCGTGCGTGTTCAATCGCGCGGTCTTTATCTATGATGGTTTTCAGTGGGTGTGCGGCGCGGAAGGTATCCCACATTGAGTACACTGAGTAGTTCACTAAGCCGTCTTCTGCTTGGTGCACTTTGCCATCCATGCCACGGTATTTGCCATCCACGTCTTGGTATAGGAATGGGGCAACAAACGTACGGTAGAGCGAGGTGTAGAACATGGTTTTGTCAGCTTTGTTGCCGCCTTCCAGTTCAAACTCGCCAAGGATGTTTTCCCAAGCCACGCGGTTTTGTTGTACGACGTTGTCGAAATCCCAGCCGTTGGTGTCCGCTTCTAGGTTTTTCAGTGCGCCGTCAACGCCAGTGCCAGAAATCGCTACTTTGACCACCAATGGCTCATCGCTCTTACCAAAGTTCAAATGCGTCAGGACATCGTTTGCGCGTTTCGCCAAACGTTCTGGATCAGGTTCTGGTTCGCCCGGCATTGGTTTGTGCTCTGCGTAACCACGGTAATCTTCCAAGCCGACTTCGGTAGCGTCAGTTGGAGTCAGTTTGCTCTCAGAAGCCAGCTTGGTGTACAGGTTCTCTTCAATGATTGGATCAGAGAATTCTGCCGCGAAGAACACGGTTTGCCATTGACCCCATTCGTTTGAGGTACGCGCGCCTACGACTGTGGTGTCATTAACGCGCTTGTAATAGATGCTGCGAGAGTGGTTGCCGTATTGCTCCAACAGTTCGTGTTGCAGGTCGATACGCACTTTACGATCTTCACCCGGCATGAAGGTGTAACGTTGGAACGCCACGCGGTCGGTTGCAGACAGTTCAGCTTTTACGCCGGTTTCTACAAGATCAACCGAGTAGTAACCAACTTCTGCCACTTCTGAGCTTTTATCCATGGTCACAGCATCAGTATTGAAACCTGTGTATGGCAAGAAAGCGAAGTCGTTTAGGTCACCTTTACCTGCGCCGGAGATATGGGTCATTGAGAAGCCAGAAAGCAGGCTGTGCACAGGATCGTATTCAACAGGCGAGCCTTTGCCATTCCAACCGTTTGGATCGAAGTTATCTGGTGAAGGTTGAATCATACCTTCTGGCATAACTGGAGAAGGGTTAACGTTGCCAAGACCTTTAGTGCCGATCAAGGTATCAACGAATTCCAAAGTAGGGGTAGAGATAACCGGAGTTTCTGGGTCAGAGTCGCTGCCACAACCAGCAAGACCAAGCATGGCGGTTAACACTGCGGTAGAGAGTAGGGTTCTTTTTAGTTTCATTGTTTTTATTCCACGAGAAAAGGGGACACGAGGTCCCCTCAAAATCATTATTCGCCTAGGTTGGCTTGCATTGCTTCAGACTTGTCAGCTGTCATCACGAAGTGCAGTTCGCCGCCTGCTTTGAATTCGCTGTGCTGGAAGGTGTTGTACACATCCAGAGGCTTACCGTTGATGGTTACTTCTTTGATGTACATGTTGTCTGGACCGTTGTTCTCAGCCGTTACCGTGAAGGTGCCAGAGCCAATGTCTACCGTCGCTTTGTCGAAGATTGGACGACCGATGCTGTAGGTTGGATCGGTTGGCGAGATTTGGTAGAAGCCCAGTGCTGACATCAAGTACCACGCCGACATTTGACCTACGTCTTCGTTACCGATGATGCCGTCTGGCGTCGGTTTGTAGAACTGGTCGTAAACTTGGTCTAGGTATTCCTGCGCCTTGTAAGACTCTTCAGTACGGTTGTACAAGTAGATGACGTGGTGCGAAGGTTCGTTGCCGTGAATGTACTGACCGATGTAGCCTGTCATGTCTTGGTGCGCTTCGCCGCCATTTGGATCGGCAGTAAATAGGTTGTTCAGTTTGTCGTTCAAACCTTGAGTGCCGCCCATGATTTCAGTCAGCTTGTCTAAGTCTTGCATGAACGCCCATTGCCACTGCCACGCGTTACCTTCTGTGTAGTAGAACGCGTCAGATTTGTAAGGGTCGAAATCAGTTGAAGCGTATTTCATTGCACATGGGTCACCTTCTTTCAGTTCTGTCGGTACAAAGAAGCCCGTGCCGTCTGCGTTACCTGCTTTTGCATCCCAGTGTTTCAAAGAGTTGTAAGAACGAGCTTTGAACTCTTCATACGCTTCCATATCGCCAGCGGCTTTCGCCATTTCTGCGATCGTCCAATCGTAGAATGAGAATTCCAACGAGTACGACACTGAGTTCCAGTTCGGGTAACGAACACACTGTTCTTTCTCGTGGTAGTTCAACTGACCTGCCATGAGTGAGCTTAGGATGTCGTCATGAATCTGTGGGTACTCATGCGGTGTGTAGCGTGCTGATTTTACTGATGCGGTGTAAGCTTGCTCTGCATCAATCAAGCCTTTGGTTACGGCATCGCCAAGAATCGCTGCCGATGGGTAGCCGATCATGGTGCCGGTTTCTGAGCCGTGACCTTCCCATTTCGGCAATAGACCAAACTCGTCGTTGGATTTACGAATCAAGTCTTTCACGTATAGCGTTGCTTGGTCTGGGTCGATGATGGTCCACATTGGGTGAACCGCGCGGAACGTATCCCACGTTGAGTAAATTGAGTAGTTTGGTGTGTCGCCATCTTTCAGTGTGCGCACTGTGCCAAGCATATCCACGTATTGACCATCCACATCGTAGAACTCGATTGGCGCGATCATCATGTGGTACATGCCAGTGTAGAAGTTGGTTTTCTCTGCGTCTGTGCCGCCTTCTACTTTGATTTTCGCCAGCTTCTCAGCCCACGCGTATTCTGCGTCTTCTTTTACTTTTGCTAGGTCGAAACTTGGTGCTTCCGCTTCTAAGTTTTTCTGCGCACCTTGCCAGTTAACTGGAGAGATACCCACGCGGATTTCAATTGGCTCTTCGCCTGTGCCGAAGTTTAGGTAAGCCGTCAGATCATCGCCTGAGTAAACCGCGCCATTGCGCATTTCGCGAGTTGGTTCTAGATCTTGTTCGCCCAACATTGCTTTGGCGATTGGTTGGTTGAATTTCGCGTAGAAGAAGATGTCCTGACCTTGGTGATCTTGCCCTTGGAACCAGCCAGTTGAGGTTTTACGACCGCGAATGGTGTATTCGTCCACCACTTCTACTTTGTTCTTCAAAGATTTGCCGTTGTTGTTAATTAGGGTATGACCCAAATCGAACTTCACGTTACGGTCAGCGCCATCAGCAAAGGTGTATTTGTGCAAGCCAACGCGTTTGGTTGCGCTCAGTTCTACTTCGATTTGGCCTTGGTTCAGCTTGGTTTTGTAGTAGCCTGCGCTTGCTTCTTCATTGGCTTTGTCGAAAGAGTTCAGCTGTGTGTTCGCCATGTCTGCGTATGGCAGAACCAAGATGTCGCCTAAGTCCGTTGCGCCTGTACCTGAAAGGTGAGTATGGGAGAAGCCGTACAGCGGAACGTCGGTGTTAAATACTTCGCCAGTTTCGTAGTTAGATGAATCCCAGTAGCCAGAAGCTGAGTGCCAAGGGTTAAGCCCTGATTCATGGTCTGTGTTAGAGCCGATGAAAGTATCTGGAGACAGCTGAACCATACCTGCCGGTACCGTCGCGCCCGGGAACGTATGACCAGAAGCTGCTGTGCCGATCATAGGATCGACGTATTTCAACACCGCAAGATCAACAATTGGATCACCCGGCAGTGAAGAGGAAGAATCGTTGTCGCTGTTACAGCCAGCCAAGCCACCCGTCAGACCAACCAGGATAGCCAAAGAGATAAGATTACGTTTAAACATGTGCATACCGTTTTGTCGTTATTCGTATATAAAAAGTGTTTATAAGAGACTGTTTATAAGGGACTGCTTATAAAATTTTCTTGTAGGGATAGCCGGGAGATGCGCTCCCCCGGCTGAGTTGTCACTATTGGGATTAACGAGAACCTGCTGGCATCTCGTCTTCATGCAAGAACTCACCGATGCCTTGTGCTGGTGGAAGATCTTGCTCTAGAGAGCCCCAACGTTGATTTGGTTTGTCGCCCATCACGAACTCCAACTCACCGCCGTACATGATTTCGTCATGAGTCAGGTAAGTGCGGTTGAAGTCTTTGCCGTTGTAGCGAGCCGATTGAATGAAGATGTTTTCGCGGCTAACGTTCTTCGCGGTCACCGTGAACTTCTGGTTGTTGCCGACATCGATAGACGCGCTTTCAAACAGCGGAGTACCGATTTCGTAGATGCCAGAAGAAGCGTTCACTGGGTAGAAGCCAAGTGCACGGAACACGAACCACGCAGAGAGCGTACCGAAGTCGTCGTTACCACAAATGCCGTCAGCGGTGTTCTTGTAGCAAATGTTGGTTGCTGCGGCGATGGCTGCCTGACCTTTCCAAGGTTGACCGACGTAGTTGTACAAGTACGGAACGTGGATATCTGGTTCGTTACCTTGAACGTGCTGACCAACGTTACCTGTGTTGAACACTGGGAATTGGTTGTCGCCTGCGTTGCGATCTGGGTAGGTTGACCAGTACTCATCCAAGCGAGCTGCGAACAAGTCACCGCGTTCTGCTTCAGGGTTTTGTGTCTTGTCGAAGCGTGTCATCAGGTCAATCAAGCCATGAATGTCGTGCTGAACACTGAACGAGTATTGCCAGCCATTCGATTCAGAGAATGCCCAGTTAAACATGTCTGGACGCCAGTCTTTACCAACCGCGCGACCAGTGATTGGGTCTACCCAACCTGCATCGATAAACTCGCCATCGTAGTCACGGGCTTTGAACCAACCTTGGTATTGCTTACCACCGAAGTCGAATTGCGCTTGCCAGTTTTTAGAACGGTTAGCGAACTCGGTGTAGCGTGAATCTTCTTCACCAAATACTTCTTTGATCGATTGCGCGATTGCCCAGTCGTTCATTGAGTATTCAAGCGAGTAAGATGCTGTCCAAGAATCTTTAAATGGTGAGTGACCGCCGTAAGAATCTGGTGGAGTATCGTGTAATTGCGCTGGCACGTAACCTTGTTCTTCGTACTCTTTGATCCATGCTACGCCTTGGCTCGTTGCGGCGCGTGCGTCTGTGATCATCGCTTCAACTAAACGTTCTTTAACGTCTTTGCGCTCTGCTTCTGTGAAGCCAAGATCGATCATGCGTTTTTCTAGTGAGCCTTTCGACAACACATCGTGAATCACAGGCGTTGAGTGCATACCCATCATCATGCCTGTTTCGTTGCCTTTGAATGTCCACTCAGGCAGGCGACCTTTGCGCACGTTGCCTTTGTCATCTACCCATTCTTCTTCGGCGTAAGACAGCATAGACAGCACAACGTCTGCTAAGCGGTCTGGCTCAAGAATCGAAGACAGCGGTTGAACTGCGCGGTAGGTATCCCATAACGAGAAAGTGTCGTAGCGCGTGAAGTCTGCTTTGCCATCTTTGTTAGCATCGGCAGTGCGGATCGACTCTTTCAGCGTATCAATCTTATCGCCCCAAGGTGTGTTGCCATCTGGGTAAGCGTTACGACCTTGGTGAACTTGGCGGTAGCGACCATCTAAGTCAGAGTGAATGGTTTGACCTAGGTACGAGTGGTACATCGCGGTGTAGAAGGTCTGTTTGTAATCTTCGTCGCCAGAGACTTGGATCTTGCCGAGTTCGTCTTCCCATTTCTTCGTTGCCGCTTCGCGTACTTGGTCGAAGTTCATGCCCGCAACTTCTGTCATGTTAAGAGAAGCACCAGACTTGCCATTCTCGCCGATTTCAACGTTTGATAGCGCCAATTTCGCTTCAACCGTTAAGCCGTCTTTGGATGTGTCGAACTCAACGTAAGCGCGTGCGTATTGATACTTGCCACGTGTTTCGTTACCGATTTCCGTAATGCCTTCTGGCACGTCCATGTAACGACCTTGCTCTTTATCGTAGTAAGCAAAGCGAACGTTTTTGATTGGTTGGTCGAATTCCATCACGAAGAATTCTTTTTGGCTTGGTGCCCAACCATCTGAGAAACGGTGACCTTCAAGACGGTTATTGTCTTTGTCCCATTTCAAGTAAGAATCTGAAGTGTAGTCCCAGTTAATTTTGAAGCCAGTGTTAACGATGATTTCTGACTTCTCATCACGAGGGAAGGTGTAGCGGTGAACACCAACGCGATCAGACGCCGTCAACTCAGCTTTGATGTCGTAATCCAATAGATCGACTTTGTAGTAGCCTGCTGTCGCTTGTTCGTCACGATGTTGGAAGCGAGACGCTTCTAGGTTTAGCGTTGCCGAACCTTCATCAATCATGTAATCCGAACGCGAGTTGATTGGCATGACGAGAATATCGTTCAAGTCGCCAGCACCTGCTCCGGAAAGGTGGGTATGAGAGAAACCGGAAGTACGTGCGTCGTGGTAGTAGTAGCCTGAAATGTATTCCCAGCCGTTAGAACCGTTGTTTGGAGAAAGCTGCACCATGCCGTGTGGTGTGGTTGCACCAGGGTAGGTGTTGCCTAGGTTACCTGTGCCGATGAATGGGTTGACGTAGCGTGTTACGTCCATATCGGCGAAATCTACCGGGATGTGAACGCCCATGTCGATTTCAGGTGTTTCTGGGTTTGGCTTGTCATCACAGTCGCCATCGCCAACTGGAGGACATACTGGCTTGCCGCCGTCAGGAATATCCGGCAGTGCAGGGTTGGTTTCACCGCCTTCATAAATGTTGGTTGTGTCGTCGTTACAGCCAGTCAGACCGACTAGACCACTGAGAACTGCGCAAGCGAGTAGGGAAGGTTTGAATTTCATTTTTAAAGCCTTGTAAATTGTAGGGTTATATAATTAAAAAAATCAGGGGTATTACTAAAACTTAAAAACTTGAAATAGAGCCCTTTGGGGGAAAGGGCTCTTAGGGGGAGGAGCTTAAGGTTTAAGCTTTCACAAGAGTCGCTGCGTTACGCATCGCTTCTTTCGTTGAACACTCAACAACGTTTGCTTTTGCAAAGCGGTGAGCGTCTTTTACTTGGATATCGTGAGCTAGAATAACCAGCTTCGCGTTTGCTACATCTAGGTCAGTGATGCGGTTCTGGATACCGTTTTGACCTTGAGTTTCTACTTTGATTTTCAGACCAGCTGCTGCACCTGCTTTCTCTAGTGCTTTCGCTGCCATGAATGTGTGTGCTACGCCAGATGGGCAACATGTTACTGCTACGATGTCGTACTCGCCTTCGCCTGCTGCTGGAGTCGCTTGAGCTTGTGCAGGTGCTGCTTCAACGATTTCGTCTTCTGCTTCTTCTTCAGCAACTGGTTTCCAGAAGCCAACGATAACTGCTGTTGTTAGTGAGCCTAGTGCGATACCTACAACGTACATTGGGATGTTGCTTGATACAGGTGCTGTGATTAGACCGCCCCATGGTGCGTGTAGTAGTACGTCTGTTAGGAAGCCGAACACACAGCCAACGATACCACCAGCAACGATTGAAGGAAGAACGCGTACAGGGTCGTTTGCTGCGAATGGGATAGCACCTTCAGAGATACCGATAGAACCCATGATTGCTGCTGCTTTACCTGCTTCTTGTTCTTGCTTAGTGAACTTCTTCTTGAATAGGAATGTTGCTAGTGCCATACCTAGAGGAGGCGTACAGATTGCGATACCAACACCACCCATTAGCCATGGTTGAGTATCAACTTGAGTTTGAGCGAATAGTGTTGCTACTTTGTTGATTGGACCGCCCATATCGAATGCAGTCATACCACCAAGAATCGTACCTAGAACCACTTTAGAAGCGCCAGCCATAGAAGCTAGGAATTCGTTCATAGACGCCATGAAGAGCTTGATTGGCTCACCGATACCCCATAGAACGATACCTGCAGAGATAAGCGTACCTAGTAGAGGGTAGATGAAGTAAGCGCCCAACGCAGTCATGTTAGCAGAAAGAGGGATCTTCTTAAGTTGGAATACCACACCACCTGCGATGAAACCCGCTACGATACAACCAAGGAAGCCGCCGCCCATGTCAGCCATGATGCCAGAAGAGATCATCGCTGGTGCTAGAGCAGGTTTGTCTGCAATTGAGTAACCGATGAAGCCACCAAGAATAATTGGGAACAGCACCAGACCTTTAATACCGATATTAGAAATATCAGCCAATAAACCGTCTGCTGGAACCGCACCTTTACCTGATGCCATTACCGCTAGCGCCAGTAGTACACCACCCGCAACGATAAATGGAAGCATGTGAGAAGTACCGAATAAAAGGTGACCTTTCATGGTACTTAGGATTTTTTTGAAATCGCTATTATTACTAGCTTGAGCTGTGATTGTACTCATAATTTCACGCCTTATGAATTAATTAAAATATTTAGTATTTGGTTTTCGTCTTTTGCGTTATGAATATCTTCAATAAACTCTTCGCTAAATTTACCGAATAATTCTTGAAGAACATAAATATGGTGGTCGGCACCGTTATCTGGTGAGGCAATCATGAAGAATACGGTCGGTTTGACTCCCTCTTCGTCGCCATACTCGATGCCTTCGCGCTTTACGCCAACAGCGATTGCAGGCTCTGTAACCGCTTTGCTTTTTGCGTGTGGGTAAGCGATGCCGTCCATTGAAGTTACGCTTAATGCTTCGCGCGCTTCGATGTCGGTTAAAAAAGCCTCTCTGCTGCTGATTCGATTATTTTCGAATAGCATTTGCGCTAGCTCTTCAAAGACTTCTTTTTTATTATTTGCTTGAAGGTTGCCTTTAATTAAATTGACGTTTGTTAGTTCTGTAATCATTTTTTGACTCATTGGTACTGAAGTAATGAGGCAAATTTAATTAATGTTACGGTTTTCTGAAATAGTAAAAAAAATCCAATAACTATATTTTTGTATCACACAAGCTTAAGTGTGATTTAGCTCTCCAATATATCAATATAAAACTAGGATGAATGAATATCAAAAGCCAATAACGGCGGTTATTGGCTGAACTATAAAATGTAACAGTATGAAGGAAGCTTAATTAGCGTTCACTAACTGTAAGCGCGCACAACACGACCTTCACAATCCAAAGTGACCTGTTTTGCGTAAGCCGGAATGAAAACAGATTGTCCTTTTTCAACCACGCATGTTTCGCCGTTTGCGTGAGTTAGCACAAGCTTGTTATCCAGAGGCATAAGGATCTCAGCGGTTTGAACGTCAAGAGTACGCTGGTGAGCTTGTTTAACGATGGCGAATTTGAAATCGTCGACTGGGATTGGGTATTCCAACATATCGTCGATTTCATTCGGTGCAAGCAATAGGCTGTCGAACGGCTTCTCGTTGAAGCGTGTACACGCAACAAGCTCTTTCACGTCCATGTATTTTGGTGTCAGACCTGCGCGCAGTACATTGTCTGAGTTTGCCATGATCTCAAGACCTGTACCTTTTAAGTAAGCGTGTGGCGTTTCTGCATCCAAGAACATGGCATCACCCGGTTGTAGGGTAATCACATTAAGCATAAGTGGCGCAAACAAACCAATATCGCCAGGGTATTGCTTCTCTAGCTCAAGAATAAGGTTGAACAGAGGTAAGTCGGTGATGCGAGCTTGAGCCAATAGCACCGTCAACGCCATCTCTTTCTGTTCTCCCTCTAGTGACAGTAGACCCGAGAAGAAGGTCGCCAAGCCTGTTGGCGTCTGGTTTGCGATAAGGTCATCCACCAAGTCTTGCAGCTCAGGAATCGCCAGCTCAGAGAAGAAGCTGATGATTTCACTTGTTGGGCGGAAGCCATTCATCGCTTGGTATTCGGTTAGCGCGTAAACCAACTCAGGTTTGTGGTTTGGATCTTTGTAGTTACGGTTTGCAGCGGTTAGGGGAATGCCTTGTTTTTCTTCCAGTGCAAAACCTAGTTCTGCTTGTTGCTTGTTTGGGTGCACCTGAATCGACAGCGCTTTCTCAGCGGCAAGCACTTTAAACAGGTATGGAAGTTCACCAAAACGGTTTGCGACTTCTTCACTCAGAAAAGCATTCATGTCTTGAGCAATCAGTGAAGAGAGTTTGGTCTCCTCACCGTTTACCATCACCAATGAGCAACCGTTTGGATGCGCGCCCATCCATACTTCTGCTTGTGGTTCGCCCGTTGGGTTTTCAATGCCAAACAGTTGGTTAACAGAAGTAGTACTGCCCCAAGAGTAGTTTTGAATCACGTTGTTCATCAGGAAAAACATCGGATGCTTAGCTTGAGTTTGAATCGTTTGTGTATCGGACATCGTTAAATCAGACATAGAGTGTCACCATGAGAGAAAATCATGGCTTGGGCGACATTGCCCAAGCCATAGGAGCCATTGGGGGTAGGGGTGATTAAGCGGCTGCTTGCATCATTTTCGCTTTGCGAACTTTCTTCAGAGTTACACACGTTACTGCGGTAACTACTGCGCCAGCTGCCATACAAATCAGAGCAAGTACTGGGTGGTTCATCGCGCCAAGTAGAGCCACAACTGGACCGCCGTGAGCAACACTGTTGGTAATGCCGAATGAGAACGCCATTACTGCCGCTACCATTGAGCCAAGTACGTTTGCAGGAATCACTGACATTGGATCTTGCGCTGCGAACGGAATCGCACCTTCAGAGATACCAACCAGACCCATAGCGCCTGCTGCTTTGCCCGCTTCGGTTTCTGATTCTTCGAACAGGTCGAACTTACGACCAAGCGCCGTTGCCAGTGCCATGCCTAGAGGTGCAACAGGGATTGCACACGCCATCGCACCCATAAATTGAGTTTGACCGCTCGCAATCATGCCCACAGAGAATAGGAAGGCGACCTTGTTGAATGGACCACCCATATCGAAGCCAGCCATACCACCAAGTACGATGCCTAGTAGAACGACGTTACCTGTACTCATGCTTGTTAGTAGCGCAGTCAGACCGTCCATTAGGCTTGCGATTGGTGCACCGATAACGAAGATGAAAAGACCAGCGATGAATAGCGAACCTGTGATTGGCGCAATCATGATTGGCACCAAAGGTTGAATGAATTTGTGGTAGTTAATCGACGTAATCCACTTCACGAAGTAACCCACAAGCAGACCAGCGATGATGGCACCGATAAAGCCTGTACCTGCGTCTGCGCCGTAGAAAGAACCGTTGTTTGCAATCCAACCACCGATCAAGCCAGGAGCTAGAGCAGGACGGTCAGCAATCGCGTAAGCAATGTAACCGGCTAGGATTGGGATCATCAGCGTAAAGGCAACCACACCAACGTTGAGAATTTGGTTCCACATGCTGCCTTCAGGAATTGCCATGCCCGCTTCACTTGGCTGACCACCGACTGCAAGAGCAAGTGCAATCAACAGACCACCCGTTACAACGAATGGGATCATGTGTGATACACCGTTCATCAAGTAGCGGTAGAGGTCAGAGCGAGCCTGAGAGGCTTTGTTTGCAACAGACGCTTGTGCATTGCTGCTTGCTTCTGCTTGGTATTCTGGAGCGCTTAACGCTTCGTTAATCAGACCTTGAGCATCGCGAATAGGGGCTTTTACGTTGGTTTTAACCACGCGTTTGCCGGCAAAGCGGTTCATGTCGACTTGTTTGTCACATGCCACGATGATTGCGTCTGCACGCTCGATTTCTTCTGCGGTTGGGCTGTTTTTCACACCGATTGAACCGTTCGTTTCAACCTTGATTTCGTAACCCATCGCCGCTGCACCTTTCTCTAGCGCTTCTGCCGCTAGGTAAGTGTGCGCTACGCCCGCAGGACAACCAGTAACACCAATGATGAAGCCTTGGTTTGCTGGTGCGTCTGTCACTGCTTGAGGCTCTTCTTTAGCAAGTAGAAGTGCCAGTGCGTCTTGGCTGTTTGCTGCACCTAAGAACGCATCAATGAAACCATCTTCAATCAGTTTTGAGGACAGCTCTGCAAGTACTTCGATATGGTGGTTATCGCCACCGTCTGGAGAAGCGATCATGAAGAACAGTTTTGAAGGCAAACCGTCTTCCGCGCCGTATTCGATACCTGATTTGCTTACGCCGATCACAACCGCCGGTTCAATCACAGCAGAGCTTTTCGCGTGTGGAATTGCCACGCCATCTTCAAATCCGGTATTTCCTAATTCTTCACGTGCTTTTATATCTGAAAGAAATTGTGTTTGGTCAGAAATACGACCTTGGGCATGAAGAACGGCAACCAGTTCTTTAAATACGTCTTCTTTTGAAGACGCTTTAAGATCAAGCTTAATTAAGTCTTCATTTATTAGTTTGGTGATCATTGTCGAACCCCTATAAATATAATTTTTATTTCAGGGGTATTTTTAAATTACAGAGAAAAAGACTGTAGTGAAGAAAAAATGCATTTACTGGAGGATTGTAACCGACTAACTATAGTGTGATTTAGATCGTTCACTGGGCAAATCTACCTGCATATCTGTGACATGATGGATAAGAAGCTAAACGATAAGTGAAATGTGGTTTTTCTCCCATTTGAAAAGGGATTGAGTGTTGTTGATAGAGTTTTTGTTACTGGAGATTTGATGTGTTAACTGGATTTTTGTAACATCAAAGTGGAAGTGTGATTTTGCTCAATAGCACAAGAGTCCAGTCCGGTGTATATCTATAGTAAATAGCATCATTGATGCATATATAGAGTGTGAAACAATGATTTTTCATGATTTAATTTCAGCGGTATTAAATGAAAGAGAGCCATTTCATAATATTTGGTTTGCAGGAGATTTTCATACGCCGCCTGAATTTAGCTATCAAGTTAATTTCTCTCGCCTAGAGTTGGTTCTGGATGGGGAATATATTAATGAAATGGAAAGTCATGATCGAAAAGTAACGCACATCGTTGCTAAAAAAGGCGACGCGATATTTATTGCACCTAACTGTTGGAATAAACCAGACTGGGATACCAATTGCTCAGTGTTAAGTATTTTGTTTGGGCGTCGACAACTTGGGTTGAGTTTGGTGAGCAAACGCAAAGGTGAGGCAAACTTTTACGATATTCAAAAGCATAGCATCCAAACGCGCTCAGGATTTGCGATAGATAACATCTTAGAAGCGTTGAGCTCACTGGCTCGTGAGAATACTAAAAAACCAATGGATGAGCTTTTACTGCAAGCATTGCTGCAATACGCGAAGACGATGTTGGATGCACCAGTCGAGCAGCAGTCACATAGCCGTGTGCAAGATCTCTATCAAGGGATCTGCATCTACATTCAAGAGAACTTCCATCGCCCAATCACGCGTGACAGCATTGCGTCGAGATTCTGTATTTCCTCGAACCATTTGTCGCGCTTGTTCCGTCAGCAGGGGCACATGACCTTGGCAGACTACATTACTTGGGTGCGCGTGGATCGCGCGAAGTTTATGCTCAAGAAATACAACTTCAAACTCAATGACGTGTCAGTGCGCTGTGGATTTAAAGACGTGAACTATTTCTGCCGAGTATTTAAGAGCCGTACAGGCAGAACGCCGACGGAATATCGTGGTTCGATTTGAGCTTTCACTCTGAGAGCGTAGATCATAGAGAAGTTTAAGCAAGCAGCCTCGACATGGCGTACATCAGCAGCGCTTGTAAGTCGACGCTGCTTTTTGTTAGTAGTAGGCGTTCCGCCATTTGTTCGGTAAGCAGATTTCGTGTGAGGTTAGTAGCCACAATGATCTGTTCTCGGGTCGGCTTTTCTGGTATCACCAGTGCTATAGCCAGATGAACATCGCCCATTTTCGAAGCCCAATCCATCGACTTTTCATTTGCAATAACGGCAATGGAAATATGGTCAACACCTGAAAACATTACATGAGGTAGAGCGATCCCCGGAGTCACGCAAGTTGATGAACGTTCTTCGCGTTTAATAAAAGCAAGAATCAGTTCGTCGGGATAAATGGGGTGGATGAGCTGAGCTAGTCCTTTGAGGCATTCAAACTTGGTGAGCTCGGTATGCGCTTTGGCGTAGTGCCATTTGATTTCACAAGGTGGGCAAATTTGCGGTAAACGCTCGGCCAGTTGGCTAGAAAACTCATAGTTGATATGAGATCCCACCACCGTAAAGTGTTCAGCAATCATGTCTTTGATGACGAAGCAGGCCAGCTCTGCGTCAATGCCAATCGCTGTGATTTGACACAAATCACCTTGTTGTAGACCTGCTTGCAAAATCGCCACGGACTTGGTGAGTTCCGCAACACGATTTTGCGTTACATTAATGATATGTAAGGTACTTTTGAACTTCTTTGCCACTCGATTGAGTGGCTGAGCAAGGTGCGCACTGGCATTTGCATTATCGACGAAAAAGGTGATTTGGTATTCGTTCATCTGCAAATTTAGTCGCGGCAGTGGACGAGGAATACTTTGTCGACGTTCAGCAAAACCTCTTCAATGGGGATTTGAATTTTGCGCGTCCCTTCGAATCGGCCTGGTTGTTCTATCTCAATATCCGACACGATCAAAACCCGATCCGCTTGAGCAATATCGTGAGGAGTGAGCTGATTCTCTATCCCCATCGCACCTTGCGTTTCTACTTTAATTTGCACGTTATGTTTTGGCGCAGCTTTCATGAGTGCATCTGCCGCCATATAGGTATGAGCGATGCCTGTAGGGCATGCTGTCACCGCTACGATTTTCATGTTCTATCCATTTTATTTTTTGTGGATATTAACACAGCCACCGCAGATTGAATTGATTTGAGCTGGATTAACGCAAGAGCTCTATCACAGTTTGAATCTCATGTTACATTAATCCAGTTAATGCACTTTTAGTCCTATATATCAAAGAGTAGGCACTGGTTAATCTATGCCCAAATAAAATGAGTAGGAACGCATACGAGCCAGGGGATCCTGTATCTCAAACTCACTTGGGTATATATTCGAGCGTGAATATTGGAAGGTAAAGCAATGGACATCACAAACCTAATTGAGCTGGAAACGATATGTTTAGATCTAAAAGCTCAAACCAAAGATGAAGCGCTCAAAGAGCTAGTCGATATGCTAGAGGCCGCTGGCAAGCTCAACAGTCAAAGCCAGTTCTTGGCAGATATCTGGAAACGAGAAGAGATCGGTAACACAGGATTTGATGATGGTATTGCGATCCCTCATGCCAAAAGTGATGCTGTAGCGCAACCAGCTGTCGCGGTCGGGATCAGCCGTAATGGGATTGATTATGGCGCCGAAGATGGCGAGCTGTCCGATGTGTTTTTCATGCTGGCGTCTCCAGATGGTGATGATCATCATCACATTGAAGTATTGGCACAAATTTCCACCAAACTTATCGAAGACGGCTTTGTTGAAAAGCTCAAGCTGGCTCAATCGCGAGAAGAAGCGCTTGAGATGCTGACTGATATTCAAACCCAATCCAATGAATTTCTCCCGACTTCTTTAGAATTTGCATCAGACCCCCTGAGCCCTTGGGCGCAAAAACTTGGCCGCATTAAAGAGCACCTGCTGTTTGGCACATCCCACATGATCCCGTTTATTGTTGCGGGTGGTGTGTTGTTGTCGTTGTCGGTGATGATCTCTGGACACGGTGGTGTACCACAGGAGGGCATTCTGGCCGATATTGCCCAAATGGGGATTGCTGGCCTGACATTGTTTACTGCCGTTCTTGGCGGTTACATTGCTTATTCCATTGCCGACAAGCCGGGCCTTGCGCCGGGTATGATTGGGTCTTGGATTGCGGTCAGTCATTACAATACGGGTTTTTTAGGTGCAATTGTGGTCGGCTTTTTCGCCGGCTTTGTGGTTTGGTTGCTGAAGAAAATTCAACTGCCGGACAGCATGAGTTCGCTCGGCTCGATCTTTATCTACCCACTGGTTGGTACGTTTGTTACCTGCGGCGCAGTGATGTGGGTGATTGGTGCGCCTATCGCCAGCGCAATGACGACCATGAATGATGTGCTCACGGGGATGGCGGGCTCGGGCAAAGTGATGTTGGGTACCGTACTAGGTGCAATGACCGCGTTTGATATGGGCGGTCCTATCAACAAAGTGGCGACTTTGTTTGCTCAGACACAAGTAAATACTCAACCGTGGCTAATGGGTGGTGTCGGTATTGCGATCTGTACTCCGCCGCTGGGCATGGCGTTAGCGACTTTCCTATCGCCAAGTAAATTTAAACGTGATGAACGTGAAGCTGGTAAAGCAGCGGGCATCATGGGCATAATTGGTATCAGCGAAGGAGCGATTCCGTTTGCGGCGGGCGACCCAGCTCGCGTCCTGCCTGCGATTGTTGCTGGTGGCATTGTTGGTAACGTGATTGGCTTTATGTTCCACGTAATGAACCATGCCCCTTGGGGCGGTTGGATTGTTCTCCCTGTCGTGGATGGAAAAATTGGTTACATCATCGGCACGATTACGGGCTCAGTTACCACTGCATTGATCGTGATTGCACTAAAGAAAACCGTCACCGAAGATGAAAGCTACACTGGTCATTCTCAAGTATATGGTTCCGTTCAAGGCGAAGGTGAGGCAGATGTTTTGGCGGTTACATCTTGTCCATCAGGTGTGGCACATACGTTCTTAGCGGCGAAGTCATTGGAAAAAGCGGCTTGTGCACTCGGCATTAAGATTAAAGTCGAAACTCAAGGGGCGAATGGCGTCATCAATCGAATTACCGAGAAAGACATCGAGAAAGCGAAGTTTGTGATATTTGCTCATGATGTCGCGATCAAAGAACCGGAACGTTTTCGAAAAGTAAAAGTGTTGGATGTCAGTACTAAGGATGCCTTGCTTCATCCAATTGCTTTATTGCAAAACAAGAATGAATAGCTATCTTTTAGTTAGCACTTTCTTCGTTAAATTTACTATATATTTGGTCGACTAAGTCGGTAAACTGGCTCCAATTTGGACTATCGAGCACTACCTCAGAGTAGTACGATCTTGAAACCAGTTTGGCCATGGATGACATCTCTAATCAACCGTGGTTCTCTCACTTTCTGGATTGATGAAGAAGCCATTCGCAAGTGGAAGCAGAATAAGCAAGGTAAACGTGGTAAACCTTTTTAGATCAGCGGCTTAGCCATTATCACTGTGCTTATAGTGAAACGAGTTTTCTCAATACCGTTGAGAACATTGCAAGGGTTTATCGATTCTGTTTTTTTCATTGGCTAACGTCCCTATAGCCTGTCCACATTACAGTTGTATCAGTCGAAGAGCTAAGCAAGTCGAGGTTTTATTTAAACCAAAGACTAGAGGTGTAATATATCATCTAGCCCTCGATGCGGCAGGTCTCAAGGTCTATGGTGAAGGTAAACGGAAGGTCAAGAAGCATGTAACTGGCGGGAAGTGTAGAGTCTGGAGAAAATGGCATTGAGCTATCGATACCAGCACTTACGAAATCGTTGCGGCAGAACTGATTTTATCTAATGTTACCTATGCAGAAGTCCTCCCTTACTTGCTCAAGCAAACAAGTCGTAAAATCATAGCGATATTAGGTGATGGCGCTTATGACACAGGGGATTGTCACGATGTCATACGTATCCAAGTGTAAGTGGAAAAAAACGATACGGCTACCATAAACGCTCACTATCAGAGACAGCAATGTATCGAGTGAAGAAGTTGTTAGTTGAGCGGTTAAGCCTGAGAAACTACAATGTTCAGGTTGATGAAACTTACGCCATGATTAAAGAGTTGAACAAACTTACAGGGTTTGGTATGTCTGAAACTCAGTGTGCAGTATGAGAATTGCTCAACTTCAGGCTGTTTGGTGCTCTGACCGAATTACGAAACAAAGACCCGTTTGGTTCTAAAAGCACTCGCCTGGACTACCGATGTGAAGAATATGAAGAGTTAGCTAAAACAGAATCAAATAAATTTGGCAGAGGAGAGAAAATGAATCGAGATATAGGTTTATAGGTTTCGCCTAGTTAACAAAGTATTTAAGATTGATTCGAAACACGTGGTATTACCAGTTCAAATTGAGTTTAGTGTTTACGGTGCAATGAATTTGTTCTGATCCATTGATACTGAATACTCTCGTAAGGGACTTTTTCCATACTTTTAGTCATTACGCTTGACGTTGGTGCAATGCTATGGAATCACCATATCAGCACGTTAGAAGCCTGGACTTTGATTGGTGGATTCATGCTTTTGATTGGTTGGTCAATCTGGAGCGCACTACGCTCAAAGGGAGACTACTTAGAGCAAGAGACGGGCTACGAACTGTCTAGCCAACGTATGTCACAGAAGTCTTCCATTTTCTGGCTGTTTACAGGGTTAGTGTTACTGATTATCAGCTCGCGCATTTTGGTGTGGGGAGCTGTGGAAATCGCACAACAACTCGGTGTCAGCGATTTATTGATTGGCCTAACTATTGTGGCTTTAGGAACGTCATTACCCGAATTAGCGGCATCTATAGTGGCGGCTCGTAAAGGCGAGCATGATATAGCTGTGGGTAATGTGGTAGGCTCAAATATGTTTAACTCCTTAGCAGTCATCGGTATTGCGGGCACCATTGCACCTATTGCCAATATTGGTGCTGAAGTCTTCTGGCGTGACTGGACATCGATGCTTTTTGTCACGGGATTACTGCGGTTGACCGCCGCTCGTTTTGGCAAATCACAGACGATTTCTCGCAGTGAAGGCGTTGTTCTGTTGGTGTGTTATTTGGGATACAACAGTTCTCTAATCTATGGAGCGCTTTAATACATAAATATTGAACAGTGAACTTATTGAGTCACGCAGTAAGATGGAACACATTACGGTTTTTTATGATACGCGTTAGGCACTCGTTGTGCTGATCTTGCAAAATACGCTCTTGACAATTTTATCTTGGCTTATGTGGTATCCAAGCTCGTCAACCTCGGGATATTCAAAAAGACAGACAAAGTCAGTGGTGGAGATGAAATTATCGCTCGCTGTCTCAAGTGGCTTCTTATGCGGTTTGTTTAGTCGCACTTGTAGATGTTGCCAGTTTGATAGCTTTAGTGGGTGCAGCGGGTTTAGCGATTGGTTTAGCTCTGAAAGGCACCCTGAGCAACACTGCCGCAGGTATCATGATTTTATTTCTGAAGCCGAACAAAAAAGGTGGGTTTGTTGAATTCGGAAGCTGCTCAGGTAGCTTGGTTGATATTGGTTTATTCACTCCCGTGTTTTAGACGGCAGATGGCCTTTACATTTCTAGTTAGAACAGTGTTATTTGGAGCTCAACTGTTTGTAATTTTAGTCATAGCAACAAACGTCGTATGTATATCATGGTTGGTATCTCTTACCAATATTTAGTCGAGGTCGGGTTGAACGTACTTAAAGAACTGGCGTTATCCCAAGCGCATATTCTTAAAGATCCTGAGTCTCAAGTAATTGTTCGCATGCTGGCTGATAGTTAGATTGGCCTCCAGCTTTGCGTCTGACGTCCAACGGATAAATACTGAGAAACCTATTGGTCGGTGCAGAAGCAAGTGAAGCTAAATATCAATACGGCTGGGTTAGCTATATTCCTTTTCCCGCAGAGAAATCTTTACATGAAGTGGTTGTACAGTAATACTGAAGGTAACTTTCTTACCTATGGTTTTTTAGTAAACTGTCGGGTTCACAAAAATATCAACTTATGGTTCCTTTAAGTGATATCAACAAATGGTTGCTTTTTGAGTAAGCTATTGAAGTGAAAGAAATCGTAGATATCACTTTATGGTTGTTTCGATAGGAGGTTCGAATCATTATGAGCCGTAAGTAGCGCTCTTTTTGTCTCAGTTTTCTTAGCGGCGATGTATTCGTGTATACATGCAACGGTTTTTAGAGATAGGTTGGAATATTAGTCGAAATTTGAAACTGTAAACGCGTTTTTGGGACTAGAATTAAGTATCATGAAGATAATATTTGTCATTATCTTCAAATTCTTGTGAAGAAAGAACCAGTTTGGAAACTAGCTTAATGAGTATATATCAGGTAAGAAACCTCAATCGTTACTTTAAAGTTCTTGAGCATGATCCGTATCAGAGGGCCATAGATGCGGGCGATGATGATCTGTTGAATAGGCTTTTCAATGAGCCAGTAAGAGCAGAGGGCTTGTCTGATGTTTGGGTAGAAGAGAGTGTTCAATTTACGGCTCACTACAAGACATCGGTAAAAACCCCTGACATATCTGTTTGGGGAACGTGTTTAGTGCTGACGCTGCGAGCGGCTGAAGTGCTTAAACCATACATTGAAACAGATGGTGAGTTTTTACCTATAGTGATTGATGGTGAGAAGTTTCAGGTTTTCAATGTCATGAGCTTTGGAGAAGAAGACCAGGAAAATACGAAACACGAATATATTGATGAGCATCCGGTTGGCTTGACGTCGCTTAAGTTCATCGAGTTGAGCGTTGCAGATAAGTATGTTTTTAAGTCGTTGATGCAAGGGTGTAACTTGCTGTATTGCGATGATAAGCTAAAGAACTTGTGTAATGAACATGACCTGCGTGGTGTCGAATTCGATCTCGATCTACTAGATGTGTTCGACTACTAGTATACTAGTAAGCCGTTTCATTTTTATTGTCTCGTAGTTACCAATTGATTTTTTCTGTGACTACTTAGTAATACTAGTTATGAGTTTCTTTTATGTAATAACGTTTATTGTTGAATTTCTGAGTTTGAAACGTGATGTCACAAAGTATCAATTCATGGGTATGTAAATAAAGATTAGAATCATTAAGAGCCGCATGTAGCGGCTCTTTTTGATCCTGAAATTGGTTAGTGGCGACAGACTACGAAGCGCTCAGAAGGTTACGAGGACTCGCTTCAGATAAATGAAGAAAGAGCGAATCGAAGTGGCTGTTGTTACCTATTTGACTGCTCATACCGTTGCCATTCCGCTGTTAATTCTGCTTTTTCTTTTCTCGCTGCAATCAGCATTTCTATATTTACGTCAGTGTTTGGGTGCCTTTGAATGTATCGCTCGTAATCAATCGGAACACCATTGATGTGCAGTTCAAGATGTAAATGCGGCCCTGTTGTTCTTCCTGTGTTACCCGTTTTCCCTATCACTTGTCCTCGGCTGATCTTCTCACCAACATGGACGTTGCGCTGAGATAAGTGTAGGTAGCGTGATACAGAGCCATTTGTGTGGCGGATATTAATGTAGTTGCCGGCAAAACGGTTGTAGCGGGACTTTAAAACGACGCCATCAGCAATACTACGAATCGGTGTACCTACAGGTGTGGCATAATCAGTGCCTAAGTGCGGAGTCGTTATATTGGTCACTGGATGTGTTCGCTTTAAGTCATAGTCAGAGCTCACTCTGTAGTTTTTATCAAAGGGTGAAGAAAACATGAACTGATTATTTATCGACACACCATGCTCATCAAATACGTTACCGTGACCATCATTGATAATAAATAAATCAGTTTTACTGCCTAAATAGTAAAAAGAACTAATGTAAGTTTCATTTTTACTATTTAATTTAGTTCTTAAGATAAAGTTATCACCTCTTTTAATAGAGTCAATAATATTAAACTTGCTTTTGATAAGTGCTAATAGCAAGTTGATCTCTTTTTGATTCACTCCTGATTTTAATAATGAAGCGACAAAAGAGTATTCAACAACACCGATAGTGATTTTTTGCCTACGAGTATTCTTATTAATTGGTGGCTGCACATTCTCACTTTCGAATTCTAAAGGCTTGATGGTAGGTAGCCTATCCACAGGAGTGAGGAAGTAGTGAGAAAGCGATACGCTAATCAATATGATTAACGCAGTAGTGATAAGGGCTACGGTAGGAGCTTGCACACTCCTTTTTATTATTAAAATAGTCATTAGTTTTGTTGATTTATCAATACTGACAGTTGTGCGTAGAGTATAATATTTTAAATAAAAACTAGCATTAAAGCATGAGTAATTCCTCTGTTTTAACTAAGTTAATGATTATAGGATGTGAAAATAATTTTAATAATTCAGTCAAAGTGACGGTTGGCTTGGTGTTTATGCCTATTTTGTTGGTGTTAATGTCACGTTGAGAAAATATTTTTCAATAATATAATCTCGGGAAAATATATTTTGCCAAATTACTATGTTCGCTAAAAATACGCTGAAATTAACATTAGGTCTTACGCTTACATCTCTTTTATTGAGTGCATGTGGTGGTGGTGATGGAGGAGACAACACACCTCCAGCTAGAAGCAAAGGAAGCATTTCCGGTATGGTGTTTGACGCCCCAGTCAATGGCGCCAAGATTGAGGTTTTCGAGTTCAAAAATGGAAACTTAGGTCGGAAGTTGGCTAACACGACGTCTGATGCCTTCGGTAACTATCTGCTAGAGTTTGAATCGTCGTCAATGCCTCTTTTTGTTGTTGCAAAAGAGGGGAGTTATACCGATCCGTTTACAAATGAAACGGTATCTGTGAGTAATGCGAAGACACTTAAATTTGAAGGTGTTGTGAACTTTAAAGAGGGGAGTGAGCAAAAGTTAATGCTTACTCCGCTGTCGAACTTGGCAGCAGGCTTGGCAAAGTACAAAATTTCTCAGGGGGCCACAGATGAGAGTGCCTTTTCAACCGCTTTGGATAGTATCAATAGCATGTATGGTTTTGACGTAAATGAGACCAAACCTATTGATATTACCAAAGGTGGGCAAAGCAGTTTTGCTAGTGCTGGGCATCAATACGGTGCTTTATTAACAGCATACTCGTCTTACTCTTACGATCTTATAAAAAAATACGGCAACAGCGATAACGTCTACACTTCGATGCACTTCGCTGACATCCAATATCGGGATGTTATTGCAGATGGTGTTCTTGATGGTCTTGAAGTGAGCAAGACTTCAGGAGCAGTGACTCCCCTCAGCTTTGGACAGAAAAAGATAAACAGCGACGTTTACACACGTGACTTATCTCAGCACGTTTTGATCGTGGTAAACGACCCAAGTATCAATATTTCTGGTACTGATGCTGCCGACTATGTCGACTTTAGTAAGAAGCTTAATGACTTAGGTACATATGGCAGTACAGATGGCATCATTCCACCGCGAGATGGGACGGAGATTGATACCACAGCGCCTATCGTGACACGCATTGACCGTGATGTACTTGCAGGCACCGATAAAGTTGATCTAAAAATTGTTGATGATATCGGTGTAGAAGACGTATCCGCCTTTATTCAGTATCAGATTAATGGCTCTTGGTCTGGTGAATTTCAATGTAACGACATACAAGATTTTGGAAGCACATTCTGTTCGGTTGAATTTGATGATTTTGAAGTTGGCCTTCGAGAGACCAACGTTAAAGTTAACATTAATACCAAAGAGATCGATAGTGTGGATATGAACCCTGCCACAGGGCTCTCAAACGTAACAGCAGCACGGTTAGTCTTGTATACAGCGGATGTACTGGGTAATGAGTTAATTCCAGGCAGCCATTCGGGTCTTCATATCAACTTTGAATGGGATAACGATGCGCCTGTTATCGATATTACATCGGCGAGTGCAATTAATAACCAACTTAAAGAATACGTTCTGAAAGGCGTTGTAAAAGAACGCTCGCAAGAGATTAGTTCGGTCAGTATTTCATTTAAAGATGGCTTACATGAGGGCGTCACATGTTCTCCTGTCACTGTAGAGTCTGGAAATGCTTGTGAGTTTAGTAAGGCTTACCCAACTGATGAATTCCTATCTACGACGGTCTTTGAGGTTCGAGCGAGGGATAGCAAAGGCAATACGGGCTCTGCGCAGCATGCAGTAAGTCGTGACGATCAAGCGCCAGCACAGACGATAACCTATCCTGAAGGTACGTCAATGACGTACGTAAATGTGGGTTTAGATGGTGAACGAACCACTTACGATGGTATCTACTCTCAAGATACGTACACCCCAGACAATGTTCAAGCAAGCCGCGATTTCCTGAAGATTGATTATGCGTACGCAAGTTTAGGGATTCAGAACTCATTAAAAGGGATAGATTTTAGTAACTTCAACGCTAATTTATTGAAAGAGAATAAAATCCCTTATGTTCGTGTGAAAGTTTCAGACGTAAACACCGATACGGTTTTAGGCTCCAACGCTAATAAGCTTAAGCTCGTCGTCAAGTACTTCGTAAGCCAAAACAACGATAACAACTACTCACTTCAGCAAGTTATTGACACAACCGCATCCGATGACGATTACATCGCAAAAATTCCGCACGAAACGCTGTTAGATAGCAATGGGCGAGTAGAGGATGTCATCTATTACATTCCTTTTGTAAGAGATATTTTGGGTGACAGCTTTAAATCGGTATCAGAAAACAGTAGTCAAAAGTTAGTCATTCAAACCGTCGATGAGTCTGATAACGAAAGCACTCCAAGAGAAGTATATTTTAGAAGTAGCTTTGACCTACCAACCATAAAAGTGGTGACACCATTTATTGGTGCGCGAGCTCAACTTGAAGGGTTGAGCCCAAGTGGTGAATTCACTTCACTTGCAAGTTGTACCACTATCCAGCAACTGGAAAGTGACCAGTCTATGGCTCTTGACGTAGCGAGCTGTGAAACCACAACTGACGTAGTGAATTATGATTTCATGCGTGTTCGTTTAATTGGTATCGAAGGTAGTGAGCCATACTATTACCAATGGAAAAGAGATCCAGGGACCAAGAAAGTAACGGTTGACTTAAACAAGGCCAATATTGGTGTGTATTTTAAGCTCAAAGGTTCTCAAACTTACTATATTACTGAACTATCGACATATCAGACTGGTTTGTTTGATTTCCAGTGGGATCAAGTGACAGCGGGAGAGAAAACTTCAGAACGTGCGATTCAAATTCTTGATGAGGTGCGCTACGCGTTATCAGGTACGAATAACAACTCATTCTTTGGGTTTGACCCAACGGTTGTGTCTTATGCAACCAATGAAATGCTTACGACTAAAGCGATTCCAGACAAGCCATCAAATGACTATCTACACCGATTCCTTGTTGAAGCAATTGATAGTATTGCCGAGAGAATGCCAAGAAATAACTCATTAGATTTTGCATCTGCTATTTACGATGATTTTAGCTACGATGGAAAAGCAAATGGTGTAGGGGCAGGAGGAAGTCAAGTTACGCTCGATTCTTACACGTTTGGCGCTGAAACTTACCGAAAAGATCTGGCGCAATCCTATTATGAAATCATGGCGAGCAAATACGGTATTGAGACCAATATCGCGCAGCTCTATGCTGATGATATTTCGATGGCTAATCCTGACTTAAATGGTAAGAACATTTTTGATACAGAGGGTAGCAGTATCGATACCTTGCCTCCGCAGCCAAAATTAACCATTGAAAGCGGTAGAGAGACGATGGTTGGTAATAGGCTTTATATCGCTGGCGAGGTTGTTTCTAAAATTGTCCTAGACGATCCTTCTGGTATTGTAGGAACCGACGCTCACGGCCCGAAGTTTAGCACGATGTGGTATCAAGCCAATGAGCCAAATATTGAAATACCACTGGACATCAACATCGTAGAAAACTCAGACAGCAGCAATACTTATCGAAAAGAGTACTTCTTCACCCTTAACTCCCAGTCTAGTGAACTAAAAGATATTATAGAGTTTGCCGTGGAGACCAGTGCTATGGACCCACATGGCAATGCGTATGGTTACAATGGTAAATCTCCGTTTATAGAATCGGTGTTTATTGATAACGACTTCCCTAAGGCCAGTTACCTTCCACCCAATGATGTCGATGGTAAACGTGTAGAAAACGGTATTTATTTAAATGCGAACAATACTCATGAATTAACCTTCAAGGTTGAGGATATTGTTGGTGATAAGCTTGCCTCGAGGGGCCTTGTTTTCTACCAGCAAACCGGTGAAAAAGTAACATACACACCAGAAAACTTTGCAAGTAACTCGAAAGACGCGTTTAAAGTCAAACTATGTACGGGCGAGATTTGTTCAAATCAAGGCTCTACGATTTATCCTGGTGATGGAGATTGGTTAGTTGTTGCAGCAGCAGAGGACAACTTAGGTAACTCCGTTTCAGAGTTAACTAGCACCGCTCCGAGATTCAATATTCGTATCGACTCTGAAGCTCCTATTGTAAAAAGTGAGCAGGTTCAAAGCCGTTTAGGTGGTAATAACCAATGGGCACCTGTCATTGATTGGGGGACGTTAAGCTCAGGCAATAACGTAAAAATAGATTTACGCCGCGGATCTGGTCAGGCTCTGACATTAGAAAGCTGTGACCCTCTAACAGAGGCGTGTGACGTACCATACCTAGTTGGTGAACAGCCTGACGTCAAAGTCCAACTGGTTTCAAAAGCATTTGATTACGATGAATGGAATGAATTTTACGTCACTGCGACGGACAACGCTTACCCTGCCAATGTTAGTACAACAGGGAAATTTACCTTCCAAGTCGATAACAAAGGCCCTGAAATCATCCTAAATACGCCTTGGGTTGAAGACACATTGTCTAAAGAGAACTATGTCATAGGGCGTGAGTTCAATGTGCGATTTAAATCCGTAATAGACGATTCAGACCTTGAGCAAGTCTCGCTGTATCAAAGTGGTAAAGATTCGCCAATTAAGACAATTGTGCCAACGGATTCATCTAAAGAGTTTGTCATGTCTCTTATCAAGAGTGACACAGATAAAATAGACATTTCTGAAGATGAAAAAACAACGTCATTGTATGTAAAAGCAACCGATATATATGGTTTTGAGTCTAGTTCTAACACGCACAAGGTTATTCTTGATCGTGATGGGCCAACATTAGGATTAAGTGGTTTCAATGCGAATGACTACTACTTAGGTAACTATGTCTTTGACCTAACGGCGCTAGACCTAAATGCTAACGGTGATGTTTCAATTAATGGCGTAAATAGAGAAAGCCTAGAGTATTGGACGTTTAGCGATCTGGAACCATTACCTGGCTCTCCTGGTACAAAAATCAATGAGGATCTCAAAGTGAGCCTTGGTGATTTAGGTACGGGTACACACAAGATTCGTTTAAAAGGGTCTGATGTTCGTGGCAACACAACCTTAACCAGTGATGAGCAAGATTTTACCGTCAAAGTGTACAACTCAATCCCGCAGGTGACGCTGGCGATGAGTTACACGGATGGAACGCCAATTACAAACAACACCATCTATCAAGATGGGAATATCGTACTTACGCTTGATATTGTTGATGATAGTGGCGTTGATCGAATTGACTCAACGTATAGATTCTCTGGAGAGCAAAACGGGACTAACTTTACGTTCTCAGAAACCGCAGATGGCACTTGGACTGCAACGTTGCTTTCTACACAAATTGCCAAAGATGGTAATTATGAACTTGATATCAAAGTTTATAACAAAGTTCGTTACCTTGATGAAAAAGACCGAAAGGTTGGAAAAGTAAACCAAACCTTTAGCGTACAGCGTGAAGGCGTGGTTCTAACGGTTGAAAGCCCGCTGGACTTCCAAAATTACTTATCTGATGGTGTTCTTGATGTCACCTTTACTACATTGAGTGCGGTCAAAGCCAAAACGTTAGAGTGTTGGGTTCGTGAAGAATACAACTCTCTAGATGCGCCACCAACTAATGAGCAACCAACTTCTGGTGTTATCAACGTATCGCAAGAACCTTACAGTTGTAGTGTCAATGTTGGGCAAAACATGACCAAAGCACCTGTTACTTTGATCACTAAAACCTTGGGTACAAATGGGCGTGAAACGATCAACAAGTTCAATTTCTCGATGGTGGATATTGATGCACCGACAGTCGTAGATGGTAACTCATACAGTTTTAAAGGAAGTGATGTTTGGTTTGATGAAGCTTTGAAGAAGAAGATGCTCACATTTGAGCTCTCTTTTAATGATGCTTTATCAGGCGTGAATACCGAAAGTTCAGATGAATATCCAAAGTTGGTTCGTAATCTTGGCAACAAAGCTTATACACCAACGACTTGTGCCAAAGGTGTTGGAAATATCAAGTGTACGTATTCTGAATCCTATGCCGATATTATTGATGGCCTGAGTACAACTCAAGAATACAAAATCAAGAACTTATCTGATTTAGCAGGAAACTTGACGCCAGAGCACGATCTATTGCTTGAATTACCTAAAGGTTCGGTAGTCGTTGAAATTACTGATCCGGTTGGAAACACAACCATTAATGGTCAGCAGCTTGTCGCCAAGTTCAGAATTAAGCTGTATGAAAACTCTAGGCTAGACAATGTGATGGCCAGGTTTGGAACGGAATCCTACAACTATAAAGATAATCCGGAGAAGTTTGCACAATTAGAGGTGTGTGCAGATGATCCAACCTACAAGTGTTCAACATTTACAAGTGAACTTCCTAGCGATGCGGATGGAAAAACGATCAGGACGACGATTACAGCAACGGATGTTTGGTCGAGAGTCGGTGAAGCGACCGTTGATATTAAAGTTGACAATACATCTCCAAGTGTTGGCGATGAGATTATCGTAACTGAATCGCCAACAAATCCAGATAATGTTCGTTTTCGTTTCGACATAACAGACACTGGTAGCAGCCTGGCAAAAGTAAACTATTCAATTTTAAACCCAAGCTATCAAGAAGAAAGAGTAGAGGATGGGAACGGTTCATCTACGTACTTTGAACTACCGAAATCTCAGTTAGAGGGGCGTGGTTCAATCACAGTAGACATCAAAGCGACAGATAGCGTCGGACTGTATTCTGATATCAGAAAAGTCATTGATATTAGTGTTCCTAAAGTCACAGTTGATTTCGATGGAATTACGAGTTTGCAGGGTGGGAAACTGTTTTTAACCAAGGCAAGCCAGCCGTTTACGGTATCTACGGTGGAAGGAGAAAGAGTGAAAGCTTCACAATATTCTGTGGAGCTTGTTCCAAGCCTCGGTGATTCCTTGCGTTACTCAGGTGATGTTATCTCATCTAGTGGTAATGGAATGATGAACTTTGCCGTCGATAACCAAGGGTCATATACCCTTAAGGTGACGGTGACGGACTCAGTTGGAAGAGAGAATACAAGCTTTGAATTACTAGGCAAAAGTTATGATGGAAAGGTTATCGAATCTATTGTTGATTATGACGCTCCAAGTATTTCGGGCTTAAGTGCTAATCAAACCTCTAAGGTGCCGACAAACGATAAGTATCAACTAGAAATTAGTGCATACATTACAGATAAAAATTTAAATCTCGTCACGTCAAAAGCGGTGAGTGGTGGTAGCACAGTGGCTCCTCAAGCGATTACTGAGCCGACAACCGAAGCGGGGCCTTATGTCATAAGCTACTTGTTACCGAAAGGCGATCATACGATCACGGTGGCAGCAACAGACAAAGTGGATAACAAGAGTGAAAGTTCTATTGACGCGCATGTGGAAGCGGCAACCGTTCCCGGGCTAAGTATCTCTACCGCCTCAAGCGCCCCTCTTTTTGGAGGTGAAGAGATTACACTTACGTTTAACTTTACAGAAGAAGTTACTAACTTTGATATCTCAGATGTCCACCTTGTCGCTAGTGATAACGGTGCAACAGGAACGTTAAAGCAAGATACGTGGTCCACTTCAGACAACGTTACGTGGACGGTTAATTACATCAGTCCAGAAAAGCAAGATAAAAACATAACAATACAGGTAGAGGATGATAGCTACCAAAGTATCAACACCATTCCTGGAAAAGGAAGCAGTTTAAGTATCGCGGTTGAAGGAACCTTACCAAAACTGACCAATGTGACATTTAACCCCGAGCATCAGAGCGTGGGGCAAAGCGTGAGTGTCTCGCTTGAGTTTGATAAAGAGCTCCAAGAGGCGACCGCTACGCTTGGCGGAAATCGCATTAGTTCTCTGTCAGCAACGGCAGATAAAAAGGTCTGGGTTGGTGATGTACAAGTTCCGAGCACCGCGCTGTTAAGTGTCGACTTGGTTGTTAGTCAATTTAAAGATTTGACTGGCAACATAGGTGAGGATAACACCGCTCACGAATTACCGATCACGCCAACCTTAGCTATTACGCCAGTGGGCAGTGTGGATGAAACGCATGCCGCCACGCTACAATTTGAAGGTACGTCGACACGCTTTGACGGTCAGTCCCTGCGTCTTGAAGTGAAAGCCCAAGGCAGCGCGACGGTATTGAAAAGCAGCAGCGCAACGGTACAAGCCGGTGGCATTTGGATCAGTGACGCGATTGATATGAGTCACCAAACCAACGGCACTTATACCGTGATGGTGACGGGGACGAACTCAGCGGGCATTGAAGTAAGTGAAAGCCAGAGTTTTACATTGGCGCAGTCTTTGCCAACGCTGACTAACGTGACGTTTACGCCTGAGCACCAAGCCATCGGCCAAAGCGTGACGGTGACGCTGGAATTCGATAAAGATCTGCAATCCGCCGCAGCAGAGTTAGGTGGTACGACGATCACTTCATTAGTGGCAACCGCGGACCCAAGTGTTTGGACTGGTGATGTGGTGGTACCAAGCACGTCAGAGCTGAATGTGGCGTTGCTTGTTCGTGACTACCAAGACTTATCAGGAAATACCGGTAGCCAGAACACGGCTTACTCCATGCCGATCACGCCAACTTTAGCTATTACGCCAGTGGGTAATGTGGATGAAGCGCATGCCGCCACGCTACAATTTGAAGGTACGTCGACACGTTTTGATGGTCAGTCCCTGCGTCTTGAAGTGAAAGCCCAAGGCGGCGCGACGGTATTGAAAAGCAGCAGCGCAACGGTACAAGCCGGTGGCATTTGGATCAGTGACGCGATTGATATGAGTCACCAAACCAACGGCACTTATACCGTGATGGTGACGGGGATGAACTCGGCGGGGATTGAAGTGAGTGAAAGCCAGAGCTTTACACTCGCGCAGTCTCTGCCAACTCTGACTAACGCGACGTTTACGCCTGAGCACCAAGCCATCGGCCAACGCGTGACGGTAACGCTGGAATTCGATAAAGATCTGCAGTCCGCCGCAGCGGAGTTAGGTGGCACGACGATCACCTCGTTAGTGGCAACCGCGGACCCAAGTGTTTGGACTGGTGATGTGGTGGTACCAAGCACGTCAGAGCTCAATGTGGCGTTGCTTGTTCGTGACTACCAAGACTTATCAGGAAATACCGGTAGTCAGAACACGGCTTACTCCATGCCAATTACACCGACAATACACCTAGACGTTATCAACGATGTTACTGGAGTGGAAAGCGTGACAGTAAGTGGTAGCAGTGAACGATTTGAAGATGGTGAGTTCATAGATATCAAAGCAGTCGACGCTGATGGTACAGAAGCCACAGGCATGGCTACCGTGCTTTCAGACTCATGGACAACTGATTTAGATCTTTCAGGACTGAAGGAGGGGGTAGTGACGATTTATGTAAATGGTACCAACAAGCTTTCCGCCTCTGCCGAAGAGGCTCAAGCAACATTTAACTATGATCGTTTCGCAAGTACAGCCTCCTTAGGTGCTGTTTACAACCGATATTTTAGTGATAACAAAACTTTAAAAAATGCGGCATAAATAAAGCGAGCGTTTAGCTCGCTTTATTTCTTTGGGACTTTTTGTGATATTTATCAAAATAATTGCCTTTATTGATAAGTTACTCGAATTAATGAATCGTCTTAATACAAGGCTGAATAACTATAATAACTAGGCCAATGTTGCTTTTAGGTGTGTATGACGTGATTGTGATGGTCGCTCGGCAGGAGCTGTGGTGAATGTGTCGCGTTGAAAATCTTTTTAAATATTATATATTTACGCTCGTTTCTATACTCTGAGTATAGTGTTCTGCATGAGGTCGATGGGTAATACCTCACCTCTTTAACTCGCGATGAAGCAAATTTAATCCTAGCAAGCTTCAGAGCAGTTACTTTTGTGAGTGCGTAATGCGCTCACCTTTTTATTTAAACTTCCTCAGTAACAGTCAATTTGTTGTTTGTTGCTGAGGAGGGCACCTCATAAACTTCTGAATTTCCTCGTGCTTACCTGAAGCACACGTTACTACGATTTTTGTTAACTTCAGTCCATAAATTAAATTTTTTTAGATAGTAAGATTTTACCATTTTGACAGAGTGGGTGATGTTACTGGCTTTTATTGTGGTCAAGTCGCATGTTTTAATAGTAAAAATCACCATTTTTTTGGTGTTTTTGATTTCGGGCGATTTTTCTATCTCGTTGAAAATAAATGGCTAAGTAAGTAGGATACGCAGACCAAATCGTACTTGTAAGCCTTATCAGCTTAATTGTCACCGCAGCCATATTTACGATGTTGGTTGTGGAGAATTCAAATGCATTTAGTTTGCAAATTTATACCTAGCTCGAAGCTATCCTCCAACGAGCTATCTTATGTTCTTACACCGGACGAGTGTATAGGACAGCTTTCGCGTTTGCGAAATTCAGATGACATCCTTAGAAACCTCCCTAAAGAATTGGCGCAAAAGATTTCCATCTCTGCCAAAAAAACGACCAGCGCATTACTAGCTGCTGTAAGAATCGAATTGGGAAAAGGCAATTGGGTGTCATTATCTACCGTTGCACGTCGGTCGCCATTGACGGACTCTCAGCTGCAAAGCTTCCCTAGACTTAAATCACTCGTTGACTCTGTACCTGCTTCGAATGAAAGCAAAGCTTTTAAAGCAGGATACAAGCAGGTTACCGACGATGTTGCTTTAGTTCGTAGTTACACGCATGTCCCCTCTGAGCCAAGCCCAGATCAAAAAATCGTTGTCGAGTTTGCAGGGCAGTGGTCTAGCAACGCGGCATGTTTGATGTTGGGAAAAACCGAAGCTCAAAAAGAAAAAGTGACTGTAGGCAAGGCTGATACAGAAAACAAACACCGCAGCCTCGCGACGTTTAAAGATCTCGATGCTGAAGGTAAAACGCTTTATATCAAAATTCCTTGCTCCGACCAGCCTCAGCCAATCTTGCTTAAACTCGCCGAAGACCTGCAACCCGTTGATAAAGAAACTCAGATGGATGAGTGGGATAACGTGTTGGTGCCTGTACTACCTATGCTAGAGGGCCCAAATGGACATGAGTTGGTTGCAGAAGGTTATTTCTATGTAATCTGGAATAACAAAGTTTGGCGAGAGGTTGAAGTTACACCAAAAGGCTACTTTGCTGATGTCGATTTAGAGTACTACAGAAATAATGATCCTGAATCCTCGATGAAAACACGACATGTCAACATTGATGGGGCCAACCTTGTACCAGACTACTATATTGGCGAAGAAGCATTTGAGATTTATCAATCCGGTCAGAAAGTGTATTCGGGACATCTAAGCCTTGATCAAGGTGCTAGGGTATTCCGCTTTGTAGATGAGGAAGTAGATGTTGTTTTTCCAGAATTAGATATTGATCCTATCACTGTTAAAACGGTGCTAAGCCCTTATAAAGCTGGCAAAGATGGTTTGCGTATTGCGCAAGGCGTTCCTCTACCGCATATTTGGGTGCCATATAAAGTCGCGGGAAAAGCACAAGAATGTTATATCCATTACTCCGAGTTGGCTTTGACAAACACGGAACTGTCTGAGCTAGAGAGTGATCCTGCTTCAATTGCTAAGTCTCTTTCAGAGTTGCAAATATACTCCTCATCCCAAAGCTTTAATAATGCGGGCGAGAATATTATTCCAGTTTCCGGTACCGCATCGACAGGCATCGGCAGTGGAGTCATCAACGAACACAAAGAGAGCAATATCGCGGGGCTTAAGTTGGCTCCAAGAGGCGCATTGCCTTCTATACGTTACCTTCACGAGCCTTTGACAGATCAGCCGGACGATTTCTTTGGGCTTCGTAACATAGAACAGGATTGGATTCACAAATCGTACTTTCGTTCAGCAATGAAAGATGACGATGGTTATATGACGCTTCGGTTCGCATTCCCGCCGGAAGAGGTCAAGAGCGTCGATATTGTTCGAGGTGTTCATTCGAGCCTCTCCACCGGTAGCCAACGTCTTGTCGTTGTAGAAGAAAATGTACCCATTTCAGAATTGCTAGGTTAAACCATGAAGAAAATACTATTACTGTTGCTTGCTGCTTTATCGATAGCGGGTTGTAAAGATGACGGCCGCACTTACATTGGTGAACACAACTATTACACCATGGAGCCAAGTGAGATCTTTAAATCTGACTCTGCGACATACCAACAACGTGACTTTCCTCGTTACTTTATCCATCGCGCCAAAGAATGGCCAAGGGAAGACTTAAATGACGCGAGCTCTTACGATTTGCCACGCGTTCAGTTTACTTGGGCCAACTTATCAAACGACTCAGGCTATGAGCCAGACCCTATGTATAATGAATACGAAGGACGAACCAAAATTTGGAGTATGAAGACTGATGGCACCGATTTACGTTTGGTGACCGATTTGCCATGGCTTGGCGATGGTGACATAACTGTTGATAAAACCAGTCGCTCGCCAAACAATCGTTACGTTGCAGTCGGTTTTGGTTTGACTAACTACCTTTTTGATATCAAAAACCAGAAGCTGATTAAGCTGCCACATGATATTGAAGGCCCTTCCGGATTTTTATGGGCGGAAGATAGCAGCTACGTTTATTACCGCACTGGTAAGGTTGGTCGTGTGGTTTATAAGTGGGATATTGCTAAAGGTGAGGCGGAAAAGACCGATCTTTACATCAGTGATACTGGCTTCATAAAGGACGGGAAAAGATATCAGGTAAATGATTTTGCTGCGCTTATTTACGATGCAAATACAAATCAAAAAGCAAAAGCAGTTTTTTGGGATAAGGACTTAGCGACGAATAAATCAAAAGCGGATTATAAAGCCATAAGTCCAGAAGGGGACATTGTCTGGGCGGCTAATCGCAACTATCACAATGTGTTTGTCGTCGACCTAGCGAAAGGTAAACAGATTAAGCGTGATGGGGCAATGCAATATGCCATCGGTTTAAATAATCGTTTTTCGCTAACAAATTACAACGCGATGCTGATGTCGGTGCAGAAAAACCATACTAAACAAGCGTGGAGCTGGTCTCCATTGGGTTATGGGCGCACGTTAGATCCTGCAATTGTGTATAACCTCTCCGCAAATCAAGGAAATTGGTTTAAGGAGGCGAACTAATGGCTTTTACGTTTGATAATGAAGTCTATCTGTTTGGAGCTTTCTTTAGTGCCGTAAAGAACGATGATGGTGTGGAAGTGTGGCCGGACTGGCATTCCCAGCCAGATCTCACTCAAGTAAATGAGCTAGAGGGTAAGATTCGTCCCATACCTTTGACTCCAGTGATGGTCAATGCCTTGTCGGGAGGTGAACCCGCACTGTGGGGCACCACCAGAGAGGGAAAATTGGTCGAGTTAGGTTTAGGCGAGCCACCACAAGCAATGGGTAAGCAACCTTTATCGGGAGAAAAGGTCGACTCTGAAAGTTCTGTACCGAGTGATGTCAACAATTACGAAGTACTCAAGTTGGGCAACCGACCGGAAGGGATCTGCAAAGGGAAAAGCTATGAATTAAGCTTTCCACCATTGCGTTTGTTGGCGCAGATGATTGCGCCGCTGAATGATCCAGAAAGTACTGGGGGCGCAAAAAATCTAGTAAGTCTTGCAGAAAACATTAAGCATTTTGCCCAGTACATTGATGATGGGACCAACAAAACAAACCAAACGGGTGTGAAGTTCCAACTTACTGAAATTGCAGTAAACCAACTTGCTCCTGCCTATGCTGGTGGTGACCTTTCGCCAGAACAACAAAGTTACAATGATTGGTTAGAGCGTCAGAAAAAAAGAAACAAACCCCTGAAAGGTTTCGTTGTGCCAAGAACGCACAGTTGTGCAGTGTTGTTCACTGATAATCTTTATCGTGGCGCGGAAGTTTCGCTAGTTAGACCGGTTAAGCAGCTCAAAGCGGGCGATTTAGAGAGCGCCGCAGAAGAAGTGATTAATGTGAAGGTAGTCGATACCAACGTTGCAAGATGGGCAATTGAAGTTGGTGAAAAAAACGTTTTACCAAGTGCATTGTTTAACCTTGACCCTAGCCAAGTTGAAGATGGTTTTTATTTGTTGCGCATCCAATTTTGGGAAACTGAATGGAAAGCACTCGATGAAACACGTAAAAAGTTACCTGAAAGTGTGTTGAAGGCCAATGCCACAAAGCAGTTTATGAAACACCCTAAAACTGATGTGGAGCAGAATGTATATACTTATGAGCTGCATGAAAAGCTGACGTTTATCGAGACAGCGGGCATTGGCAAAATGGCGTGCGTGTGTGGTGACATGATCACCTTAGAGGAAGCGCTCATCCAACAATTTCCTAATCAGTTGCCATCTTATTCAGACTACGCGACAAAGGGGTTAACCTATCAAACTAAGCAAAAGCCGGGCGTCGCACCGTTATCTTTGCATGCTGCGATCAACAAAACCTACGAATCGTTGAGCAGTGATTTTCTCTCCATTGACGGTGCTAAGCTTTTTGGCCCACCTGCGGATATGGCGAAAACCATCGGGCAGGCGCTATGGGAAAACAGTGAATCAGGGGCTTTACCTCCATTTCTGATGAGTGGTATCGCGTTACATTCGGCACTTGCCGCCACCAGTGGTGTTAAAAAGAGCGTCAGCCTTGCAAAGGTTTTTGCGCGTAAAGAGCTAACGCTGAAACAAGCACAAGCGTTAGTGTTTAGAAAGCATGTAATCGATATTCCTTATATCAAACGTGCTTTTAAAGCGGCAGGCCCAGAGTCAAAAATCATGCGTGGCGTTGGACGTTTAAGCAGTGATTTTTTGAGCGGAACAAATCGCGCGCTACCAGCAATTGGAGTTATCGCAAGTGGCAAGGAAGCGTTAGAGCAATATTCGGCGTTCTCTGAACAAATTAAAAATGCGAAAGAAGCGCAAGAAACTTTAAGTAAATACGCTGAAAACTATCTTTCTTCTTTAACGTTTGTTCGTCGCTTTGATAATCCAGAACATTGGCAAAAAAAAGCAGAAACGGTGCAGGAAGCACTTGGTAAAGAAGGGAATGCTCAGATCTTTGCTGATGGTCAAGGGGTCGTTGTTCGAATGAACTTCAAGTTTAACTCTGCTGAGTTTGAGAACGAAGTTCAAGTACTGCATATCGACTATATAGAAGTATGTGAAAAATTATGCCAGCTTTTATCCCAAAACCCTGATTACCAAGTTGCCATTATTGGCCATGCAGGGCCAATAGGAACGCATGAAAATAACTTAAAGATATCAAAAATGCGTGCGGATGTAGTTAAAGAGGCCATCCTCGCCAAAACAAGCGGAGAAGAACGAGCGAACCTAGAATCAAGGTTGTGGATTGAATTTAAGGGTAAGTCACAACTGATCGATGATATCGACGGTTATGCCGACGTTAACGACCGATCAGATAATGCGGATATCGCTGTGAACCGACGTGTAGAGGTAAGGTTGATCATCCCTGACTTCGCGGTTTCTCTACCACCGAGCCGATCTGGAACGATGGCATTAAATCGCGCGCATCAAATTTGGGAAGGGCATCAGCTTGCGGCAAAGGAAGCTGAAGATAAGATGATTCTTGCCGCCGTTGACGCAATGGCAAGCGTCGCAATCTGGACGCCTGCCGCACCAGTGGCTGCCTATTATTTTGCCGGTAAAGTGGGGGCAGATCTTTTGGGCGCTGCAACTGATTTCTATGGTGATCTTTTTGGTGATGCGACGTTTAAGGAGATCAAAGCTCAGTACAATAACAAAAGCATGCTAAAAACGCTCAGCAGTATCAATAAAGAACTTGTCTCATTGTATAAGGGGATCAGTCAAGATCTTCAACCTCAGATCATTGATGCCGTTGGCTTAGCCGACTTTCTTAAAAAACAGGCGAATCATGATGAGTTGTTGAAGCGCTTTTTGTTGCGCTCCTATGCTTTGAATTCTTTGATTGAGTTACTAACGCTTCTCCGCGCTAAGTGGAGCCTTACGGGTGACTTTGATGATTTCATTGAGGATTATCGAGTTGACGAGTTTATTCAGCTGTATGTCATGAGTGATAACTGGGAAATTCCAGTCAATGATGGCAATACGCTTGCCCTGAACTGGGTAAACCGTTTTAACAAATCTGGTTTGTTCTCTAACTCTGGCATCAATAGCTCGCTACAATGGAATTACGGTGAAAAGATAGGTGGTGCATTTAATACGGGATTCCCTGTACAAACACGTCTATTTTTGGACCGAAAATCAGATGAGTCCTTGCAAGAAAGTGCTTCTATCCGAGAAGGTCTAAAGGCATTTTGTCACGACTTCAATTTAGCCAAAGAAGAACTTGGGCGTGATGATATAGAGTTCAGTCGCTTGCTGGTCCAAGAGGATGGGATATGGGAACCATACATCAAATGGATATTTGAGAAGAATGGACGAAAGCTACGCCCACAAACGCGTGTGAAACTACAGGTGGTTTTAAAAGATGGTTTCTCGTCTAAGACACTGTTTTTACAGGAGGTCGCTTATCGCGCCGCTGTTGTTGGTTTGGACTCTCATGGGCCAACCTTTGATGTGTTGTTTACAAAAATGGATGCTTCTCAATTCGAAGACCCTGATGAAGCGATTAAAGAACACTTTAAGAGTAAGCGTGTTGAGGAATTGCATGGTCTTGAATTTGAACCAACATATGAATTTGGTGAGTTTTTAATCCATGGCATCAAGCCGTTATGTCCAAATGTTAAAGTCATAGATGAGGTGAAAGCCTTCTTTACAGGTCAAAGCGTATTTGAATATGTTCGAGACTCTGGTGCTTTTGAACAGATGAAATATGTCTTCTCACTAGGAGGACATGATTTGCTAGCGGGTAAGTTAGAGGGCTTGGGTACATATAAAAATTACACTCTAGATATTACTGAAGTTAACTTTGGTATCGATGGTCAAAGCCCTGCACAAGAAGCGAAAAACTTTAACGGTCGAACATTGGAAAAGACGAAACTCACAGACACTGACTTTTTAATCGAAGAGTTTGTCATGAGTGAGTCTGCATCATCCCGAGACACTACACCGAAGGTGATCGATGGCAACCTTATTATTTTGCCTGGTGTTGAAATTGACGGTGACCTTGCTTGGGGTGAAAGCAATGCGAATAAACTGATAAGCAACAAGTTTGATTGGTCGAAAGAGCAACGGTTCTCACTTTGTTTTGCGGTGTTAGGGGATGATCGTGCGAGTGACGATTACGATACAATGTTACTCAATGCCATTGAATGTGGGGTGAAACTGCAGATCAAAGATGGTCCAGTTAAACATGACGTGATGCATTATGCTGGAGTGGTCAACATTCGTTCTCGTCTTGTTACCGAGAAGTCAAATACTGGGTATCACGGAATAGAAACAAGAACCGTTTTTGATCTAGACCTTGACGATAGCGACGCTACTAAGCTTACAGGTCTGGAGCAAAGCGCCGTTCAATTTATTGATCAGAATGACGCTAATTTCTCCGGTTTATTAACTTCAAGCGAGAAAAAACACCTTTATATCGTTCGTTTTGATTACTCTTATGTGTCGCCTACAGGCAAATTAGTTAATGGTTTAAGACCTTTTGGTGATGTTTTAGATGGTAATGATCTAAAACCTATCAGACTCGAGTTGGCTTCATTTGAACAAATGGATACGAGTGAAGGTTATGAACTACCGAAGTTTGAGCTTCGAGTTCCTGCGGTGAAAGACTTCATGACGGGTAAGCCATGGATAGAAACGGTTGAAAAGGAAAAGCCGACAAGTGAGGCGAATCATTTGCACTGGAAAAACCTAGAGGTACAGAACGAGCAGAAACGATATGTTGAGAACTGGATAAAGAAACAAGCGTCTTCTCTTAATGCTCCGGAAATCGCTCTTTTACAGGCAAAATAACAAATAAAAAAACCGCCTTCGGGCGGTTTTTCTTTTCTTATCAATGCAAACCGAAGTAAGATTTTCTCGCTTCTCGCTTCTCGCTTCTCGCTTCTCGCTTCTCGCTTCTCGCTTCTCGCTTCTCGCTTCTCGCTTCTCGCTTAACCAGCTGCAGAAATATCGTATTTCTTCATTTTATGGTTGAGTGTGCTCATTGGAAGTGCCAATTGCTCAGCTGCTTTCTTTGTGTGCCAATTGCAAGCATTTAAGCAATCGATGATCACTGTGCGCTCGTATTGGCTGACAACGTCCTTAAGGCTCTTTGAAACGTCTTCTAAATCCGCTTGTGCTTGCTGCTCGTAAGCAGGTTGCTCTGGGGTAGGTGAAGCTGCTTTCATGTCGATACTTGGTACATCTTCTGGGATTTGTTCGCCAAACTCAATGTGAGTAATGGTTTCAAAATCGGACAGTAGCACCGAGCGCTCAATGATGTTCTTAAGCTCACGCACGTTCCCTGGGTATTGGTAGGCAAGCAGCTGTTTACGTACGTTGGCACTTAACCCTGGCGCTTGCGGCAAACCTAGCGTGTTGGTGGTGTGTTGCACGAAATGTTCGGCAAGGGGAATAATGTCCGACTTACGGGCTCTCAGGGGCGGCAATGTAATCGGGAATACATTCAAGCGATAGAACAAGTCGGCACGGAATCCGCCATCTTTGATTTGCTGCATAAGGTTACAGTGTGTTGCCGCGATAACGCGAACGTCCACCTCAATCTCTTTGCTGGTACCGATAGGGCGAACTTTGCGTTCTTGTAGTACACGCAGTAACTTTGCCTGCAGTAGCATTGGCATATCGCCAATTTCATCTAGGAAAAGCGTGCCGCCGTTGGCTGCTTCAAACAAACCGACTTTGTCTTTGTCTGCGCCCGTAAATGAACCTTTCTTATGCCCAAAAAGCTCAGATTCCAATAACTGCTCTGGAATAGCCGCACAGTTCTGAACGATCAAAGGCTGTTCTGAACGATTAGAGTTTTCGTGAATGTATTTCGCGATCACTTCTTTACCAGCGCCCGTTTCACCACGCAACAGAACGTCGACAGGAAGAGATAGCACCTTATCAAGACGATTCAAGACATTGAGCATTTCTTCGCTCTCTGCAATAGGACCTTGATAGGCTTTCTGGGTACGTTTTTTGAGCTGAGTGTTCTCGCGCACTAGGGCTTGATTGTCGGCATTGAGATTTTTTATTACTTGCCCGTATTGCTCTAACCACACAGCTTGGCGAATATTACTCGCGGCCATACGACAAAACTCAGTCAATGCAGCTTCATTGTCGATAACACTTAAATCGAGTAAGACTAACAGTCCAATGGTTTTGCTTTCGCTATCAATCAAAGGCCAAGCCAATAAGTTCTCGCTTTTTAATCCCAGTGTCTGCTCAGTTTGATAGATGCTTTCGCAGTCATAGCCGTTGTACTTATACAACTCGTTAATCAACACCACTTCACCATTACGAATGGCAAAGTTAAATGGGTCGTTCTCACTGGCTGAGTCTAACTGTAATGCTTCCCAAGGGTGGGAAACAATCGTTTTATCGTTATGGTGAGCGGTACTTGGAATCAACGCCTGCCCAGTTTGGTCCAAAACGTAAATGATGCCGTGCTTTGCGAGGGTCATTTGTCTCGCAGCGGTCAACACAGCATCCAACGTTTGGGTAAGCTGGCTGCGATCAGCCAAAGACTGACTGATCGCAAGTAGGGCGTTACTAAGTTCGCTATGGTTAGCTGAACGCATAGGTTAGTGTTCCTTGCTCATCGACAGACACTTCGATTTGCGTATGTGAATCATCCTTGTCATGCACTAATAGCTGAGTCGATAGTTGCGGCAGCAACTGACGGTTGATGACCGCGTCGATGTTACGCGCGCCCGTTTCAGCAAGGCGACAGTTACCTAGTACGAACTCAACCAAGCTTTCTTCGTAGCTCAGAGACAACTTGTGATGGCTCTGTAGACGCTGAGAAACTTTGTTCAGCTTGTGGTGAATAATTTCTGTCATTGCTTCATCAGACAGCGGAACAAATGGTAGTACTGACATACGTGCCAACAGCGCCGGCTTGAAGTGTTGGTTCAAAGTAGGGCGAATAGCTTCTGCGATGATGTTTGCATCGATGTCTTTGGATTGATGAACCAAAGATTCGATCTCATGCGTCGCAAGGTTACTGGTCATGATGATCAGCGTGTTCTTGAAGTCGATTGTGCGGCCTTCGCCGTCGTTCAGCGTGCCTTTGTCGAACACTTGGTAGAACAGGTTCAACACTTCAGGGTCGGCTTTTTCCACTTCATCAAGAAGAACAACAGAATATGGACGTTGACGAACCGCTTCTGTCAGCATGCCGCCTTCACCGTAACCTACGTAACCCGGAGGTGAACCGATTAGGCGAGATACCGTGTGCTTCTCTTGGAACTCAGACATGTTAATGGTCGTCATAAAGCGCTCACCACCAAACATTTGATCAGCGATCGCACGAGCCGTTTCGGTTTTACCCACGCCACTTGGGCCAACCAGCAGGAATACGCCTGTTGGTGCGTCTGGGTTACCTAGACCAGCTTTCGCAGTTTGAATGCCTTCAGACAGTGCATCGATAGCGTATTCTTGGCCTTTGATGCTTTGTGTTAGGCTTTCTTTCAGTTTTAGCGTGGTTTCTGCTTCGTCTTGAAGCATCTTACCCATTGGAATACCAGTCCAGTCCGAGATCACATGGCTGACTTCATCTGGGCCCACTTCAAAGTGAACCAGTGGGTTGCCATTGCGGATTACATCTAGCTGCTCTTGGCAGGCCGAAATTGCAATGCGAACGGCTTCTTCGTCCATTTCTGTATATGGAGAAACGTCTTGCTCTTGTTCTGAATCTTCGTCTGCAACAAGCTCTTCTTCATTTGTTTCGCCAAAGACCAGTTCATGTAAGCGAGAGCGTAGAGCAATCATCTCTTGGATCTGCTCTTTTTCTTTGTGCCATTGCGCTTCTTGTTCTGCTAGCTCTTCTTTCGTTGTTTCCATTGCCAGTTTTAGGTCTGGAATGTTAGCAAGGCTGTGCTTGTCGCCAGTTTGCTGCAGAGCATCACGCTCAAGTGCTTCAAGCTCGCGCTGTTGAGCTGCAAGTTCTTGTTGCAGAGTCTCAACAGAAGCAGGAATGGCATTAAGGCTGATGTTCACTCGAGCACACGCCGTATCTAGTACATCGATCGCTTTGTCTGGCAGTTGACGACCAGAGATGTAACGAGCAGAAAGTGCTGCCGCAGCAGTGATAGCATCGTCACGCACGTAAACGTTGTGTGACTTCTCGTATGCTGGGCGCAGACCACGAATGATCAATGCTGCTTGCTCAGGAGACGGTTCGTCGAGTTTCACCAATTGGAAACGACGTGCAAGGGCAGGATCTTTCTCGAAGTACTTCTTGTATTCCGACCATGTTGTTGCGGCGATGGTTTTCACTTCACCACGCGCTAGGGCTGGTTTTAGCAAGTTTGCCGCGTCGCTGCCGCCCGCTTGGTTACCACCGCCAACAAGGGTGTGTGCTTCATCGATGAAAAGAATGATAGGGGTTGGCGAGTTTTTCACTTCATCCAATACCGCGTTTAGGCGTTTTTCGAATTCACCTTTTACGCTTGCACCAGCTTGCAGAAGACCCATATCTAGCCCGTAAAGCTCAACACCTTTGAGGTTGTCTGGTACGTCACCTTGTACAATCTTAAGTGCCAAGCCTTCTACTACTGCGGTTTTACCAACGCCCGGTTCACCAACAGCAATAGGGTTGTTTTTACGGCGACGAGCAAGAATGTCCACGATTTGGCGGATTTCTTGGTCGCGGCAGAAAACAGGATCGATTTCGCCTTTGCGTGCTTTACCAGTGAAGTCTGTTGTGAACTTGCTCAGTGCTGAGCCATCCTCACGAGCTTGTGTTTTCTCTGAAGTAGCAACTTGCGCCTCAATAGATTGGCTTGTTAGCTCTGCAAAGTTACGCTTAAGGCTGTCAGGGTTTACCGCTTCAAGGATAGAGGCGTAACCATGTTGGCCGTAACGGAGAGGGTTGCTAACAAGAGTAAGGAGTAGGGCACCAGAGCGGATTTGTGTTTCGGATAGATCTAAAGAAGAAACCAGCCAGCTTTCTTGTAACCATTCGATTAATAACGCAGAAAAAACAGGTTTGCTGCCATTTCCTTTGGCGCTGGTGTCGAGTGTGGATCGAACCGATTGTCTTAATAAGTTCTCAGAACAATCAAAATGACTTAATAAGACGTCAAAATCACTATTTGGTCTTTCTAATAGACTCAGTAAATAATGCTCAATTTGAACTTCGTTTGCTTTTTCAGAGACTGCAAGTGCAGCGGCGTCTTCTAATGCTACTTTTGCAATCGGGTGTAGACGCTGAATTAATGAAGAAAGGTTTATATTTATCATAGCCATTTTATTCTTTAGAGGAAAAGAGGTAGCGGCTATTATACTAAAAGTGATTGCGTTCTTTTTTTATCAAGATATTTTGACTATCGTTTGTTGGTTATTTTTAATGATTATTGTGACATTAATGTTTGCGGTTATTTTAATGGCGTTGTCATTCTAAATTAATTGATAGTAAAAGTGTCGGATTTATTAGTTTTAATGACTTTATTTACACGGTTTTATATGGTTATTTTCACTTTTTAAAGTTAGAACAATTTATTATTATCTTAATCCAACTTTTTGGTTTTTTATCCAATAAATTGTACTCAAGATATTAGTGAATAATGTCTTTGTTTGTTTAAGTTGTTGTTTTTATTGTATTTTTAAAGTTGGCACGGACTTTGATTGTACCAAGTAGTCGCGGTGATAAGCGATTTGGTGATTTAAACAAAACAGATTTTAGAAAAGGAAATAGCGATGCCAACTCCAGCATATATGTCTATCCAAGGTGAGACTCAAGGCCATATTACTAAAGATACTTACTCTGCAGATTCAGTAGGTAACACATGGCAAGAAGCTCACGTTGATGAGTTCCTAGTACAAGAACTTGATCACGTGCTAACTGTTCCACGTGATCCACAAAGTGGTCAGCCAACTGGTCAACGTGTACACCGTCCACTTGTTGTAACTAAAGTTCAAGATCGCTCATCTCCACTACTATTCAACGCACTAGTATCTGGCGAAAAACTTCCTGAGTGTGTGATCCGCTTCTACCGTACTTCAGTTCAAGGTAAACAAGAGCACTACTACTCAATCAAATTGATTGATGCGCTACTTGTCGATATCCAAACTCGTATGAACCACTGTCAAGACGCAGCAACAGCTGACCGCGTGACAGAAGAAGTGCTTAAGTTCACTTACCGTGCGATCGAAGTAACTCACGAAAACTGTGGTACTGCGGGTAACGACGACTGGCGTGCTCCACGCGAAGCTTAATTGCTCGTCGCGTAAAGATTCAGGGCCAACGATTGTTGGCCCTAATTCGATTATTTGTATCAGGTAAAAGATATGGTGAATGACGTAGAATTTAAATTTGAAGTGCCTGGATGTGGGCATGAATTTCGGGTTGAGAGCTTTCATGTTCATGAAGAGTTATCTAAGCCTTTCCACATCAATCTCTCATTACTTTCACTTGATCCAGATATCTCGTTCGATGAGTTAATACGTAAAGCAGGAACATTGACACTTTACGGACAAGGTGTTGGGGCTGCGCGCGTGTTCAACGGCGTGGTGAATGAAGTGCGTTACTTAGGGACTGGACGTCGTTTTTCTCGTTATCAATTAGTCTTGGTTCCTCAAGCTTGGTTCTTATCTCAGCGCCAAGATTGTCGTATTTTCCAGCAAAAGTCAGCGCAAGACATCATCACAGAAGTACTCGATGATGGGGCAGTCACCGATTACCGATTTGAAGTGTCGGGTACTTATCCTCCAAAAGAATACGTTCTGCAATACCGTGAGTCTGACTTGCACTTCGTGCAGCGTATGATGGCTGAACACGGTATGTGGTATTACTTTGACCATAGCGATTCAAATCATACGATGGTCATTGTCGACAGTAATGACGCGATTGCACCTTTGATAAGCTCGCCACTAAATGCTTCTTACATTGGGCCGATTGTTTATCATGCCGATGGTGGCGGTGTTGCCGATCGCGAACATATCTCTGATCTCGAGTTAGTTAACCGCGTTAGAACGGGACAGGTTACGTACACAGATTACAACTACGAACACCCTAAAATTCCACAAGAGATGACACAGGCTGGCGAGCTAGACCAAGATCTCAAGCAGTTTGATTATCCTGGACGATACGTTGACCCGCTGATGGGTCAGGTGAGAACCACGGAGTGGATGTCGGAACACATAGTCGATAATCAACAAGTGGAAGCAACGAGTGACGTAATGCGCTTAGCATCTGGTTACAGCTTTAACGTCAGTGACCACCCGCGTTCTGAGATTAACCGCGATTACCTCATGTTGTCTGTAATGCACACAGGTCAAGATCCGCAAGTGCATGAAGATGAAGCGAGTGGTATGCCAACCACTTACTACAACCAGTTCTCGTGTATTCCACGTGATGTGGTGTTTAAAGCGCCTAAACTAGCGGCACCAGTAGTGGATGGCCCTCAAACGGCGGTCGTTGTAGGACCAGAAGGTGAAGAGATTTACACCGACAAGCTTGGTCGAGTGAAAGTACAGTTCCATTGGGATCGCTACGGTGATAACAACGAGCATTCAAGCTGTTGGATTCGTGTAAGCCAATCCATGGCGGCGCCAACATGGGGCGCAGTTTATTTGCCGCGTATTGGCCATGAAGTCGTAGTGACTTTCCTTGAGGGGGACCCAGATCGTCCGTTAGTTACGGGCGCAGTTTACAACGGTTTGCATTTCCCACCGTACTCTTTGCCAGAAAACAAAACTCGTACCACGTTCCGCACGCAAACGCACAAAGGAACAGGTTACAACGAGTTGAGTTTTGAAGACGAAGCGAACCAAGAAGAAGTCTATATTCACGCTCAAAAAGACATGTCGACCAAGGTGCTCAACAACCGTTACCGTGATATCGGTCAAGATGAATTCTTGAAGGTTGCACGTCACCAAACGAATGAAGTTCATGGTGACCATAAAGAAACCATTCATGGACATAAAACGACACAAGTAAACAGTACGTTTACCGAGACAGTCGAGCAAGACGTTACCGTCACATACAACGCGAACGAAGCCCAGTATGTGAAAAACAATTCTGACTTAGAAATTGGTGATAACCGTACGACTAAGATCGGTAAAAATGATGACTTAGATATTGGCGAAAACAGTAACCTTACTATCGGTGCGTCTAAGAGTTCAGATATTGGTGCGGATGATAACCAGACGATTGGTGGCAACTTAACGGTATCAGTGAAAGGGAACACCGCTTATAAAGCTGATGGTGCAACGCAAATTATCAGTGGCGACAAGATTGTATTGAAAACGGGTGGCTCCTCTTTAGTGATGAACAGTGATGGTTCAATAAAGTTATCAGGCTCGGCTATTACGATCGAAGGCAGTGACAAAGTCGTCGTGAAAGGTGGCAACGTAGTGGTTAACTAACAATGGAAAAACAACCTCTTACAACAGAAGTAATATCAGAGCAGCAAGCCGAATCAACGGCTTGCTTTTCGCGTTTTGGAAGAATAGTGGCTATCAATGAGTCTATGGGCAGTGTGCGAGTTGATTTTGATGGTAACCCATTTAAGCAGCCACTCACTGCGAGATTAGGACGTGGCTTTCGTCGTTCTGAACTGCAAATGGCTATCGATAATCGATTAAGTTGTCGAGTTGAGTTTTTGAACGACGACTTAAGCTTGCCTCTTGTGACGGACATTTTCTTCTCCATTCTGGATGACTCTGATGAGTTTGTATTGCGAGCGAAGAAGATGGTTATCGAGACAGAACAAGAGTTGGTAGTCAAAAGTGGTGAGACAGAAACTCGCTATAGCGGGCGCGATGGACGAATTACCACTAAAGCGAAGTACGTCACTTCTCAAGCAGAAAAAGCACAAAAAATTCAAGGCGGAACGATCGCAATTAACTAATTACCTAGCATTAGCTAATTTACGTCGAGTTAGCTAATTACTTTGTATTAACTAATTGCAATCGCGTTATGGCACGCTAATAACGGATAACTAGATGCGACAAAGAATCGGTGTCGAGCACCTAAAGGCACCCATAACCAATCAAGAAGTCGAAGGCGCGTTAGCAAAAGCTGGTCGCGCTGTGAATGACCTTTCCCAGTTGCCAGTAACATGGCTGGATTTCTGTAATGAAAAGCTGTCCATTGCTTCTGAAAGTATCGGGTTTTTAATCAGGCAGCGAGTTCAAATTCACAAAAGGGGTTATCCAAGTCGTGAGTTGGCGTATCTCAAGCTGATCGAACGCCAAATTGAAGAACTGAAGCAGGTGTACTTGTCGTTTTATCGGCTAGCACCGGGGTTGATTCATCAGTTAAGAGGCCAGGAGCCAGAAATCTACAGCTGGCTGATGCTACAAGGCGAGTTGGGCTCAGCGTTGGATAACCTTTTGTGCGGCTTGAGTTTACTCGAAGATATTGACGCTAAAACCGCAATGGTCATTGCCGTACAATCTCCGGTTGAATCTATGGATAGCACGCTTTCGGAGCTTATTGAGGGTAATGCGACATCCAGTGCGTTTTACTTTGAATGCTTACGTGTACGTCAAACATTAAGTGTTTCTCTCATCAAGCGCTGGCACAAAGCCAGCATCATTAGCTCTCATGTTGCTTTGCCACTGCTCGCTTTACAAGACGTGAAAGAGGGGATTGATTGGCTCAATGACAATGCAGGCAGCGAACAATATCTATTTGAACGTTTGATTACCAAACGTGACAGAGGCACTTGGTTCCGTCAGTGCTTTGGCATCGAACCAAATGGATTACCATCAGCGCAAGTGCTTACTTATGCCAAGTTGCTTGAGTTAAAAGAGTTTGAGGCGTTTGATATCTCTTCTTCATTAGCACCTGTTGATTTTGCGCTGGGTGGTGATTGGAAACTGGTACCTCAAATCATCGAGCACTTGGAAAGTCTGGAGGAAGCTGAGGGTGAAATTTGGCTTCAAGCTTTGTATGTCGTCTACGGAAAGCTTCTTCCTCTGACTCCGCAAGATGTTGGTGTCGAGTATGAATGGGAAGAGATCGTCGATCTGCTCAATGAGTGGGTGGAAGACGAAAAATATATCCAAAATCTACCAAGCCGCTTGGGTTACGCATTGAGCTTCGAGTCTACGTTAGCTGCGATGCAAGATTCTAACGTTGATGTGCTGTTCCGCGATTGGCTATGGCGTCAACTCTGTATTCAATCCAGAGCCTACGTGCCTTGGGATATGGCAATGCCGATTCATCAACAAGACTGGAACTTTAACAATTTAAAGGCCGCACCTTCTGCGAGCGAACGATTCAACTTAAGGAATAGCAATGCAGTTATGGGATATTGAGGCGCACCCTGAGCTATCACTTAAAGGTCGTTTTCAACGTGACGAAAACGGCGATGAAGTGTGGGTTGTGGTCGCTAAACGTACTTGGCAATTCGATGGTGTGGTTTGGCACGAATTAGGTGAAAGTGAAATCTTTGATGATCCCCAATATTTGGGCGAAGAAGGTTTCTCTGCGATGAAAGTTGACCACGAGTTCGCGTATACCAAAGAAAACACAGATGTACTTGTTTACGGCAAAGCGCGCAGCTACGCGAAAAAGCCAGTGACATACCAAGAGTGTCGTGTGCTGATTGATGGTCATATCGATAAGACTCTCGCTATTCACGGGGAACGCGTATGGGTTGAGCATGCTGGCAGTATCACGCTGAGCAATCCAGTCCCATTTATTGAAAAAGACATTGATTACACTTGCGCGGTAGGCGGTGATTTACGTAACCGGATAGGTGGTGGGGTTGCCGACTCCAACAAAGAATTGCTTGAACAGAAAGTACCCTCGGTTTTTTATCCCCGAGAGGACTGGAGTGCCGCCGCGAAAAAACTACGCGTTGCGGGGTTCGGGCCAGTACCTCCGTTCTTTGAGGTGCGCCAGAAGCTGGCCGGCACGTTCGATGACGATTGGATTGAGAACCGCAAGCCAATGTTGCCACTCGATTTTGATAAGCGGTTCTTCCAAAGCGCGCCTATTGATCAACAGTGCAAAGGCTTCCTTCGTGGGGGGGAGCGTTTGATGATGAGTGGCTTTTGTCATGATGACACGCTTTCATTTCGAATTCCTAAAGAAAAATACCGTGCGATCGCGACGTTCAAAGATCAAAGTTATCAAGCTGATATGGCGATGTACACCTTATTCGTTGATGCGGAAAAGAAAACTATATCAATCAGTTACACCGCTGCGTTTCCTTGTCAGGGCAAGGAGCATTTGTTGGTGTCGACATCGATCACTAAGTTGGAAGAGGTAAGCGAGCATGCATAATTCAACAGGCCGTTACGTGCTAGGGATGGAAGTGATGACGCCAACCGGTATGAATTTAGATATTGCTAGTGCAGTTTCGTATGCTGATTTAGGAAGATTCGACCAATGTGTAGGGGATGATGGTATCGAGCGTTTTACTTACGCCAAAATCGAATACACCAAAGAAAGTGAGCAGTTTGAGAAAACGTGTGAGTTAATCACCCACTTGCTTGATTCATTGTTAGCACAGTTACCACGTTCATTGAGACCAATACCTTTGCTTATAGCTGTGCCTGCGTCTGTTTCACTAGTAAAGGTGCAAGAATGGCTTGGTGAAAGTAACTATGCTGAATTTCTCTCTGTGGTGAATGCTGTTCATGCCAGTGGGCCCAGTTTCGTTCTCCAGGCCATGAAATCATTGGATAAATATGATGCTATGATGTGTATCAGTGTCGATTCCTTGGTGAGTTCGATGCAAACACTCATCGACGATGCGATGGTAATGAGTACCAATAATCCATGGGGCGTTATTCCGAGCGAGGGTGGGGCGGGTTTAATTCTTTGTCGAAAAAACACCGTAGAAACATTGAAACTTAAGCCTCAAGCGCAGCTTGGCTACATTGATACGGAATTAAACACTTCAGACCGAAGAGGCATGTTTCGACTTGTTCAACGTGCGAGTAAAAAGCTCGATTCATTTGGTGAAGTGTATTCCGATATGACGAACCTGCGCATGCATTCGGAAGATTACGGCTTTGCTCTGGGGGCGAAAGCAGAACGATTCACGAACCCAGAACAACCGCAGCTTATCAATGAGTTGTGGGGCACAATGGGTAGTTGTTCTTCTCTCGCTTTAATTGCCTTTGCGGTCAGAGAGCACCACTTTAAGCAACCAACTACATTGTTAATGTTCGACTTTCATGGTGACAAAGGAGTTCTCCAATTACTGCAATGTTAGTGGGCACTCATCGATCAAATGGCAATGAAAATATACTCATATTATTAGGTTGAAGTTTGTAACATGAAAAAGCGTATAACTCATGCAGTGAAAGCGTAAGTAAAAAGGTCTAATAAGTTAGTAATAATAACTAAAATAATAGGCTTACTGTTTGTTTTAAATACCAACCTTGATACAAGTACGTTCAAGAAAATATTATTCAACTCTAATAATATTTATTCTATCAAAGAGTACTAAGTGTCTAATAATCAGAGTACAGCCAAAGGATATATCGATCAGTTGGTTGTTAAAGCTATTGAGAAAAAGAAACTGAATGAGCAAAGGCTAGCAGAAAAAAATAAGCCGAAGCTTGAGTACGTGCTTTTTTCACAGTTTGATGTATTAGACAAGCTTCCTTCTAAAAATGGTAAGACAACGGTTTACCATCTTGCAAAAAAAGGGCAGCCAGAGAAGCAAATCTGTTGCAAAGTTATCAATGATGACTCGCCAGAATTTGCGAGCAAAATGTTGATTAACGAAGCGAGCAGGCTGGAGCTTTCTCAACACCCTAGCGTGGCTAACTTTGTAAAAATCGGCAACGAATTCGAACGCCCATATTTGATGTACGAGTGGATCCAAGGTGAATCACTGGCAGAAAAAATGGAGCGTCATTCTTCTAAAGGCTTCCGCCACGACCACATCGCTTGGTTGGTGTATCAACTCGCTGGCGCTCTAGAGTTTATGCATACAAGAGGTATCTGCCATCTTGATATTAAACCATCTAACGTATTAGTGAGTGAAGGCGATTACGTTAAGCTCATTGATTTCGGCGCTGCTCGTTACATTGGAGAGACAGAACCTTACGCAGAAGCAAGCTTGAGCTACGCTTCCCCTCTTTATATAGAAACTGGCATCGCGGAACCGCAAGATGATGTTTACTCTCTCGCTTTGCTCGCTGGACACCTATTTTTAGGATCAATATTTGGTGATGCTTGGAATAAGCAGTTAAAAGATCGAAAGCGTCCGGCTTTGATCCCGGTTCATATTTGGAAATTGCTGAAAGAAGTCATCAACAAACCAAGAGGGCATGGCTATACCGCTATTTCTTTTGCTCAACAGTTAGCGCGAATCGATACGCAATCAATTAGCTCAAATTCTAACGCACCAATTTTCAGTAGCTTGCGTAACGCGGATTTGCTGCTTACACACTGTAAGCCAAATGATAAAACGGCGTACGGTCGCTTTAAAATATTAGAGGCGAGCTTAGTGCTGAGTGTGCTGGCAACAGCAGGAAGTTATTTATATCAACAGAATAAAGATCAATTGGATGCCATTTTTTCCCGAGGTGTCACTACTGTAACTCACGTTATTACGCCCTCTGAAACGGCTTCTTTTTTAGCTCAGCCTCCATGGAAAATCAAAGAAGAATTGTCTCAAGCTACTCAGAGTATTGATATGACAGTAGCTTATCGAACAGCATATCAAGCTCAGCAGTTAAGCCTCTCGAATTTATATGAAGAAAAACAGGCTCAGTTAACGTCGTATCAATCGTTAGCGGATGGCTTACCAATGGCATTAGTCGAATTACGTAAAGAGCTTGTCACCTTGCGAGAAACCCTTGTTCGTGACGGTGCCCTGTTTCCATATGCGGATGAGGCGTTGACTAAAGTGATGTCTGGATTAAATGTCGCGTCTATCGATTCCATGAAAGTATCTGCCATAGCTGGCAGTCGAGATAAGCAGATTGCTCGCTTAATTTTAGATGGTGAAGCTAAGCTCGCAGAAAATGAAATGAAAGAGGCATGGTTGTTAAACCAGTCACAAGCCTATTTCTACAACCAAATCTTACCAAAGGCTGTGATGGAAAATATTAATGACTCCATCGATAAACATGCAGAGGCGCACTTTTACACCAAAGCAATTGAAGAAGCTGAATTAGCCAAAGCCTACTTCGGTAATACGCCAGAACTAGACAAAAAAATAAAGGATTTAATCGTCGCAAGAAGCGAATTTATTTTGTTTAGCACCGTGATGGAGCAATCCGTTTACGACAAACAAAAGCTACATGAATCCCTTGCCGATTTAGAACGGAATGCACCAAGTAAATTTACAGAAATCACGAAAATTCTAGATAGCATGGCGTCGGATGCGATAGAGCAGAGCCATCGATTATCTAAGCCAGCAAATGGCGCAATTGCGGTAGCGCGAGCGTTGAGAGATTACTTGACTGAAGGAGACGTGAATTTTGTCCAACATTGATATCGACCGTCTGCTTAATCCTATTTCTGATGAATCTCCAGTGGGAAACGATGCCCGTTACGAGTTTTGCTATGAAATGATGGAGTCCGAAGTGAAGAAATTCGGTTCCTTGTTTGGCGAAACAGTAGATTGGAGCGTGGTAAAAACGCACGCGACCGAAGTTCTAGAGCACCACAGCAAAGACTTAAAAGCCATTTGTTACCTCGTTCGCGCGCTAACAGAAGAGTTTGGTCTGCAAGGCTTTGAACAAGGTCTAAAGCTGCTTAGTGAGGCGTTAAGTCGCTTTGGCGTTGAATTGTATCCTTCCCGAAAGCGGGGTCGAGATGGCGCGGTCGAATGGTTGAACCATCAGTTTAAACTGGTCAGCAGCAAGTTAGCGGAAAGCGCTCAGTCATGGGATTTGGTATCAAACTGCATTTCGACTATTGAAGAAGTGCAGCGTCAATACGACGAGGTTTATCAAGACTCAGAAGCGGATTTCTTTGAGATTCGCACTCAACTCAATGTTTTATCTCAACAAGCGGCGGCTGATGAGCAGAGCGATGATGCAGTCGTTAACGTCGAACAAGCGGCGCCTGCACCAGCTACGCAGCCTGCTGCCGAAGAAACGCCAGCGCAGAGTGAAGTGCAAACCGCACCGGTGAAGGCGGTTCCGCCGGCCCCTAAACCTGCGCCAGTTAAGAAAGCGGTAGCAAAAGAAGTCGATGTCGATACGGACTTCTCTTCGCCGACGGCTTCTAAGCGCACCTTGAAGAAGGTTGCGGAAGTCATGCTTCATGCGAACCCAAGTGATCCGCTGGCTTACCGGATTTATCGTCATCTGACTTGGGATGACATTGATGGTCTACCCGACCACCAAAATAATCAAACGTCTTTGAGCTTGGCAGTGTCGTCCGATCAACAAGCGGAATACCGAGATAAAGCTGACCAAGAAAGCGACATCGACACGATTAAGCGTTTGGAGCGCACATTAACGGATGCGCCGTTTTGGCTGACGGGCCATTACTTCGTGTATTCGATGCTTAATAACTTGGGCTTTGATGATGCAGCGCTTGCTGTGAAACAAGAAGTGACGCGTTTTGTTGAATCGCTAGAGGGCATCGAGCACCTCTCATTTAAGAATTCTATACCATTTGCAGATGAAGCGACCTTGAGCTGGTTATCGACTCAAGATACTACTTCTTCGACTTCTCAACCCGTTGTTCAAACGGTTGTGATTTCGCAGGAAGACTCGCTGCCAATGGAGGATATCACTCTAGAAAATCTAGGGGAATGTGCCGCAGAGCTTGCCCACAAACTTGAGCTGGATAGCTCGGGACGTGGGCAGTTCATGCTGTATTTACAATTGATAGCAGCTTACCAGTCTGTTGGATTATACCCGTTGTGTTTGCCGTATCTTGAGAAGGGGTGGGAAGTACAAAAAGCGTTTAATCTCGCGAGCTGGGAACCCCACTTATCGTCACAGTTAGAAGACCTAATTCGAAAAACACTCCATCGGTTATTTGGAAGCAAGGATCTTCTACCTGAGAAGTATGAAGAGTGGAAAGCAATTTACGACTAATTAAAGAGTTAGATAAGGAACGAATTATGTCACGTGACGGCTCGGTGGCTCCTAAAGAGCGAATTAATATCCGTTATGTTCCAGCAACTGGCGATACGCAAGAAGACGTAGAGCTGCCGCTAAGCATGATGGTAGTTGGCGACTTTACTGCGCGTGCAGATGAGACACCAATTGAAGAACGTACTCCAATTAACATCGACAAAGACAACTTTAACGAAGTGCTAGAGGGCATGTCTCCAAACGTTAAAGTCAACGTTGAAAACCGTCTTTCTGATGAAGAAGGCGGCCAGATTGGTGTTGATCTGACGTTCCAAAACATGAAGGACTTCTCACCTGAAGCGATCGCGAAAAGTGTACCTGAACTAAACAGCCTACTTGAGCTTCGCGAAGCCTTGGTTGCACTTAAAGGTCCTCTAGGAAATGTTCCTGCGTTCCGTAAGAAGATCGCATCGGTTCTTCAAGATGAAGAAGCGAGAAAGAAACTGTTGGATGAACTAAGCATTGGCAACGACCAAGACGCGAAAGAAGAGTAAGGGATATCATGTCTGCAGAAGCACAAGCGCCAGAACAAGAAGCAGCCTTAGTTGAATCAGGCTCACTTCTGGATAGCATTCTTAACGAAACACGTTTAAAGCCAAGTGATGAAGGTTTTGACGTTGCAAAACGCGGCGTAGAAGCATTCATCAGTGAGCTACTAAGCAGTTCGAACACAGAGAAAGTCGACCAATCTCTGGTTGATCTGATGATCTCTGAAATCGACCAAAAATTGTCTAAGCAAGTTGATGCAATTCTTCACAACGAAGAAGTTCAAGCGATTGAATCAACGTGGCGTGGCCTTAAGTACCTGGTTGATCACACTGACTTCCGCGAGAACATTCAAATTGAACTGATCTCTGCGAAGAAAGACGAAGTTCTTGATGACTTCGAAGACGCTCCAGAGGTGGTGAAGTCTGGCCTGTACAAGCAAATCTACACACGTGAATACGGCCAGTTCGGTGGTAAACCTGTTGGCGCCGTCATTTGTGATTACGCTATGTCTGCCTCTTCGCCTGACATCAAACTGATGGAATACATGGCGAACGTAGGCGCAATGTCTCACGCACCATTCATCACGTCGGCATCGGCTAAATTCTTTGGCCTAGACAGCTACGAAGAGCTGCCAAACCTAAAAGATCTGAAGTCTGTATTTGAAGGTCCACAGTACGCGAAATGGCGTGGTCTGCGTGAGCACGAAGATGCACGTTACCTAGGTCTATGTACATCTCGCTTTATGCTACGTACGCCTTACTCTGTTGAAGACAACCCAATTAAGGCGTTTGACTACGATGAGCAAGTGACAGACAGCCATGATAACTACCTATGGGGTAACTCAGCGTACGCGATGGCGTCTAAGATCAGTGAATCATTTGCTAAGTACCGTTGGTGTCCGAACATTATTGGCCCTCAAAGCGGTGGTACTGTACAAGATCTACCGGTTTACAACTTTGAAGCTATGGGTCAAATCGAGACTAAGATCCCAACCGAGATCCTGGTTTCTGACCGTCGTGAGTACGAGCTAGCGGAAGAAGGCTTCATTGCGCTAACCATGCGTAAAGGTTCTGACAACGCGGCGTTCTTCTCTGCAAACTCTGTTCAAAAACCAAAAGTGTTTGCGAACACGCCGGAAGGCAAACAAGCCGAGATGAATTACAAGCTAGGTACTCAGCTTCCTTACATGTTCATTATCAACCGTTTAGCGCACTACATCAAAGTGCTACAGCGTGAGCAAATTGGTTCTTGGAAAGAGCGTTCTGACCTAGAAATCGAATTGAACAAGTGGATTCGTCAATACGTTTCTGACCAGGAGAACCCGCCAGCGGAAGTTCGTGGTCGCCGCCCACTTCGCGCTGCGAAGGTTGAAGTATCAGACGTAGAAGGCGATCCAGGCTGGTACAAAGTATCGATGTCTGTACGTCCTCACTTCAAGTACATGGGCGCCAGCTTCGACTTGTCTCTAGTTGGTAAGCTAGACCAATAACCCATTACTGAAACCATCAAGCAGCCAGTGAAGACTGGCTGCTTTTTTCGTAGGACCGCATATGGAAAAAGGTTACCGTCTTTTAGAGCGGATCGAGCTAGGAGAACCAAAAAACTGCTACGAGAAAGTGGTGTCTCATAAGCATTTGATTGAATCCATTCACTCGCATCTCGCTGACTTGTTGAATACGCACTCCGGCAACGCAATGATCGACAATGAGTATGGTCTGCCAGATTTTAACGACGTACTTTCTAACAACACAAACCTCGTTCGCCATATTCAAAAAAACATCACGTCAACCATAGAGCGCTTTGAGCCCCGACTGCTTAATGTCGAGGTTCATTACCGTGAAGACCACCATAATCCATTACAACTCGGCTTTGGTATTCGCGGCGAAGTTTCCCATAACGGCGGTAAAGTCCCAATGTCGATCGATGTCTACATGGGAACCGACGGCCAATTTAACGTTTAGTAGGTGCCACTTGAGTAACAGTAAATACTTTCAAGATGAACTCACGTATTTACGCGAGTCGGGTAGTGAGTTTGCCAAATATCATCCGAAGTTAACTCACTTTCTCTCTGAAGGAACTTTTGATCCAGATGTCGAACGATTGCTGGAAGGTTTTGCTTTTTTGACCGGACGCATCCGCGAAAAGATTGACGATGAACTTCCTGAGCTAACGCAATCTCTGATGACTTTGCTGTGGCCACATTACATGCGTTCGATCCCGTCTTTGTGCATTAGCGAACTAAAACCGCATACCGGAAGTGTTACTGAGAAAACCGTGGTGAAACGTGGTGCGGAAATGGCCAGCGAGCAGGTAGAAGGCACGCAGTGTTTGTTCCGTACTTGTTATGACGTCAATCTATACCCAATTACGATTACTAACATTGAACAAACTAACAGCCGCACCAGTTCGATGATTGATGTGACGTTATCGACGGAGCATGGCCTTGAGCTGTCTCGGATAGGTTTAGACACGCTGCGATTGCACCTGCATGGTGAGATTCATATTACTCGCACTGTCTTCTTATGGCTGTTCCGTTATCTAGATTACGTCGAGCTAGATGTTGGTGGTGGCTACAAACACCGCCTAGGGCCAGAATACGTTAAGCCAGTGGGGCATGAAGAAGACGAAGCGCTGCTGCCTTACAGTAAAAACTCCTTCGCAGGTTACCGCTTGCTGCAAGAATTCTTCTCTTTGCCAGATAAGTTCATGTTCTTCGACATCAAGGGTTTAGAGTGGTTAAAAGGCATTCCCCAACGCAGTACGGTCAAAATCAAATTCCACTTTAAGCGTGCTTTGCCTTCAGAAGTGGTGCTTAAAGATAAACACTTAAGGTTGCACTGCACACCTGCCGTCAACTTGTTTGAAAAAGACGGCGATCCAATCCGTTTAGAGCATCGACGAAACGAGTACAAGGTGCGTCCACAAAGTAACACTCAGGAGCATTACGAGGTTTATTCCATTGAGCAAGTGGAGAGCTGGAGTAAAGACGAGCGTCGCCGAAAACCACTGATTGAATTTGAATCGTTTGAGCACCAAATCAACCAGCGTGATAAGCGAGAGTTCTACAAATCCAAAGTGGGCGAGCGAGTAAGCGGAAGAGGGTTAGAGCGCTATATCTCATTCCATACTCACAATGGCGACATCGCGGATTTAGGGACTGAAACAGTATTGATGAAACTGCAATGCAGTAACGCGGACTTAGCGGAGCGCCTGTCAGTAGGAGATATCACGTACGCGACGCACAAATCGCCAACGTATGCGACGTTTAAAAACATTACTAAGCCAACACAGTCAGTAAGTCCTCAGGTTAATGGTGAGCTTCAATGGCAGTTGATTGCCAACATGTCGCTCAACTACTTGTCTTTGGCCAATATCGATGTGTTGAAAGTGTTGCTCTCGACTTATGATTTCCACTCTCGAGTCGATAGACAAGCCCACCGCGCGTCGATTCATCGACTTGATGGCATTATTTCTTCAGAGATGAAACCAATCGATCGCGTATTTCGTGGTGTATCTGTGCGTGGTAACCAATTCAAGCTCGTGACGGACTCTAAGTTCTTCGTAAATGAAGGCGATATGTTCCTTATGGCCACGGTATTGAATGAATTTATCCGTTTGTATTCGAGTGTGAACTCCTTTACCGAACTAGAGGTGTTCGATGAAGCGACGGGCGAGGTTTACAACTGGGCAAGCCTAATCGGGCAGCAGACGATACTATGATTAACACACTTTCTGATAAGTCGAATGAGTTTAGTTTCTACCAAGCGGTGTTGCTGTTAGAGAAACACTACCAGCTGGAGCCAAACTCAAATTTTGTTGCCGTGGGCGAGAACAAATACTTTCACCAAGAGCGAATTGAGTTCAGCGTGTCGCCAAACCTGTGCTTTCCAAAGAGTGATATGGACTTTATTACTCATATGGAAAGAAACGGACAGCAATATTCACGTATTGAGACGAACTTTCTTGGCTTGCATGGTTCAAGCTCGCCCCTGCCTGCGTCTTACACTGAGAAACTCGTCGGTCGTGATCCCGATGATAACCCAGTGAAGGATTTCTTCGACTTTTTCCACAACCGCTATACAAGCTTACTGTATCGTGTTTGGAAGAAATACCGATATCACGTGCAGTACAAAAGCGGGGCAAGCGATGCTTTTTCTGGGCGCATACTGCATTTGGCTGGTCTTTCTAGCGTTATGCAAGATTGTGAAGTAGCGGAGTTAGATCGAGCGAAAGTTCTGTCTTACGTGAACCAGTTATCTACGCGTACACGCTCACCCAAGCTTATTTCCGGTATTGTTTCGCACTACTTTTCGCTGCCGAATGTGCGAATCGAAGAATGGGTTTATAGACGCGTAGAAATCGCTGAAAGCCAGCGTAACAAACTCAATCGTTCCAATTGTGTATTGGGGCAAAGCTTACACTTGGGACAAAGCATTGCGGATTTGAACGGCAAGTTTAACTTGTGTATCGACAACATTGATTTTGAAACGTTTAAGCAGTTTTCCTACGATGGTGAGTTACATAAGACGCTGGTGGGCTTGATGCGCTTTATTCTGCGTGACCCAATGTCGTGGGACCTAAAGTTGACAGTTAACCTCGACAGTATTCCAGAAAACAAACTGGGTAATGGAAAAGGGAACCAACTAGGTCAAACGTTCTGGCTTGGCAACCCAGGTGATAAAGACGCCAAAATTCGACTTATCGGAAGCATATAAGAAAGCCGCTCAACGAGCGGCCCTTTATGTTTTCCTCAAAGAGGTCAGAAAAGCTTAACGACTGATCGGCTGGTGCAGTACAACGGTAGTATCAAGCCTTTGAATGCCGTTAAATGATTCAATTTCATTACAAAGATGATGAATAGACTGCAGGTCGGGCGCTTCAATTAGGGCAATAATATCAAAGTTGCCACCAACAACGCTCGTTAAGCGAACCTCAGGGATTTCTTTAAGTGCATTCGTTACATCATTCTTCTTACCCTTTTCACAAGAGATCAGTAGATAACTAGCGGCTTTTCGCCCTTCATTTTCTACACGAATCTGTGCGGTATAGCCTTTGATAATACCGGTCTTTTCTAAACGATTAATTCTTTCTGCTACTGCTGTTCGAGACAAACCAATGTTTCGGGATAGATTCGCAATCGACTCTCGCCCATTCGACAATAGACTTGAAAGTATTTTTCGATCTAATTTATCTAAACCTTGTAAAGTCATGTTTGAAATCATGTGTTCTGCCTATTTTGTTTTTATATTGTTATTAAATCGACTCTGGGAGCGTAAAGTTATACAGCTCAGCAAGAGTGAATGGGTTTTTCTGTGTCAACGGAGTGATGCGTAAGCTCAAGTCCCTCCCTGACACTTTTATGTCACTGACAAAGCTGCCGTTATGAGTGTTTGTCAAGGTCGAGTCACCTAGCAATCTGTATATCGCCCATTGACCACTCTTATTTAAAACGTGCTGTCTGCCTTCATCGGTTACATCCTGGAGTGTGATACTAATATTGAAGTCACCATTTTGCGGTGGCCATGCCATTTCACGAATGCGGCTTGGACCGTGGTAGTAACTTATATTGGTATCTGCAATTTTTAAGCTCGCTCTAATCGCACTAGAATCAAGATCGAGTACTCTTGCACTAAACGGAATATGAACGCGGTTAGTGCTTTTATTAATTAATGTGTCTCGAATAACGTTATAGTTACGCAGTTGCACTAACAGAGCCGGAGAGATTGGCATCGTCTCGCCATCCACCTGTTTGGGCGTCCATAAATTGGTATCGTAGAACGGTGCAAAATTTTTCTGAATAAATGTGTCTAACAAGCCACCTGAAGCAAACAGTAATTCAAAATCTTCAATTGAGATTTCCTCGGTCGCTGTTAGATCAAATGGGTATCGTCCCAGCCCTATCTCTTTAAACTTGGTGTAAATCTCGCTGTACCATTGGGTTTGAATGCCTTTAGCGGACTCTTTAATCATGACTGACCAGCTTTGTTGAACCACATCTAACAACCAGCTACGAACGGGTTCCGGTGATTTTTGGGCAATCTGTTTAAGTTTGATTAATGGGTCAGCTTCACTGCTGTTCATTCGATGCTGAGCTGCCGCTAGCGCCGCCATTTGCGGGTCAGGTGCATCAGCGATGTCTTTCATATATGTGCGAACACGGCTTAACGCTGTTACGGTCTCATCCCAAGGAGTAGGGGAGTTTGGTGTTTCACTGACCTGAAGTTGGTTTAATAAGTGAAAAGCTTGTTCAACACGTTTCATCAACAAGTAATCAGGCTTAACTACTTCCTCTACTGCGTCTGATGCGGAGTCTGCCGCTGCCACGAGTTTCGGGTCTAGTTTTGAAATCAGAGCATTTTTTTCACCAACGGGTGAAAATTGTGTGTTGGCATAGACCTGTTTCAGTACGGTTGTCATTGGTGAAGAAGGGCCCGAGATTAAGTCTATCGCGTTCGTTAGATCGCCGACATTGTCATAGTTCTGGACTTTTAGTTCACTCAGCGCATTGCGCCAATTACTGATGTAGTCATCAGTGTATTTTTTACGTACTTCCTCTTTGAAGGCTTCTTGTTCTTCACTAGTAGGAATAACGTGTTGTGACAGACCTAAAACCCAGTTGTCACTGATGACTTGTTGTGACATTAGGTCCACGCGTGGTCGATAAAAAGTGCTAAAACCAGTGGAGGTATAGATCTTATCTACGATCAAGCGTTCGCTATCGATTGGTGTGTTGAATACATTGCTAAACTCAAAACCCACAGCTCGTTGCAGATCTAGGGTTCCTAAATCAATCGAATTTGCTTCGTTTAAAATGCCTGCATAAACGAGATCAACATTCGAATTTGCTAGCAATGAGCGACGTGTTGCGCGAACAAGATCCATATTGATATCAATTGGCTCAAACTGCGTGCGAAAGTAAGCGTCCAAATAGCGCATCGCCTGATTGACGACGTCACTTTGGTTGCTCAAGTCGTTCATCATTTGGAGAGTTTGATGACGCAAAAAACGGGTATCACGCTTTGTTGGATCGTTTAGCATTAGATACCCCTTCAATAGAGGTAAAGCGCGTGTAAAAGTGTTTTGATTTTGTGTCAGTTGTAGACGGTAACCTTTCTCAATGAGAGGTATCAACTGTTGAGCAACGTCCTTAAGTAATGCTTCGTATGCGATGCGAGTGCTTTGATCCAAACGGCTAATGTTGAGTGGTAATATCTCTTCATCCAAAGCCTTAGAACCTTTAAGCCACGCCCCATAAGAAGGCTCTATTGCTTTCGTCGCCTTCGCTAAAAGCTCTTTGAATCTTGCATCTTGTTCCACTTGTGATTTGTCATCGATACTCAAGAGTTGATTTATCACATGTAAGTTACTGTCTAATGTCGTGAAAAAGAAGTAACTGCCCCCAGTAAGCAGGATAATAGAGCCGAGTATTGCCAAACGGCTTTGTCTCTGAATTAGACGAAGATACGTCTTGTTTTCGCCCGCAAAGTCGCTTTCCGGCAATATTTGTGAATCAATCAGAAAGCGAGAGAAATAAGGCGTTTCTGTTAACTGAGTATGCTCTGACGCGATAATAGGTAAGTTGAAGTAATTACTACAACTTTTTGCAAGTAAATTGTACTTGCGACCGCCTTGCAGACTCGAACTAAAGAAAATCTCACGGATGTCTAGTGAATAGACACCGTTGTTAACATCACATAGACGCTCAAGCACATAGCTGACCTCAGACTGACATAGCTCAAACTGCTTAGGAAAAGCGAGTATTGCTTGTTTCTCATCAATGTCCGTTGAATTAGCGGATGCATCTAGCGCATTACTTTCAAGCACTCTCACTAGATTTCGATAGCTATCGCGGTAGTACTCTGCAAATACACCTTTGGCTTCTTTTAGTGGGATAGAGAGGAACTCAACACGTGTCTTGAGAGAGCTAAAGTGCATGTATTCTTTAAAGCCATCTAACTTGTCTAGCTTTGACATAATCAAATAGATTGGCAATGCCGAAGACGTTTTAGAGTTGATGCTACTCAAGCGCGCCAATAACGACGAAATGGTGTACTCTTTTTGCTCTGGCTCAGAGACGATCATGAACTCGAAATCGGTGAAGAATAGACAGCCTGAAAATGGCTTTCGAGGTCGATGATGAATAACTTCTTCAATGAACGTATTCCATAAAGAAGCATCACTGCTTGATACTTCCTGGAACACTAAGCGTTGGTCTGGTTTGATGTATACAGCGCTGTCAGATTCGTACCATTCAAAAAAGTCATTCTTAGCGGTTCTAGTGCGATCCATCGGTTTGATTGCACTAGAATTAAATAAAAATTGACGTCGCCCTGACCCTTTATTACCAAGCATCAGGTAAATTGGTTTCTTGCCTGAGTTAGCAAGAAGAGGCTGGATAACCATAGAAAGTGCTTCTTCCTCGGTTTCCAAATGTTGAGCTTTAGCGTTGTTCTTTTTCTTCAACCATAATGTGAATTGAAAAGTGACGTAAACAATGGCGATAGCACCAAGGGTCAGCCAAAGATAAAGTTGATCGATTTCGTCAAGAAAAAGCAGATAAATAGTGGTGATAATTGCAGCCACTAAAAACATCAATATAGTAGAAATCACCACTGGATTTCTAAACAGTTTTTGTTTGAACATAAGCCTAAAACTTCTTTAATTGTATTGTTATTTATTGTCAGTTTTTTCAGCTTGTAGCTGACTCAATTTATATAGGTAGATGTTCAGTAAAAGGGTTGCGCGGTCAATTTCCTTTTGCTGTGAATACTTTTCAGCGTATTCAATACGACCTAAAAGCGGGAATAACGAGTTACTGTATTCGTACGCCTTTTCAGAGTTCTTATCTACATTCTGTCTAGCTACGTTGGCAAACACCGTTCTTGCGTCTGAGAATCGCTTATAAACATCCATAAACTGGTCTTCTAAATGGGCGCTCTGTGTCAAAAAGTTCTGACGTAGTTGCTGTGCAGAAGACGAATCCGGATAGATCGCGATTAATTCATTGGTCAAGCTATCGAGCTCGCTGACGTTACTTACTTTTGCCGAGTCTAAAAACCAGTTATTCATCATAATATCGACACGATTAATGGCCTGCGTTTTCAATGACTGAGCATATTTTTTATTTTCGTAATCTAACGAGGCGACCAAATTTACAAGTTCATTAAGTGAAGCTTGATTAATTTTTTGTTCCAATGTTCGATAACGTTGTTGCTCGTACATGAAATGTGAACATATCGCAGTAACAATCAAACCAATAACGAAGTAGATCATAAATCGACCAGACTTTGCCGGTGATGCTTTCTCTTGGCTATTTAGGTTGGGTGGTGACACCGGTGCTGGAGAGGGAGACACATTCACTTTAATTTCAGGTGCCTTCTGCGTTGCTGCAGGAGCGCTAGTGTTGGCTTGTTTTTTCTCGCGTAACTCAGCCGCAATCTGTTGTTCTTTTATCTGCTCAATCCATTGATTCAAAATACGGCGAATGCGACCTAATGACGGCGCTTCAATACCGTAATGAAGACGAAGCTCTTCCTCAATCCTCAAGCATAACTGATGTGCTGCCTCTATCAATGGAAGCTCTTCTGGTAACGCTCGATGCTTATTAATTCGTTTTTCAGTATGCTCTACCATCCATTCAATAGCGCTCATTCGTGCCTTTGACTTTGAATGCTCTGGATACGCGTTGAACCAATATACGACACACACATCAAGTATTGAGTTTAACCCTTCAACAAGGCCTCTTAAGCCGTCGTTATAGGTTGACGCAACGGTAAAGTAACAGCAACAACGTAGGTCTTTCGCTTGGGTACTCAAGATCTTTTTTGAGAGTGTTTGAACCGTTTTCCACGAGACTCTCCCTGTGACTTTATTCAGGTTGTTTATTTGACGTTTAATTTCGTCAAAATCCTCAGAACCATTAGGATTAGAGCCGCTTGGGTTATTTTCATCGATTGGTCTTCGAGCGAAGTCGGTAAAAAACATAAGGAAAGTTCCAACTGATCATATAGAAGTATTAAGTTATATAGGATTTCACTACTGTTATATTAAATTATAAGCAGTGCACATCTGCCGCAATTCTATAGACAAAATAAGCGGATTAGATAATAAAAATTCATTAAAAGAAATTAAATTACTTTTAGTGTGATCTTTGTTCATAATATTAATATCAATAGTTAAGTCTATTTATAAGAAGAAACTTATATATGAAGATGAGAACGTTGATTAAAAAGTAACTAAATTGTTATCGGAGATTACGGTTTGTTCAATTAGCAATCAAATTCTGTGACTTCTATTTAAATAGAAAGATTTACTGTCTCGTCACTTAATCTGTAGTCGGTTCTTTAGTTTTTGTTTGTAGGTAAAACAACCAACCTGATAGTTGAAATGTATTAAATTATAGGTGTTTTTTTAGGCTTATTGAAAAAGAGAATATAATTGATATCTTTCGCCTCTAAGTAGAATATCGGTTTTCCTAGAGGGACGAAATGCTAAAACCAAGTCAAATTGGGCTGATTTCAGCCATGTGTCTATTTTCTTCTGTTGCAATGGCAAAAGGGGAGCGATATGGACTCTCTACCAGTATGTTGACTATCGATAGCATTAAATACGATGAAGGTAAAAGTGGTGAGCAGGATACGCTTAGGTTCGGCTTGGTTCATACTCGTCCTATTGATGAAAACAATAACCGTTGGCGTTGGTGGTTAGGGCTAAACTATCTAGCAGAAGATATTGAAGCGCCAGCAAACGGCTTATATCAAGAAGCGACGAACTATGAACTTCGTGTTGTTCCTCAATATGCGTTGACTTCTTGGAGTGTTTTCACGCCATACGTTGGTGCGGGCTTGTCTGTCGGTTACTCGCAATATTCTAATCGCTGGCAAGTAGACCAAGAGGGCTATCGTTATGAGAGTGTTGAAGACATCGACCAGTTTGAGTTAGGTGCGGTTGTGACCCTTGGTACTGCTATAAAGTTAGGCAGTAATCCTGACGCCCATATACAAATTATCCCGCAGGCCTCTTATATCCTTCCGGTTGTAAATGATGGAATTGGTGGGCTTGAACTATCAGTTTCTTTGCTCTTTTGAGGTTCGTAAATGTACTCAAATCAGCTAGTTTTATTTATCTCAAAGTGTCCAGAGGAATACACCGGTGCAAAGCATATTGAAATGCCTGAAAGTGGTGGTTCGATAGGTCGTTCCCCAAGCTGTAGCGTGTCTTTAGCCGATCACAACCGCTTTATATCGGGCACTCATTGTTTGCTCAGCGTGTATGGAGATACCTATTATATAAGTGACGTATCAACTAACGGCACAATGGTAAATGGGAATAAAATATTAAAAAATCAACCCGTTGCGATAGTTGATGGCGACATCATTTCTTTAGGGCAATATGAGATTGGTGTTTCTCTTGAGCACGTTACCTCAACACTAGACATCGCCGCTGATATTGCTCCTGAGCGAGTATCTAGCGATCCTCTGGTTAGTCTAGGAGATGCGGTTGTCGAAGAGGAAGAAAAAGTCGGTGCCTTAGAGGATTTGTTTATGGAGACTAAACAGGATGACATTGATTGTCATGATCCTGTTGCTCACCTTAACTTTTCGATGCAGCGAGATGACGATTACTTAATTCGTGATAATGAGCGTACAGAATCTGAACAACCTAGAACCGTGGAAAGCACACGTCAGGTGGTCGATGACAGTTTCAGTATATATTCCGAATTTGATCAACCAAGCCTAATCCCTGAAGACTGGATGGCTGTGGAAACCAAGAGTAACGCATCAGTCAATGATGCATTAGCGCCAGAAAGCGGTGAGGTACATAGAGCCGATATTGCCTCAGCTGAGGTGATGCAACCTGGCACAGTAGCCCCAGATAGCACGATTCAAAGACAACATCGTACGCCTAATGTTACTGAGATGGTCGTAGAGCAGGCTAACACAGGGTCAAAATGGGAAGAGATGACCCAATCTTTTACGCCTTCTCCTAACACTAATCAGCAACTTCAAATACCTACGGCAGAGCACGCGATAAACAGTACGACGAAAGCACAAGTCGATACTGATGCGGCCGTTTGCTCTCAAGATATAGCGCAAGCGTTTTTTGATGGTTTGGGTATTCGAAACTCAGAGTTGATGACAAACGAGGCGCAGTTATTCAAGCAAATGGGCACTTGCTTGCGTTTATGTATTGATAACCTACAGAAAGAGTTGCACGAAGTGGAATCGTTAAAAGATGAGCAGAGTGCGAGTGAGGCTAACTCGAACATTGCAGAGCTAATGCTCACTTTGAATAGTCAGCAATTACTGGCTCCAAATGAACTGGTTGAACAAATGCTCGATGAGCTGAGCGACCACCAAGTTATGTTTAACAAAGCACTGAATGAGCTCATTTTAGAACAGTCAGAAACGAACGATCCCGTAGCATTTGCTAACAGGGTCACTAGCCAGTCTTTGTTCTCAACTAAGTCAAAGTTGTGGGCCGAATACCTAGATTTCTACACTAATAATCGTCGCCTGCTTAATGAAACATTCTTAAAAGGGCTGATTAAGAAAAACTATAACAAAGTGATTAAGGGAAACCATGCGTAGTATCGCCGTATTACTCGGATTTGCCATGTTGTCCGGTTGTTCCATGTGGGATCAATTTAAAGAGTCCACTGGTATCACACCAGAAACTTCGTCGATTGAATTGGTTATTGAGGCATCACCTGTACTCAATGTGAGAAATGGGGGCCAGTCATCTCCAGTTATTCTCCGTCTTCACGAATTAAGTTCGCCAGTATTGTTCCGAAGCTTAGATTTCTTTGCCTTGTTTGAGAGCGATAAAGCGTCGTTGGGTGATGAGTACATCAAACGTTACGAATATCAAATACAGCCAGGTGGAAAAGTTCATGAAATGCTAACTCTAGACCCTGACACTCGTGCCGTCGGTTTTTCAGTGGCTTTTCGTGATATTGATGGTTCGTCTTGGCGAAAAGTTGAAGTTATTGAAGAGAAGAGCGAGTACTACATCAAGCTCAAGTTAGAGGGCAGTGAGTTAATTTCTGATAACACTCGCGGCATTGAACAGGTTTACTTTTAAGGGATAGAAACATGTCTTTATACAATCCAGTTGTTTGGCAAGATGGAATGTTCATGAAGCCGCAGCATTTTCAACAACTCGATCGTTCGCAAAGTAAACTATCGAGCCTACTGAGTGCCAATGCATCGCCTTTGCATTGGGGAATTAAACGTTTAGAAATCAACTCTCAGTTACTAGCACTGGGTAAAATCGGTATTACTCGTGCTGAAGGTATTTTACAAGACCGGACACCATTTGAGCTTCCGTTGCTTGCTGAGCTGCCTGAAGTGAAAGATGTAGATCCTTCGATTGCCGATAAAGTCGTTTATTTGTGCTGTCCGTTACCATCGGAACGTTCTGAGTTATTTGGTACCAAAAAAGACGGTGCGCGCTATACGATGGAATCTCAAGAAGCGGTTGACGCTTGTTATGATTCGGAAGACATGGCAAATATCGTCGTCGGTAAGCTTAACTTTTGCTTAATGTACGATCATGAAGATAAGAGTGCTTACACGTCTATTCCGATCTTAAAGATCTCAGAAGTGAAGCCTGATGGCAGCGTGATCTTAGATGATAGTTTCATTCCTACCTGTATCGATATTCATGCGTCGACAGTACTGAGTAAATTTGCGACCGAGTTTGCTTCTATGTTGAAGCATCGCGCGGAATCGATAGTTCAGCGATTAGGGGTGGTGGATCAACAAGGCGTATCATCGGTTTCTGACTTTATGCTATTGCAAGCGCTCAACCGATACGAACCCTTGTTTTGGCATTTCGCAAGCACAGAAGCTGTGCATCCTGAGTCTTTGTATCGAATTCTTCTTCAGGCAGAAGGTGAGCTTTCGACGCTGTGCTCAACGACACGCCGACCTATTGAGTTTACGAAGTACAATCATGGTGATCTTACTAGCTGTCTTTCTCGCGTCCTAGACAGTGCGAAAATGACATTGAGCGTGATGTCTGAGCAAAGAGCAATTCCACTGACCTTAAAAGATCAGAACTATGGCATCAGAACGGCAGCAATCCCTGACAATAAGATCATTGATACGACAACCTTTATCCTCGCAGTTAAAGCCGACGTGACCTTGGATGTTCTGCATACCCAGTTTGTCAGCCAAACGAAGATCGGTTCTATCGATAACATACGTGACTTGATTAACCTTCAACTGCCTGGGATTGAGATCAAACCAATGCCAGTTGTGCCACGCGCGCTGCCGTATCACGCTGGCTACACCTATTTCGAGCTCGATAAAACGGGCGAAGAGTGGATGGCATTGAAGAACACTGCTGCGATTGCGATTCACGTTGCGGGCGATTTCGCTAACTTATCATTGCAACTTTGGGCCGTTCGTCTATGAGTTACGCAGAAACCGACGTCACCGTAGTCTTATTCCAACCAGAGCCTGGCAAACCAATGGAGGTAATGCCAGCGCCTGACTTGTCGAGAAACATCGCAGTACAAGATCTATCTATCGACAACATGGGTATTAACCCGCTAGTGGACCAGTTCTCATGGTTGATCGCCAGTCTGTCTTGTATGTCTTCGATCCCTTGGCTTGATGACCCGATGCCATTTCGTGAACAAGTGGCACGTGAGATTCGAAAAGGTGAACGAAAACTTAATGAAATGGAGCTCGATCGTGCTTCGGTTCTTGTTATTCGTTACTGCTTGTGTGCGGCGATTGATGAATCTGTTTGTCGACAAGAGTGGGGGGCAAATAGTCACTGGAGCCAGAACAGCTTACTGTCTGAATTCCACAACGAAACATCTGGTGGTGACAAGTTTTTCGTTATTCTCGACCGCTTAAAAGCCGACCCTCGCAAATACCGTCACGTTATAGAGTTTCTCTATTTATTGCTTCAACTTGGTTTCCAAGGCAAGTACGGCCGTGAAGAGCGTGGCAACGAAAAGTTAGCGGAAATTGGCAGCACCATTTATCGATTAGTGCGAGATGACCGCCTAGCAGAACAAGAAAAAGTTTCTTTAATCAACCTTAAAGCTAAATATCTAAAGAAGCCGTTAAAAAGGGTAATTTCACCCAAGCTGATCTTAAGTCTTAGTGCGATGACGTTTGCGCTTATGTATGCGGCAACCTACATCGTCATAGACTTAAAATTTCAGCAACTGCTTGAAATGTATAGATAACCAGAGATCTAAAATGAGATCTTCTGCCAGTTTTAGGGCTTATTGTGAATATCACTGGTCTTTTAGTGAAATTCACTAGTTATTTAGAGAGATTGCAGTTTGCGATCTCTTTTATCATTCAATCAATAAAATTCAAATGGATTGGTTATGGGCGTAACAGTTGGTGCGAATGGACTTTCGATAGTTCATAAAGGCTCAGGTGGTGAAGCGAATGCAACGCTCCCAGATGTTTGTTTAACTAAGGTCGGCAAGCCAGTCGTCCCTATCCCTTATGGCAACAATGCTAAATCAGCAGACCTTGCTGGTGGGACTACGACAGTCTCTATGGATGGCGGTAACAGTGTCGCTATCAAGGGCAGTACGTTCTCAAAAAGTACCGGCGATGCGGGCGGTGACAGAAAAGGCGTTTCCTCAGGCACGATAGAAGCCGAAGCAAAATTCATTTCAGCTTCACCAACGGTTAAGTTTGAAGGTAAGGGCGTATGTCGCCTGTCCGATCAAATGACCATGAACAAAGCCAACACTGTGTGTCTTGGCGGCGCACAAAACCCATCGGTTTCTGTGAGTGAAGAGCAGGAAGGGACGTATACGGTTGATTTGTATCTCTCATACTCAGACGGTGAACCCGTTCAAGGCGCAACATACACTCTCACAGATCAATCTGGCGCGGTGTTTGAAGGAACTCTCGACGACAACGGTAAAGCATCTGTTGGTGGCGTTGCTCCGGGGGAGTTTGCTATAGAGTACGGCGAGGACAGCCGTGATTTTATGCCAAATGTCCCAACCAAGACCAACCCGAACTTTGATCCAAGTGCAAACGCGCAGCTAATTATTGAAGAAGCTAAGCGTGGAGAAGTCGGTTTCTGGGAGAATGCGTGGAAGAGAATGTCTGGTGCTGCAAGCTGGGTTTGGGGCGTCATTCTTGGTGACTTTAACGATGATGCCTCCGTAGAACAGATTATTGCCAATACGGCCCTGACCATGATCCCTGTTGTCGATCAAGCAGCAGATGTCCGCGATTTATCAGCGAACATTATGACGTTGTTGAATGAGGAAGAACGTGAAAAGTCGGAAAACTGGCTAGCTCTTTCATTAACGCTTATCGGTTGTGTCCCGACATTTGGTAGTGCAGTCAAAGGCACTTGTAAAGTTGCGTTAAAAGGCGGTAAAGGAACATCAAAAGATACTTTGCTTGCTGTTTTAAGAGGCATGGGTAAAGGCGATCCAGAAAAATTCCTACGCACGTTAGATTGGATGGATTATGCAAAACAGACCAGCCAGATTGTTAGCGATGTTCTAAAACCTTGCATTGAAGTGGCAACTGAGTTGGCTTCACACGCAAACAGAATGGGTGCAGATGAGCTCGGTACGTATTTCTTGAAGTTAGCGGATGAGGTAAAAATCATCGATAAGATGGTACCGGATAAGCTTAAAGAAGCGATGGGCGAGTTTGATGACCTTTTTGCTCGAATTTTAGGTAAGAGTGAGAAAACTTACCCAGCAAAAGTAAAACATAATACTGGCGAGTCTGCACAGTCAGGAAAGAGTTCTGCGAAGGCAAATGAGGATAAAGGGACTAAAACAGTTCGTTGTAGAGTGTGTAAGCGGGCAATCGCCGATAAACGACATAAGAAAAAATGTGTCCTTCCAGGAAGGAAAAAATGAGTATGAGCAATAACGGTTTTTCTCGACATGTTTCTGGTGAAGCATTACTAAAGGCTAATCATATATTAGCTGAAAAATGTGATTGTCCTCTTACTGGACATCATCTGATTAGCTTTAATTTGTTCGAAAAGCTATCAACTCAGCGAACAGAACAGATGCGAAACAAAGAATACAGTTGGAACAGTTTAGACAATATAGTAATACTTCCCAGCAGTGACAAAGGTACGGCTAAAAAGGTTGCGTGCAAGTATCGATTGCCTTGGCATTCTAGCGGTCATACGGGTAGAAATACAGTAAGTAAACTTAATCTTAAGAGTGATGAACAAGTGTACTCTAATGCAGAGCCTACCTCGATGTTAAATGGAGGGAATCCAATGAAGAGGGCTAGTATGCTGAACAAAGACAAAAATAAGATTAAAGCATATCCTTCTAAAGCCTATCATAAGTTTGTAAAGCAAGAATTGCTAGAGACGTTGGAAAAGCTACACTGTGAAATGCCACCTCCTGTATATCGAAAAGAACTGAATGATCTTTCGGAAAGAATTTGTGACATGATAAGTGAATTTACGATATTGCTTCACAATACAGGAGGTGACTTTTCTCCAAAAGGAAATGGTTGTAGAAGCTCAGATTGTCAGCAAAGAACACACAAAAATACAACTTGGCCGGAGATAGAAGAAATATGGAGTGGACTTTTTTATAAGAAAGCCCTTAAGTTCAATTATCTAAAGGTTGCTAGTAAATTATAGGTTTGAGATGGAAATAGCATACATAAATGAAGACTTTAACGAGGGTGAATCATTATTTACAGCCGTTGATAGTCGGTCGTCTTTCTATGATGATAATGATTTCACTCCCACTTCTTGTATAAGTGAGATTGTGTGGAAAGATGATGATATCTATGAAATGGAAGCGTTAGATTTAATCAGAGGCGGTGCTTTTAATGTCACTAAGCCTATTGCTGAACTAATTATGAGTTTCGACCCATACGGTGTTGAAGTTTATCCCGCAAAATTAACCTGTTCCGGAGACGGAGTGTTAACTGAGCGCTACTTAATAGCAGTAGATAACTTAGTAGATGTCGTTGATTATGATAAAAGCATAAAAGTGACTGACGTAACTACTCGTTTTTACTTATCTGATGAAAAGATCAAGGAACTTCCGGATAGCAAGAGGCATGTTTTTAAACCTGTCGGAATGACAAAAACGTTCTTCTCAATCGAGTTGTTTGAAGCGCTTGTCCGTTTAGATGAGGAGGGTAAAATAAACACTAGTATCGTTGCCTTTTCATTTGATACATCCGAAGAGACGCCCCGAGTCTAGTGTAAGTAGGTAAATATAATAATGACTAACTACATAGTTTTATCTAAACAATCTTTGACTGACTTCCCATTCCAGCAAAGCCCTAAGCCAATAGTGCCAGTTGAGCCTGATTTACTGCTTGAAATGACCTTTTCTCCAAAGTTATTTATCATCAGCGATATTGCGTCAAAAGTGGAGAAACTGGTCGTACACGGAGTAGAGTGGTTAGACGCTCGTGTCGATTGTTCTCCAAGCCAACCAACAGATGATCAAATTAAAGTTTACGAAGATTATCGAATGCCTTACATCCATCAAACTTATAAATTGACGGACAAAGAAAAACAATACGGCAAGTTAAACTGGTTAGATATCAAGTCAACGGAGTTTGATTTCTCTAAATTAGAAAATATTCCCTTAGAAGAACGATTAATATTTAAACTAGAAGAAGACTTTGGATTAGTTTTTATTCACCAGAGTGTGATTGACCTTCTTAAGAAAGACGTCAAAGACGTTTGGGTAAGGGATGTATAATTAATAGCGCCGAAAGGCGCTTTTTATTTTCAGCCCTAAACCACCTACTTCAGTAGGTGGTTATCATCCGTTTCGGCTTTGCCTGTAAAACTACTCATGCTAA
>NZ_JAWOSW010000011.1:0-177862 GCF_033338535.1 Vibrio sp. Vb2131
GTTCTTTTAGTTGTTGATTTCATAACACTCTCCAATTTTGGGGGTGGAAAGTGTCAACCTTATTTAGGACGGCACACAGTCATGTTAAAAAAGCGGGAATATCAGTTCCCGCTTTTTTAATTGATTGATGAAACGACGCACTAACTTAGTACTGGTCCCTGATTGAGTGTGGAATCATCTTTTAGTGAGGATGTTGAAGCGATAGGCTCGGAAACCACTGTTTTGCTTTCAACAAGCGGTTCAACAGGACCATCAAGTTTCTCTTGCTCTGGGTGAACGTGCTCTGGAAGCATTGCCCATGGCTTAGGTTCGCGTCGAATACTATGAAACAGCGTTAAGCTCATTACTGCGATAAAAATGGCGATAGGGAAACCGGCAATAATGGAGGCCGTTTGCATTGCTTTTAACCCTCCTGCGTATAGAAGTACTCCCGCAATGGCTGCGATCATGATCCCCCACAATACGCGTATAGAGGTAGGAGGCTCACTGTGCCCAGCGGCATCGAGGGTACATAGAACCAAGGTACCCGAGTCTGCGGAGGTAATGAAATAAGTACCGAGTAATAGACACGCAAGCACGCTAAGTAGTTTACCAAACATACCTGTATCTAGATTGTCGAATAGCGTAAACAAAGCGCGTGTCGTATCGGCTTTAGTCGCTTCAAGAATCGGGCCGCCAGAAAAATCCGCAGGTGGTGTTTGTTTGGCTTCTTGTGCCGCAGTGACTTGCTCTTGATGAGCAACACGAGCGTCTTGCTCTACCTTCAACGCTGCACCACCAAATACTGAAATCCATAAAAACGTGATTAGCGTAGGTACGATTAATGCGCCACCGATAAGTTCACGTATTGTGCGTCCTTTAGAGATACGAGCTACAAACATGCCAACGAAAGGCGCCCAAGTCATCCACCAAGGCCAGTAATAAGCCGTCCACCAGTTTTGCCAGCCAGAGTCATTCTGTGCATCGCTCCATAAGCTCATACCGACAATGTTTTGTGCATAAAGCCCCGTACTTTCGAGTAGCGTATTTAAGATATAGCGAGTTGGACCAATGTAAAGTACGACTAGCACGAGTGCGAGTGAAAGCAGCATGTTCCATTCTGATAAACGGCGAATACCTTTTCCTACACCAGATAGCACCGACGCAACCGCACAAGTACAAAGGGAAACGATAATAAAGAGTTGAATCCCCAAACTAATGTCTAGACCAAAGGCTTGATTCAAACCAGAGTTTATTTGGATAACTCCCATCCCCAAGGTTTGAGAGATACCGAAAGCAGTCACCGCGACTGTTAGGATATCAACCGTGTGCCCGATAGGCCCATAAATACGATCACCAATCAAAGGGTACAAGATAGAGCGTAGGGTAAAAGGCAGATCTTTACGGTAGGAAAAGTAAGCTAATGCGAGTGCAACAATGATAAAGACAGACCAAGGATGTAGACCCCAGTGAAAGAATGTCAGTTTCATTGATGTTGTTGCGGCTTCATTGGTCAGGCCTTGAGTAAATGGGTTGTCAGCGTAATGCCACATCGGTTCGGCGACCGACCAGAAAATTAAGCCTATCCCCATGCCTCCGGAAAAAAGCATGGATACCCAAGACAAATAACTAAACTCTGGTTTTTCGTCATCTTTACTCAAACGAATATGCCCATATCGACTAACCATAAGGTAAAGAAGAAAACCGACAACGAGTGAAACAAGTCCGATGTAAAACCACTTCATATTCTGTAGCAAAATGCCGGAAATCGTTTCGAAGTATTGGCCCGCTTGATTGGCGAGAATGGCGCAGAAAAGTACAAAACCGATAACGACGATCTTTGATGCGATTGTCACAGTCGGATTGAGTCCTTTCAATATCCCAGATGTTGCTCTCATAGGCATCCCTCACAGTGCGTTTGTTTTAGCGTTATTGTTTGTTGCGTTATTGTTAATTTTTGAAAGAGAGTAGAGAGAGGGCTTTTGTGTTTCAACTGATTAATACTCATTGGTTAATGAGTATTAATCATGACAAGAAGATCATTGTTAATTAAAAGGTTATTTTTTTGTTCGAGATCAATGCATGAATGACAAAAACTCATCCAAGCCCGGCGAAAAAGTCGTTTTTTTGTTGCCGGGTTGTTAATCAAAATCATCTCCACTAACACAACACGATGTTGTACGCACTGGATGCAACTCGACTCTCGGAGATAAGAATATGAGCAATGTCAACCAAACCATTATTCCTGTTGAACTCGTTGATAATGTACTGAACCCAATCAGTGAAGCAACAGGAATGCCGAATCAGGCCTACACCAGCGAAGAGTATTTTACTTTTGAGCGTGATCAGGTGTTTGGTAACACTTGGGTATGTATTGGTTTTGCATCAGACCTGCTTAATAATGGTTATGTAATGCCACTTGATTTCATGAATCTTCCACTACTCATGATGAGAAATCGTCAAGGTGAAGTCCAAGTCTTCCACAACGTGTGTAGCCACCGAGGTATGAAGCTGGTTCATGAGGCAGGCGAAGTTCAAGGCATGATTCGCTGTCCTTACCATTCATGGACGTACGATCTTGACGGCAATCTAAAAGGCACACCACACATCGGTGGTATCGCAAAACACAAAGATGACCGATTTAAGTGTGAAAAGCATGGCCTTAAGCCACTTCGTTCAGCCGTTTGGATGGACATGGTATTCGTCAACTTATCGGGCAAAGCAGAAAGCTTTGAAGAGCATATCGCGCCGCTAGAGCAACGTTGGCAGCAATTCTTAGGTGAAGAAGGATTAGGGCTTCTTCGCCGCGTGAACATGGGTGGCAACTTAGAGATAGAAGTGAAAAGTAACTGGAAGCTTGCCGTAGAAAACTACTGTGAAGCTTACCACTTACCTTGGGTGCATCCGAGTTTGAACAGTTATTCTCGCCTAGAGGATCACTACAACATCATGTTTGCAGAGCGTTTTGCTGGCCAAGGTAGTCTCGCATACAACCTCTCTGATACTGCAGGAACACACTTACCTAAATTTCCAAGCTGGCCAGAAGATAAACTGCGTCATGCAGAATATGTTGCACTCTTTCCAAACGTGTTGCTTGGTATTCAAGCCGATCATGCCTTTGCAATGATGATTGAACCAATCACTGCGAATAAAAGTGTTGAGCACCTACGTGTTTTCTATGTGGGTGATGAAGCAACGAAAGATGAGTTCGCTGCGTGCCGTACTGCTACCGTTGAGTCATGGCGAGTCGTATTCGGCGAAGATATTGGAGCGGTCGAGGGCATGCAGGAAGGTCGTTACTCACCTGGCTTTGGTGGTGGTGTGTTCTCACCAGAAATGGATGTTCCAACGCATTTCTTTCAAACCTGGTTGGCAAAGCAAGTGAAAGCGGCACTGGAGCAGTAATATGATGCATTACCTTAATTATATTGATGGTGAGTGGTGCGATTCAGAGCAAGCGCTGACCGTCATGAACCCTGGCACAGCCGAAGCGTATGCGACGGTTGCAGAAGCCACTATCACCGATGCAGATCGCGCAATGGCAGCGGCACGTCGAGTAGTCAATCAAGGCGTTCTTTCGGACGTTCGTCCAGCCGTCAGAACCGAGTGGATGTTAAAAGCCGCCGCGGCTATTCGTGAAATGGTTGATGAAGGTGGGTTAGTTGCCTGCCGTGAAAATGGGAAATCTTTGCAAGATGCCAAAGATGAGTTTTTAGAATCGGCACGTTACTTCGAATACTACGCTGGCATGGCCGACAAGCTGGAAGGCACGTCAATTCCGTTGGGTAAAGATTATGTCGATTTCACCCAATATGTGCCGTTTGGTGTGTCAGTGCAGATTGTGCCGTGGAATTTCCCAGTTTCTATTTGTGCACGCTCATTAGCACCTGCATTAGCTGCTGGTAACGCAGTGGTGATCAAATCGCCAGAGATTTCCCCACTCGCTATGACGTTGTTGATTAAAGCGATTGAAAAAGCGGGTTTCCCAAAAGGCGCGATTAACTTGCTATGTGGCAAAGGCTCCGTAGTTGGCAGCCACTTGGTGCAGCATCAAGACGTTGATCAAATTGTCTTTACAGGTTCTGTGCCGACCGGCCAACGCATACTGAAAGATTCAGCGCAACGCGCCACACCATCTGTGATGGAGCTGGGTGGTAAATCGGCCGCTATCGCACTGAAAGATGTGAGTCTCGAAACGCTTTTACAAAGCGTTCAAGTCGGTATTTTCTTTAACGCTGGTCAAGTTTGTTCGGCAATGTCTCGTTTGCTAATTCAAAAAGAGCGTTATGAAGAAGTAAAAGCGGCGGTAGTGAAAATGGCGCAAGACCTAACCATTGGTCAAGGTGAAAGCCAGCCGGATATAACACCGTTGGTATCGGCTGATCAACAAGCGCGCGTGCTTGAAATGATAGACCAAGCAAAAGCCGACGGCGCGAACATCCTAACGGGTGGATACGCCCCTGATTTGTCGGGTTACTTTGTGGCACCGACGGTGATTGAAGCCTCACCAGATATGCGTATTGCTCAAGAAGAAGTGTTTGGTCCTGTACTGGTAATTACACCGTTTGAAACCGAGCAAGAGGCCGTTGAAATCGCGAATTGCACCGATTTTGGCCTGGTTGCTGGTGTCTTTGGTGAAAGCCTAAACCAAACATTGCGTGTGGCGCAGCAACTGCGTGGTGGGCAAGTGTTCATCAATGAATGGTTTGCTGGTGGTATCGAAACACCATTTGGTGGCGTGGGCTTGTCCGGTTTTGGGCGAGAAAAAGGACAAGAAGCGATTTATAGCTATGTCCAGACACGCAATATTGCCATTCGTTTGCAGCAAGACAGCAACGTATAGGTACCGTGTAACTGTATTTTCATCACCTCGTACCGGCTTGGATTTCAGACCACAAGCTAGGGCGAGGTTGATGGAATCACAACAAATCTGACAACGGTTTGTAAACACGGAAATTCTGAACAAGGTAGTTGGAGTATAAGTGATGAGAAAGTGGCTCTGTATTATTTGCGGCTTAATCTATGATGAAGCACAAGGTTGGCCATCCGATGGCATTGCACCAGGAACAGCATGGGAAGATGTGCCGGATGATTGGTTATGCCCCGATTGTTTAGTGGGTAAGGCCGATTTTGAAATGATCGAAATCACCGACGATGCGCCAGTAGAAGAGGTCGTGGCAGTGTCTTCGGTATCGGTAGGATCGTCTGTTCAGCCAAATACGGCTCAGCCACTTCCATCTGAAGTCACTCAACCTATATTTTCAGCTGACCCTATCGTTATCATCGGCAGTGGCCACAGTGGTTACCAGTTGGCAGCGACACTTAGAGCACAATCTGAAACGGTTCCGATCACTGTCTTTACCGCTGATGATGGCGCACTGTACAGCAAGCCTGCCTTGTCTAATGCACTGGTCATGAATAAAGACGGCGACGCGCTACAAAGTGAGAGCGCGTTGGAGTGGGAAAGCCGTCTCAACATCCGAGTTTACCCGCATACCCGTGTTGAACAGATCGATCGTGCCAATTCAACGTTACATACCTCCATCGGTAAATACGCCTACAGCCGCTTGGTACTGGCAACAGGTGCATCACCGATTGAAATCCCAATTGAGGGCGATCGCTCTTGGGTTATGAGTGTGAACGACTTAGTTGATTACCGCCGTTTCAGAGCGGAGCTGCAAGACAAAAAGCGCATCGCGATCCTAGGTGATGGCTTAATTGGCTGTGAGTTCGCAAATGATCTGATCGAAAGCGGTTATGAAGTAACAGTTATCGGGTTGGGTCAATGGCCAATGGAGCGTTTGATCCCGCAACAGTTGGGTGAATCATTACAAAGCGCACTTGCCGATCGAGGCGTGCAATGGGCTCTACAAGACAGTATCACCAGAATCGAGCCAAGGTCCGCATCCAGTGCGGTTTTACATCTAAACAGTGGCAAGCAGATTGAAGCAGATCTAGTGCTGAGCGCGGTTGGACTCAAGCCAAATGTTTCTCTGGCTGAGCGCGCGGGGCTTGAAGTTGGCCGGGGCATTAAAGTGAATCAATTCGGCCAGACGAGTGATGAGAATATTTACTCGCTAGGTGACTGTGTTGAAACTGAGCAAGGTTGGCAGCCCTATATTGCACCGATTAATCAAATGATCCCTTCTGTAGCGAAAAGCTTGCTAGGCGATGTCGCCCCTATCTCGTTAACACCAACTCCAGTGATTGTAAAAACGCCGATTCTTCCACTCACGATTTTCCCGGTAGCCGCTGAAGAACAGGGACAATGGTACATCGAGACCCAAGCAGATGAATTGACCGCTGCGTTTTATTCACCAGAAGGAGCAATGCTCGGTTTTGCGTTGCTAGGAAGAAAAGTACAGTCATTACGCGGCCCTTGGCTAGATCAATTGTCATTGAAACTGTCAGCAGCGTAGCGGAGAAAAAAGATGATTCATTTACCCAATGATGACGTGACGTGTGGTTGGTACCATGCGTTGCCAAGTATTCCAGAAAAATCGGCGTTAAAAGGTAAACAAAGTGCTGACTATGCCGTGTTAGGTGCCGGTTTCGCAGGCCTAGCTATGGCAAGACGTTTAGCTGAACTTATGCCTAATGCACGAATTATACTGATTGATGCGCAACGTATCGGCCAAGGGGCTTCAGGAAGAAATTCGGGCTTTGTTATCGATTTGCCTCATAAGTTTTCACTTGAGCATCCCGACCCTGAGCACAAACAAAAGTTATTGTCGCTCAACCGTTCTGCGATTGCTCAGCTAAACACTTTAGTGTCGAAGCACAGTATTTCTTGTCAGTGGTCAGCAAAGGGCAAATATCAAGGAGCCGTAGGGGCGCGCGGTGAAGCGTATCTCGATCACTTTGAGCACCTAATGAAAGACCTTGGCGAACCATACTTCCATGTTAATGGCAGTGAGCTGGCGAAAGTCTTGGGAACCAACTACTACAGCCGCGCAATTTACACGCCAGGTGGTTATTTAATGCAACCTGCTGCTTTGGTGCGTGGGCTAGGGGAAAGCCTTCCAGAGAACGTCGAGGTGTTAGAGAACTCGCCAATCCGCAAGCTCAGTAAAGAAAACGGTTGCTGGGTATTACATGGAGATAGTGGCTCTGTTGAAACCCCTGAACTGCTGCTTGGGACCAGCATTTTTACTCGGGAGTTTGGTTATCTTAAAAACAGACTACTTCCAGTGATGACGTTTGCAAGCTGGACGCGTCCATTAACCGACGCAGAAATGCAACGATACGGAGGTGAGCTGAATTGGGGGTTAACTCCAGCTGATCATGCGGGAACGACGTTACGTATGACCGCCGATCGACGTATTTTGATCCGCAATACTTACAAACACGTGCCGAAATATGGCTCAAGCATGAACGATAAAGTCAGAGAACAAATTCGCGACGATCATCGTCAGGTCTTTCTGGCGCGTTATCCCGAGCTGGCCGACGTACCATTTACTCACACATGGGGTGGGGTGTATGCAATCTCTCGTAACTTTACTAACTTTTTCGGTCAATTAGATGAAGGTGTTTATGCCAGCGCTTGTGACAATGGTGTTGGTGCTGCGTGGGGAACCATTTCTGGAACACTGTTAGCTGACTATGTCGTTGGTGCGACATCTAAATCATTGGATGACATACAGCAAGTGACAGGAATGCCTTGTTTGAATCCGCCAGAGCCTTTTTTAGGTTTGGGAGTAAAAACGCGTATCCAATTAGCAAAATGGCAAAGCCGGAGTGAATTATGAAGCCAGTCAAACTTGTTGATAGTAAAAGTCTAGATTTCAATGTTCGTGGTGATACGCCAGGAATGGCGTATGTTGCCAGGGCGTTAAGCCCAGAAATTTCACCAAACATAGGCGTAGGCTTTGCTAAATGGGAAGGCGCTAAAGTGGCTTGGACAGTGCTTTATGATGAGGTTATTTTCGTGATTGAAGGCTGTTTCGAGCTGACCGCAAATGGTGAAACACATTTTGTGCACCCAGGTCAGATGCTGTGGATACCGGAAGGGACTGAATTGGTTTATGGTGGGCATGCTCTGTTCGGCTATGTGGTTCATCCAGGAAACTGGAAAGAGTTACATGGTATTGAATGACTTTTATCATTTAGTTGTGTTTCGGAAAGGCAAAATAAAAATCTGATTTTTAACCATAACTTTTCGCAAAAGAACTTAATCTCAATGGAGCAAGGGTTTCATACTTGCTATGTTTCTTGGTCACGTTTCCAGACGTGTTAGACCTTTCTCAATTGCTATTTTATCTATCAAAAAGGGAAGCCTTGGCTTCCCTATAATGAGTCTTCTTTTGGCTTGGCTAAAGCTTTTATTTTAGCTCAAATTTACCCTGCATGATTGCCCAGTGACCCGGGAACGAACAGAAGAATGAATAGTCACCGCCGGCTTTCATTTTCTCAGTACTGAACGTAATGCTGGTGCTTTCACCGCCACCAATTACTTTTGTGTGAGCGTAGACGCGATCATCATTTGGTTTTACGTAGTTATTTTCTGCTCCAGCTGCCATGCCATCAGTACCGACTGCTTGTAGGTTGGCTGTGTCAGAGATGACCACGTTGTGACCCATCGATTGCGCTGGCATCTTACCTGTGTGATTCAGCGTTAGTTTTACCTCTTTACAAGTGGCTGGTACGCTCAATGTTTTAGTAGAAAACTGCATCATATCGTTAGCATCTAATGACACTTCACACTCGGCACTGGCTTGGGCACCAAAGCTCATTCCTACTAATGCGAAGGTTGTTGCTAATAAACGTAAAGACATATAACACTCTCCATTTTGTATTTTAGGCTGACTTGGATTGATCTTATCCAATAGTTCTCATTATCAGCCAATTTTCACTCCAAAAACGTGCTTCAATCGGTATATTGACGTTTTGTTGCAAGCTTGTACTGGTCAGTTCCGCTATTTGATCACTCAAATGCCTTATTTCATGCGATTGCGTGAGTTAAATCAAAAGTCGTGATTAGCCAGAGTTAAGGTGAAAATAATCTCTCTAAACGGGTGGCAGAATTGTTTGGTTTTACGGTATTGGAGAGGTTTCAAGAAAGAAGCTCAGCTAAATTGCTGAGCTTCTAGAGAACAGACGACAAGTAGGCCTAGCGAGTTTGCTTTAACGTGTGCAACACATCATGCAGTGAAGGTGCGACAGTATGGCCTAATTGCTTTATTTCGTCACAAGGCTCAACCAAATCAGGAATTTGATAAGTGATCATGTTCGCTGCTACCGCAGCACGTACGCCATTATTTGAATCTTCAAAAGCGAGACATTTGGTTGGATCTACGCTTAGACGACTTGCTGCAAGCAGGTAGATCTCTGGATCAGGTTTGCCGTGTGACACTTCACAGCCTGTCGTTAAGTTGTCGAAATACTTGCTTAGGCCCGCTAACTCCAACTTCTTCTGTGCCACTTCTTTTGCTGTAGAAGTGGCGACTGCAATTGGCAACCCTTGGCCTTTCAACCACTCAAGCAGCTCAATCACCCCTTCTTTTACCGGTATCGCTTGGTGCTTAACCACAGCGTCGTAACGGTCGCGCCACTCTTGGTGTAAGCGGTCAAGATCATCCCCATAAGCTTTACGAAAAATCACTTCAATGCCCGCTGCATTGCGACCAATGATTGAAAGGTAAACATCTTTATAGAAGGGTAGGTTCTGGGCTTCACATGCTTCTTGGAAAATATGCATACAGACGCGCTCAGTATCAAGGAGCAAACCATCCATATCAAAAATAGCAGCTTGGTAGTTCATTACATTAAGACTTTTTGGTTGGGATGGCGCATTTTGACACAAGCAGATCGTTTTTTCTTCTAAAAATTAGAACTTGATTTTGATCCTATGAGTTCACATTGCCTCTGAACACACTATACACAGAGTCTATAAATTAGGTGTGAAATATAATATTTTTAAAATTATAAAAATTTCAGTTAAATAGATAAAACTCTATCTTAATATAAGCTAGAGTTTTATTAATATTCTATTGTTATTTTAACTATTGGATAATTTATTAATAGTTAAAATTAATAATAAAATAATACCAAGTCACGATTGTTTACGACTGCATGAGTGTACCAGCTCTTGACTTCAGATATTTGTTGCTCTGATAAGCCTCCGAAGTCAACGTTATCTTGGTGAATATCTTGATTTTTTATCATAAAAACAACAGGGAAATCGTCAGGGAGTGGGAATTTTATGGGATAATCGGTATTAGTGAATGGAATATCGCAGAAATCGTTTACATCGCAAGGATACCAAGAGTTATTGGATAAGTAATAACCAGTGATCTTACATATAGCTTCAAGCAAGTAAGCATAGGCGTAACCCAAGTGACTGTATTTTATCTCTTCAGACAGCATCTGCATAAGAAGCTCTTCAGCTCGGATGCTTTCGCCACTACTTTCCAGCATTTCATTAATCACTTTAAAGGAGTCTTGACACCTTTCCATGATGGCTTTTTCTAGCTCTGGATTACGCTCATTCTTTAGTACGTTAAAAACCTTTTCAGTATCTAATGAATATACTGTCGCCCCATATCCCATATTTTATTCTCCTCACTTTTATACAGTTAAATTCATTTAAGTGTTTTTATCGAAGGGATTATATTTTGATGTTTTTTGAAGGTAAAGTGTATACATAGAGGTTGTATTTATTATGATGAACTTTGAAAGTTTAGATTCTTAAAATAAATACTATATATTTAATTTTATTAGATCTGGCTCATAAAAATACCTTAACTATTATTGTGTTTATTGTTAAGGGTTATTAAATCTGTGAGGTGGTTCAAGACAATAAAATTTAGAAGAAAATACCGTCAAACTTAGGTGGCTATTCTATCTGAGCACTCAGCTCACTACTTATAGTGGGCTGAGTGAGCGGTTGGGCATCGGCTCTTTATTTGGCGATGAATATGCCATATTAGGTGATATTCGTTAGTGTCTATTTTATCCCTAGCCGTTTTGCTAATCGGTGCAAATTGCCGTTATCTAATTCAAGCTGACGTGCCGTTGCTGCCCAGTTACCTTGGTTCTCTTCCAGAACTCGAACAATCATCGCTTTTTGGAAGGCGTCTGTGGCAGGCTTTAATCCGCCTTCTGGTAGCTCAAGCCGAGATTTTTGTTCCGTTTCTTCAACGTTCTTGATGTTCTGATTCGGCGTTCGGATGTCAAAATCTTGCTCAACTAACTCAATGTCCATGGCGTGGGTACGCGCTTTTGCCAAAACACCAGCACGTTTAATGACATGTTCAAGCTCTCGCACGTTGCCTGGCCATGAATAGTCTTTGAGTGCCTGCACCAAAGTGGGGGACAAACGAATGCTGTTCAATCCCAATTTGCTTCTTAAACGTTCGGCAAAAAAGCCTGCGAGTAACACCACATCGTCTTCACGTTCACGAAGAGGTGGAACATGAAGCGGGAAGACGCTTAGACGGTGATATAAGTCGGCTCGGAAGCGACCAGCAGTCACTTCTTCATGCAATATACGGTTGGTGGCGGCGACAATGCGTGTATTGACTCGAATATGGCGGTCATCACCCACACGTTGAATGTCGCCGTATTGTAGGGCTCGAAGTAACTTGGCTTGCAGCTCTAACGACAGTTCGCCGACTTCATCTAAAAACAGTGTGCCGCCATCGGCTTGTTCGAACTTACCCTTGCGATTGCTGATTGCGCCTGTAAATGCGCCTTTGATATGGCCGAACAACTCGCTTTCCGCGACTGATTCTGGCAGCGCCGCACAGTTGAGGTAAACCAAAGTATTGCTAGAGCGGCTAGAGCGATGGTGAATAGCGCTGGCAACCAACTCTTTACCTACGCCCGTTTCTCCCATCACCAGCACAGACAATTCCGTATCGGCGACGGCATCAATCTGCTCTTGAAGATTCTTCATACCCTGAGAGTTGCCAATGATTTCATTACTTAAGGTGCGCTTCTCGGCGTAAGAGTCACGTGGCAGGCTCGCTTGTGTTTCTAATTGCTCTAACAGGAGTGCAGTGTGTAGGCCACCTGCTGCCAACGCGCTGACAAAACGTAACTCTTGGTTGCGTAGCCCATCAAATTGATTGGGGTCGAAGGCGTCAATCGTAATGGCACCAATCAGTTGATCGTCGATCAGCAGAGGTAAACCAATGCAGGAATGGACATGCAGTTTGTCATCGTGGTTTGGAATCAAGCCATCGTATGGATCAGGTAAGTCGCTGTCAGAGGGAAAGCGCACGATATCGCCTGCTCGGGCAATGGCTTCTAATCTTGGGTGCTGCTCAATGGAGAAACGGCGTCCAAGCACTTCTTTCGCCAATCCATTGATCGCTAAAGGTTTAAAGTGTTGGTCTTCATACAAAAGAAGGGCAGAAGAGTCACACTTCAATACCTCTCGAATCGTGGTTAACAACGTATCGAAGCGAGCCTGTTGAGTGAGGGCCGAGTTAAGGTCTTGCGTGATGTGTAGCCATTGCGCGATTAAAGAAGTCATAGCCAATACCGATTGTGTCAATATGACTATTGTAGTGTCTTAATGACAATTTTCAACTGTGTCTAAATGACAGTTGTTAAAGTTAATATTTAATTAAGTGGTTGAAATATAAGATAATTAAAAGTTGGCACGCCCAGTGCAATACAAGAAGAAATTATTTTTGTTTATCCCGTCATTCAAGGTAGTAATTATGACAATTCACGTAAAAAACAACATCCACTGGGTAGGTCAACGCGATTGGGAAGTCCAAGATTTCCACGGTACAGAATACAAAATGACAAAAGGTACCAGCTACAACAGTTATCTAATTCGTGAAGAGAAAACCGTATTGATTGATACGGTCGATCATCGATTCAGTCAACAATTCATCCAAAATTTAGAAATGGAAATCGATCTTAAGTCTATCGACTTTATCGTGGTAAACCATGCAGAGGAAGATCACTCAGGCGCATTGTCGGCATTAATGGAGAAGATTCCGAACACGCCAATTTACTGTACAGAAGCGGCGATTGATTCCATCGTTGGTCATCACCACCATCCTGAGTGGAACTTCAAAACCGTAAAAACAGGCGACAGCATTGATATTGGCAACGGTAAGCAATTGGTGTTCGTGGAAGCGCCGATGCTGCATTGGCCAGACAGCATGATGACTTACCTAACTGGCGATGCAGTATTATTCAGCAATGACGCATTTGGTCAGCACTACTGCGATGAACGCTTATTCAATGATGAAGTGGATCAAAATGAGTTGATGGAACAGTGTTTGCGTTACTACTCAAACATCCTAACGCCATTCAGCAGCTTGGTAACCGCAAAAATCAAAGAAGTGCTGAGTTTCAATTTGCCTGTCGACATGATCGCAACGTCACACGGTATTGTATGGCGCGATAATCCGGTTCAAATCATCGAGCAATACTTGGCGTGGGCAGACAATTATCAAGAAGATCGCATTACGATTTTCTACGATTCAATGTCAAACAACACTCGAATGATGGCCGATGCAATCGCGCAAGGCATTCACGATGTCGATCCTGGTGTGGCGGTCAAAGTCTTTAATGTCTCTAAGCATGATAAGAATGAAATTCTCGCCAACGTATTCCGCTCAAAAGGCATCTTGGTTGGTTCTTCTACCATGAATAACGTCATGATGCCGAAGATCGCAGGCATGCTAGAAGAAATTACCGGTCTGCGCTTTAAGGCGAAGAAAGCCGCTGCGTTCGGTAGCTACGGTTGGAACGGTGGTGCGGTGGATCGTATCCATGCTCGATTGACTGACGCAGGCTTTGAAACCGCGGTGAGTTTGAAAACCAAATGGCGACCAGATGGTAAAGCGATGCGTGAATGTCGCGAACATGGTCAAAACATCGCGAAATTGTGGGCAAAGCATGACCTGACAAGTCCTGTTACTTCGCTGGCGATTGCTGCGTCTGCACCACAAGTTCAATCACAACCCGCTGCACAAGTAGCAACACAAGCGGCAGTAGATGCTGCTTCTAGCAACCCTAGTACTGAGGCGCATCCTGCAGGTTGTCAATGCATGGTTTGCACCGTTTGTAATTGGGTATACGACCCAACTAAAGGCGAGCCTAATCAAGGCGTTGAACCGGGCATGGCATGGTCTGAAGTGCCAGATTACTTCTTGTGCCCAGAATGCCACTTGGGTAAAGACGTCTTTGTCGAATACAACGGGTAAGGGGGAGAATATGCAAGCATCTATTGTGATTATTGGTAGCGGCTTTGCGGCTTACCAATTGGTGAAAACAGTGCGTCGAATGGACGCACATATTCCGCTGCAAGTGTTTACTGCTGATGATGGCGCGGAATACAACAAGCCCGATTTGAGTCATGTATTCAGTAACAAGCAAACTGCCCAAGATTTGGTAGTTAAAAGTGGTGAGGCGTTTGCACAGGAACACAACATCGAACTGTTCGCCCATACCATGATTGAGCATGTCGACGTGCAAGCTCAGCAAGTGGTCGCCAACGGCCAAACCTATCCTTATTCCAAACTGGTGTTTGCGACAGGCGCGAAAGCCTTTGTGCCGCCAATATCTGGTGGTGCAGCACCTGAGGTGATAACGCTGAACTCGCTACAAGAATATCAATTAGCGGAAGAGCAAATTAGCCGCGCGGAACGAATTCTAGTAATGGGTGGTGGTTTGATCGGCGTCGAGATCGCCATGGATCTCGCAACCAGTGGTAAAGCCGTTACGGTGGTTGAGCCAAATCCCCGTTTGCTCGCTAACTTGATTCCTGAATTTGTTGCATTGCCGCTGGAGAATCAACTTAAGCAGCAAGGTATTCAACTTGCCTTAGAGACTGGAGTTGTCGCGATCAATCACTCGGATGATTCGCTGGTGGCAAGCTTGAGCAAAGGTAAGGAAATCGAAGCCGATGTAGTGATTTCAGCTGCGGGTTTACGTGCTAACACTTGGTTAGCGAAGGCTTGTGGGTTGAGTGTCAATAAAGGCATCGAGGTGGATGCTCGATTACAGACATCAGCAGCCAATGTGTTCGCATTAGGCGATTGTGCTGAGATCCAAGGTCGAATGATGCCGTACCTCCAACCGATCGTGCTAAGTGCCAATGCTTTGGGCAAACAACTACTGGGGCAAGAAGCAGAGTTGAAACTACCGCCCATGATGGTAAAGGTCAAAACGCCGAGCTACCCAATTCAATTGGCAGGCGATTTTAGTTCGGTGACGAACTGGAGCGTGCAGATTTCTCAAACAGGCATTGCCGCGAAAGCAGAAGATGAAAATAGCCGACTCATGGGCTTCGTCGTGACGGGAGAACAAGTTACGCAAGCATTTCCATTGCTTCGAGAGTTGTCTCAAGCCGGTCAGGCTTAACCGATTTAAACGAAAAGAATTGTAATTAGAGAGGGTATTATTATGTCGCATCTACGAATTCCTAAAGACTGGACTGTTCAACGTTCAACGCCTTTCTTCACTAAAGACAATGTGCCACCAGCGCTACTGACTCATCACAATACCGCTGAGGGTGTGTTTGGGCAGCTGTGCGTCATGGAAGGGCAAGTGACTTACTACGGCTTTGCTGATGAAAATGCCACAGAAGCAGAAGTAGTGGTGGTGATTAATGCAGGCCAGTTTGCTACAAGTCCACCGCAGTACTGGCACCGCATTGAGATGAGCGATGATGCTCAGTTCAACATCAATTTCTGGTCGAACAAGGACAAGAGTGGGCAAGCGATGTTCCACGCTAAGCAGTAGTGAACCTTTGTAAGTGCTTTGACTGTTACGCTAATCGTCAAGTAAAGGGGTGTAGAAGGCGCAATAAACGGACTGCAATGCAGGATCATCGAGACCGAGGAAAGAGAAATCACGAGTAATGATTTCAATTCTTTAGTAGCATGTTACGAAACATTTCAGTCAGGTGAACTAAGGGAAGCGTGCAATGGAAAAACAACGAGTAGCATTTATTGGTCTGGGTGTGATGGGATACCCAATGGCTGGTTACCTAAGTAAAGCGGGCTTTGAAACCAAAGTATACAACCGCACAAAAGCGAAAGCCGACAAATGGGCTGAAGAATACCAAGGCGTAGCTTGTGAAACACCACGTGAAGCGGCAGAAGGCTGTGACATCGTTTTTACCTGTGTGGGTAATGATGATGACGTTCGTAGCGTTGTTTACGGTGAAGAAGGCATTCTGGTCGGTTTGAAAGCAGATGCAGTGTTAGTCGATCACACGACGACTTCTGCAGACCTAGCGGTTGAGCTGGCTGAAGCGTGTGCTAAGTATGGTAATCACTTCATTGATGCGCCAGTTTCTGGTGGTCAAGCGGGCGCAGAAAATGGTGTTCTAACCATCATGTGTGGTGGTGAACAAAGCATTTTTGATCGTGTGTCTCCGGCGATGGATGTGTACGCGAAGCAGATGACGCTACTGGGTGAAAACGGTCAGGGTCAACGCTGTAAGATGGTAAACCAAATCTGTATTGGAGGCGTTTTACAAGGTCTGAGTGAAGCTTTGTTGCTAGCACAAAAATCAGGCTTGGACATTGCTCAAGTTGTAGAAACACTTAAGCATGGCGCTGCAGGTTCTTGGCAGATGGAAAACCGCGCAAATACGATGGCTGAAGACAAGTTCGATTTTGGCTTCGCTATTGATTGGATGCGCAAAGACTTAGGTTTCTGTCTGCAAGAAGCTGAGCGAGTGGGTCTAGAACTTCCACTGACTAAGAAAGTGGATGAGCAATACGCAGACCTTCAACGTGATGGTTTAGGTCGCATGGATACATCAGTACTGATCAAAGCGGTAGCTAAAAATCAGTAGTTGATGAATCAGTAATAGATAAACAGCTCTTTGGTATCAAAGAGCTTAAAGAAATCTAAGTTAATCATAATGAATCTCCTTGAGCATGGTTTATGACTTGTGATTAAGGATTAGTGATTTGAAATCAGGAGGTGCTGTTGGGCACCTCCTTTTTTATGTCTTTTAATCACACAGCGTGACGATCACAGCGTTCGCTTACTTGTTTAAGCCTAGTGCAATCTCAAGACCTTTGCCGTACGCTTCGTCCGCTTGGTATGCGTGTTGAACGTGGCGCTGTTGGATGAACTCTGGTACACCGTCCATTGCGCGAGCTGTGTTGTCGAACAGAGTTTGACGTTGCTCTTCACTCATCAGACGGAATAGGTCACCCGCTTGGCTGAAGTAGTCTTCGTCTACACGGTGATCGTAGTGATCAGCGTTGCCGTTGATGCGTAGAGGTGGCTCAGAGTAATCTGGTTGCTCTGCCCATTCTTGTTTGTAGTTTGGCTCGTAACCTAGTGTTGAACCAAAGTTGCCATCAACGCGCATTGCGCCATCGCGGTGGTAGCTGTGAACAGGGCAACGAGGTGCGTTCACTGGGATTTGATGGTGGTTCACACCTAGACGGTAACGCTGAGCATCGCCGTAAGCGAACAGACGACCTTGTAGCATCTTATCTGGAGAGAAGCCGATACCAGGTACTACTGCAGCTGGGTTGAACGCTGATTGCTCAACTTCTGCGTAGAAGTTTTCTGGGTTACGGTTCAGTTCAAACTCACCAACTGGGATCAGTGGGTAGTCTTTTTGAGACCATACACGTGTTAGGTCGAATGGGTTGAAGTTGACTTCATCCGCTTCTAGCTCAGGCATGATCTGTACGTACATCTTCCATTTAGGGAAGTCTTGACGCTCAATCGCTTCGTAAAGGTCACGGTGATGGCTTTCGCGGTCTTTACCTACGATCGCTTCTGCTTCTTGGTCAGTTAGGTTTTTGATGCCTTGCTGAGTTTTGAAGTGGAATTTTACCCAGTAACGCTCGTTTTCTGCGTTGATGAAGCTGAATGTGTGGCTACCAAAACCATGCATATGACGGTAAGAAGCAGGGATACCACGGTCACTCATTACGATAGTCACTTGGTGGAATGCTTCAGGTAATGACGTCCAGAAATCCCAGTTGTTGGTAGAGCTACGCATGTTAGTGCGAGGGTCGCGTTTTACTGCGTGGTTTAGGTCTGGGAATTTTAGTGGGTCACGCAGGAAGAATACTGGTGTGTTGTTACCAACCAAGTCCCAGTTACCTTCTTCAGTGTAGAATTTTAGTGCGAAACCACGGATGTCGCGTTCTGCGTCTGCTGCACCGCGCTCACCAGCTACAGTAGTGAAGCGAGCGAATAGTTCTGTTTTTTTGCCGATGTCAGAGAAGATCTTAGCGCGAGTGTATTTTGTGATGTCGTGCGTTACTGTGAACGTACCGTAAGCACCTGAACCTTTTGCGTGCATACGACGCTCAGGGATCACTTCGCGGTCAAAGTGTGCCAATTTTTCAAGGAACCAAACGTCTTGTAATAGTTGAGGGCCACGAGGACCTGCAGTCATAACGTTTTGGTTATGTGCGACAGGGCAACCTGCTGCTGTAGTCAATTTCTTGTTTGTCATTTTTCTTCCCCCTCCAGGGCTCAATACCTTAGAAACTGTAGAGGAGGTTATTACGGAAAAGCTGGAGGAGAAAACTGATATTGCTTATCAATTCAATAGATGGTGACTATGGTCGAAACTATATTAGAATCAGAAATTTACTACATTAGCTTGATTGACATAACAATCGACGTTATCGAAAGCGATTGACTGGGGGGGAGCGCTACCCAGTTAGCGTGTCTGCGATGCTAGTAATATCGCCCCTTAAATGAAGTTTTACGTGTCATCAAAGGGGCGAAAGGGGGGAAGTAATTAAGAGTACTTCACTTCAAGTTGTTCAGCTTTTGCAAATGCTGGGTGTGTCGCGAGCTGTTTCCCATAACGTTCAATATTAGGGAAGTGATTAACTAAACCAAACTTTTGAACCAATTCGACAATGAAAGACATCATGATGTCTGCGCCAGTCAGACGCTCTTCTACTAGGTAAGTTTTGCCTTCTAAGGATTGCTCGAAGTAGCCTAGTACATTCATTGCTTCCTTGTCGGCATAGCCTGATAAAAACTGAGTTTCATTTGGCTCTTTGCTTACGAAGATTTTTAGCAACATAGGTAAAATTGCAGAGCTTTCTGCAAAGTGCATCCATTGCAAATATTCTGTGTGTGCTTTTGTACCACGCTCAGGAGCAAAGGCTCCGTCACTGTATTTCTCAATCAAATATTCGGTCATTGCACCCGACTCAATGATAATCTCGCCGTTATCTTCAAGAACAGGTGACTTTCCTAATGGGTGAACACTTTTTAGTTCTGGCGGTGCCATGAAGGTCACGGAATCACGGACATAGGGTACAATCTCGTAATTTACATCTAACTCTTCAAGTAACCAAATGATGCGCTTTGAGCGAGACTGATTGAGGTGGTGAAGTTTAATCATTTACATATCCCTTTTTATAATGGATCGTTAATCTGTACTACAAGTTTGCCGAAATTCTTACCTTCCAACAGACCGATGAATGCTTCTGGCGCATTATCCAGTCCTTGTACTAGATGTTCGCGGTATTGGATCTTTCCTTCTGCCAACCATTGATTAATATCTTGCGCAAATTCACCGTAACGATGTCCGTAATCATCAAAAATGATGAAGCCTTGCACCTTGATTCGTTTGGTCAGGAGCTTACCCATTAGTAATGGAAGGTGGTCGGTACCTTCAGGCAGCTCTGTCGCGTTGTACTGAGAAATCAAACCACAAAGGGGGATACGCGCGTTTGTATTCAGAAGTGGCATTACAGCCTCGAATACTTTGCCACCTACGTTTTCGAAGTAAACATCGATACCTTTGTCACAGGCATTTTTCAGTTGTTCTGCAAAGTCTTCAGCTTTGTGATCAATACACTCATCGAAACCAAGCACCTCTTTAGCGTAACGGCATTTTTCTTCTCCGCCTGCTATACCAACAACTCGGCAACCTTTGATTTTACCAATTTGACCAACTGTTGCGCCTACAGGCCCCGTAGCAGCTGCTACCACGATGGTTTCCCCTGGTTTTGGCTGACCAATGTCGAGTAAACCCATGTACGCGGTAAATCCTGGCATACCTGCAACGCCTAGCGCGTAAGAAGGATTTTGCGGTTCTTTACCAAGTTTAATGACCATCTCACCAGTTGAGATAGCGTAGTCTTGCCAGCCAACGGTGTAGGCAAGAACCCATTCACCCGCTTCGTAATCTGGGTGGTTTGATGTTTCTACCTGACAAACTGTACCACCGACCATTACGTCATCAATTGCAACAGGGTCAGCGTATGATTCGGCATCACTCATGCGACCACGCATGTATGGATCTAGAGATAAATAAACCGTTCTCAATAGCATTTCACCCTCTTTCGGAGTCGGTTTCGTTACCTCTTCTAAACGAAAGTTTTCTTGTGTCGGTGCACCATGGGGACGTGACGCGAGTACGATTCTGCGATTTGTTGCGTTAGTCATATCTATCTCACTTGTTGATTAGACCGGTCGTCTAGTATTTGTTTCAAAATATCCCGCTTATGTAAAGCGGGAAGGTTTACTGTGTTAACACTGACGCTTTTTCTGACAGTGAAACGTGTGTAGGGTGTTCATTATGCTTCCACGCCGCCCGTTATGGGCAAGTGCGCGTATTCTGCAGTAAGTGTTGAGTATAGGTCAGACTTTGCGTCAATGCTGCCTGATCTTGATAAAGTTTGTTCAGCAAGCTAGCGCCATTCCAAAGGTAGTATATCTGCCTTGCTAATAACGCACTGTCACCATTGGGGATTGAGCCATCTTGAATTCCGATGTCAATGCAATCCGCTATCGCTTGAATGGTTTTGTCTGCTCCTTGGCGTAATGCCAAGCGCATTGACTCTGAGAGATCGGAGACTTCTGCACTTAACTTAACCAATAAACATTTGTTCGCATTACACACGTCGTCTTCTACTTTGACCATTTCTTCGAAATAGCTCATTAGGCGTTGGTAGCCACTCAGTTCAGTATTGGTAAAGCGTGCGTTTAAACGCTCAAAATACTTAGTAAAGTAGTCTTGAATCATCGCTTCACCAAATTGTTCTTTGGACTTGAAGTAATGATAAAACGAGCCTTTTGGCACTGCGGCCTTTTTTAATAGCTCTGAAAGACCAACACTCGTGAACCCTCGGTTTACGATCAACTCGTATCCGACGTCGAGAATATGTTGGCGTGTGTCATTCGTCTTTGCGTTCATGAAGTGTACTATAGAATGAATTAGACCAGTCGTCTAGCCTTTGTTGTGGGTTATTTAATCAGCTCATACTCAATAACAAATAGCGTGTCGGTATTTGGGTAGATTTCTCGAATTAACTGCTCGAGTTTTGGTAGTTCGATGGCTTCTTGTTCTGCATGAAACTCATTAATGTCTTCAAAGTGAAGTGGTTCTACAGAACGTATCTTGATATCGCAGACTTTACGATCCGTTTCTAAGGTAAAAACTTCGACTTCTGTATTGGGAACGTAATGGCTTTCTGATTCATCTCGAATCGTTATCGTCTTTTTGCCTGACGTGATCAACGGAGTTAAGAATTCAAAAAAAGTAATCTTGGTTGGATGAGATGGCATGATGTACTCGTTAGTCTGGTTGTTTGGCGTAATTATATACCCAAATCCCTCAGAGATTCCTGTATTACTAGAACGATCGAGCGCGGATGAAGCGAATTAACTTGGCACTAAAGTAACCTGAGATAACGCCTATCCAGTTGGTGCTGAGATCATCAAAACTAAATGATCGATTTGGAATAAAAAGTTGGCTTATTTCTTCCATTGAAACGATAGCTAGCAGCAGTAGCAAAAGACGAATCCCAAAAAAGTCGGTTTTATTCGAGCTCACCAGAGAAGGGAACGTGAAGACCGATAAAAAGCCGATCAATAAACTGAAAGTAAAGTGAAGCGTACTCGATCCGCCTAAGTAGGTTTCCATTTGCAGGTAAGTGGTATGGTGTAGGTCAGAGCTTTTCCACAAAGAAAGTGAAGCGGTTAACATCAGGACTAAAACAAAACTCGTGCGTGCCAGTATTAAAGCCATAATTAACCTATTGGAAAGAAGCCTAAGTAACGTTTTACAAAGTACAGTGCAGCTAAATTCTGGATAGCCATGCCAATTGCCATTGCCCACGCTGCACCAATCACCCCAAACATTTGGCAAAGCGTAACAAGTAGGCAGATGGACACCGTACCGGAGGAAATTGTAATGTATTTCATGGTTCTCTCATGACCACTCATTAATAATAAAAAACCTACTGAACCAGTCGCAACATTGACTAACTGCCCCAGAGAAAGGACGACTAATAGTGGCGCCGCGGCGAGAAACTCCTCACCAAAAAACTGCATTACAAACTCGGGGAAGAGGGTGCAAATAATTACGGGTACAATCGCTAAACCAACATTGGCTCGGCACGCCAAGCGGCTCAGGTTCTGCAGTTTACGCATTTGACGCTCTTTGTAGAGAGAGGCAAACATCGGGGCGACCACAAAGTTAATGGTAATCAGCACGAAGCCAATCAGTAGTGATGTACGTTGGGCTGCGGCTAACAAACCGAGTTCCGCTGTTGAGATAAAAAAGCCCGTAATAACAAGGCTTCCCCATTGAAGAACATTCGTGAAGATACTGCCAACCCAGACTTGCTTGGCAGAAGAGACCATTTTTTTGTTTGGTACGAAAGCCGATGTTTGATATTGATCTGAGCCAAGCCAATTGGCACTAGATATGACCGCGACACCTATGCTCGCTAAAAGCAGTGCGGTCATTAGATTGTTGATATTTTGCTGACCGATATAGTCTAGGGCAAAGACAAAAATGACCATCAACATGCTTACCCCAAGCTGCAACGCAAACAGAGATGATACGACTTTTCTACATGCTTGAAGCACCCGACTGTTGGTTTGCGCAAGCACCAAGAAAGGTATGCAAAGCAAGCATAAAGTAATCGCATACATTGGTGATTGAGTCTGGTTTAGCTGTTCTGGAAACAGATTAAACCCTGCTAACAAAACGCCTATGGCGAGCAAGCAAAATGCCATACTTCGATAAAGTGCGGTTTTATAGTTTTGGCTTTGTTCAAGCTTCTCTTTGTTATTAAAAGCGATCGCATTGTAACGAACTAACGAGACATCAAAACCTAGCTGAGAAACGATAGCGAGTAGCGAGACTAGGTTGAATAAAAAGAAAAATTGACCGGCCGTCGAAGCGTCACTGGTCTTCGATACAATCAGAGTCAGTAAAAAAGCAAATAGCGCACTCAACACACGCGTGATTGCGGTTTTTAATCCAGTAGATAACAAGCTTTTTTTACCGCTGGGCATCAACAGTAATTTTTGTTGAACAGTGTGAAACATAGGGGCATTTAACCGTAAAGTTTATTGAGTGCGAGGCGCTGTTTTTCTTCACTGAAGGCATCGTTTAATTCTGCTGTATATTGGCGAAAATCAATCTCTTCATAATGATTGACACAATGCGCGATCTGCTTGGCCATTTCTTCAGGTGTGAGCGCTAAAAACGGGTAGTTGAGATCTTTGGTTGCGCCGATGGTCCGAATAACCATAGGAAGATGTAACTTGGATGCTTCTAGAATGGTTAACGGCATCCCTTCCCATGCTGCAGTATGTAGATAAAGGTCTGAACCCTTGAGCTTTTCAACTACCTCATCGCGAGGCAGCATGCCCGTTACATCCACATTTTCAGTGCGTAATTTCTGTTCGAGTACGTGGTCACCGCCACCTATCCATGTGATTTCTATCGGGCGGTTAAGCGCATACCGATTAAGGAACTGCAATGTGCTGATAAGAAACTGAGGATCTTTTTGGGGCGCGACACGACCAAGTACAACGAGCTTCAGCGCTTCTTGCTTGTTTCGCTCTATACGATCTTCACTTTGATAAGACACGTAGTTGTTGAGCAGTTCGGCACGTTTCGCACCAATGCTAATGGCTAGGTCACACTCTCGTTGGCTACAGCCTGCAACCACATCAATTTTGCTCAGTTTTACTTTCTCTAGTGCTTTATAGATCTGGCGTGCAAGCTCTGAGATATCTTCACGTTCGAAGGCATAACAGTGCGGTGTGTAAACCAAGCGTGCCTTGCCAATCTTTAGAAATCGGCCGAGAAATCCCGCTTTACTCGAGTGCAAATGCACGACGTCGGGAGCAAGTGATGCAATCATGTGGTTTGCATCGCGAATAAATTGAAGCAAGCCGCCTTCTACCCACTTTGTCTGTACGAAAATGTGGTGGTTGTTCTCATTGGTCAAGTCGTTTTCTCGGGCTCTGGCTAGCAAGAAATGTTGATAAGGCTCGTCTCTGGATGAGTGAACATAACTATAGAGGGCGGTTTGAACGCCACCTCCAAACGCTTCTGTAACATGGAGTACTTTCTTCATGATGATTTTGTCCCTGGTGTTTGCATCCATTTGTGTTTAAAAGCATCACGCTCTTGCTCTGAATAAACGTGGCGATACAAGGGAAGATCGTACATATAGAACAGTTTTGAGAAGTCGTAGTGATTCTTAAAGTGTTGGTGGATATTGGAGTACCACTTGTTTTTCGCTTCGTTGCTGTTTTTCAGTACGAAGTCTTGCAACTCAAGAAACTCACCGATTTCTTTATCAAGAGAACTGAGCTGTTCGCATTTGATTAGCATGACGTTGGCCTGATCGTTCTGGAATGTGAAGAAAGGTTGAGTGTTGTCCAGCTCTTGGCGCATCACATCGATATTGAAATTACGCTTTAACTCGTTGTCGAACCAGTCCGCAAAATAGTTGAGATTGATATAGTTATCAAAGCAATGCTCGAGGTGCTGATACGTGACTTCCATATCTCGGTGAATTGCATCATTCTTTTTGCCTTCGATAAATTGCAAATGGAGGTCTTGAAAGAAACGAGAAAAGACAGTTGCGATTGGATCGCGGACCAGCGTAACGATTTTAATCTGCTCGCGTTTTTGTAAGATACGTTTTCGCTGCTTGAGCACTAAGCGATAGAGTGCGCGGTTTCGGAAGTCGAAGAATTTACTCACGTCTTTTTTATTGTGATACATGTGAAATTCTTCGTGATCATCAAAGGTGTGGATGTGATAGCTCGGGATATTTTTCTCCCCTAGCGTGTGCTCAATTGATGAGGAGCCAACTTTGCCCATTTGGTAAACTAAAACAAAATTATCAGCTTGGAGTTCTCGGTTCTTTTCAAATTGTCGAGAGATTGAATACTTCATCTATCCTATCCTTGATTATTCATATTCGTGGTGATGGTTTACCGGAAAAGTATGAGCAATGGCCCTTGAGTCGTTGCTCATGCTGATCATGACGGGTAATAAGAGTATTAAAATTATGGTGGTGTTTACCGCAACGAAAAACACCATGATGAGGGCGTATATCGCAAGTAATAGGCTTTTTCTGTTTTCATTAAGACTACGGAAGCAAAAGCGAATAAAAAGAAAATAACCACCAAACAGCAGACCGATACCAAACAATCCGTATTCAATTGCGGTATCTAACACAAAGTTGTGGGTGTAGATCGCCAGCTCATCATAATTAAAGTAACTGATCATAAAGTTGGGTAACATTTTCGCGCCGACACCTAACACTGGGTGTTGAAGTAAAATATCTAGCCCATTGGCAAGTAAAAGTTTTCTATGAAGATTCGATACCCAGCGCGCTTCACTTTGGTTGGCAAATAAGACGTCTTCTTGGGTTATTTCCAATGTGTCTGCTAGCGTTTCAAACCCAACGTAGAGTGTGGTTGTGACGGCAGTAAACACAATGAAGCTCAAGGCTAATAAAATTGTCCACGTGTACGTTTCGCTGAGCGATTTTCTCATTAAGTTTTTTACGAGCAGTTGGTCAAAGAAGAAAAGCAGACAAAAACCAAGTAGCGCTTTTCTTTCTTGTGACAACACCAGTAATACTAAAGCTACGAGCATCAAAAGGTGGAAAGCGCGAATTTTATCTCGATAAAGGTACAGTAGTGAGCACAGTACACCGAACCCGTATTTACTTACCCCGAGTAACTTAAACCCACTTTGATAGCCCTGAGCAAAGTGCCATAAGGCAACGAGCGAACAGATGAAAAACAACAGATACGTGAAATAAACCATTACCCGTTCGTCATCAAACACGCCATAGGCGTACATTAGGCTCAGTAGGCACAAAATCGCTAACCATTGCACAGTTTCTATAACTAGCGGCATTAAAGGGACGCGATTTAGCAGACCATTTATGAACACATACCCAGTGAACAATACGAGGAACCCCATACAGGGATGTATGAGTTTTTCAGCTTTTCCTTCCAATACCACTAATGCAGTAAAACCAATAGACAAAAGGCTTGCGATGTCAGATGGGGCTAGCGCTATTCCTCCAGCACGAAACTTCATTGGAATAAAGAACAATACTAATAGGCATGCTGCAAGCAATGAGGCGCGATGGCTCGATGGCGCGGAACTATTTGTTGGCGCAAAGCTGCTGGTAGATTCCATAGTAACCTTCACGAAATTTATCGATGGTGTAAAGAGAGGCCCTATTGACTGAGTATTGACTTGCAGCGTCATACCGCTCAACACTTTCACACAGTTGGAGAACTTTTTGGCTCAGTTCAGTGGCGTTACCAACTTGAAATAAATATTCGGCACGTCCGGTGACGTCATCCAAACCAGGTACGTCCGACGATAGTACGGGTAAGCCTGCTGCCATCGCCTCAACCGCCGCCAAACCAAAGCCTTCGACGTGCGACGATTGCACGTAAATATCCATGTCGTTCAAAAAGGCTGGAACGTCAGAAACTACGCCATGAAAGTGAACACGTTGCGCGACGTTGATTTTTGTTGCCAATGCTTGCAGTGACGATTTTTTTTCTCCATCTCCCGCAAGGTGGAGTTCGTATAGTCTTGGTAAATGGATAAGTGCTTGGATAAGCGTTTCATGGTCTTTATGTTGGTGAAGTCGGCCCACCATGCCAATCTTGATAACTGGTTTGTCGATTAGGTGGCTGGCGAATCTTGGCGTCATAGAAAACCTTTTTAAATCAACGCCATTGTGCACCACGTGATATTTATGTTGATAGCGAGGCATGAACTTCACCAGTTCATCTTGTACTTTTTCACTAATACTGACCGTCAAGTCGTGGCCCCAATATAAGACGTATTCCATGAACTTAAACAGCGGATAGTCACGTCGACGGTTATAAGAACAGTGCTCAGTCTGGATTCGTTTTTTACCTACCGCCAATAGCGCTAGGTAAATGGAAGGGTAGAGGTGCCCGTGAACGACATCCGGCCAACGCAGCAAAGAGAATTTCTCACTCAATGACAATGTGCGCCAGTTAAAACACTCTACCCCTTGGGCGGATAGCATTGGTAAGTAATCATTTTCATCACACAAGACCAAAATTTTGATTTCGTATTCAGGCTTATGTTCTAAAACAAGGTCGACTAAGAACTTCTGAGCACCGCCGTTCTGAGAAAGATCATTGATAATATGTAGAATCTTGGTTTTCATGATTAATTGGTCAGATATTGCTGTTTAAGGTCGGTGATTTCTGTATTTGAGAAAAAGTGCTTCGTCAATTTAGAATTCAGCATTTCTTCAACGTACTCGGGTGTAGGTTGAAATTGCGTTTTGAATTCTTTCATTAGTGGCGAGTACCATTTGTTGTCTGATTGATTTTCATAAACAACATCCACGGGGTAACCTAAAAAGTCTTCAACTGCGGAGTTAGCCTTCGTTAGCTTGTCACTTCGAATGACCAACAGTGAGAAGTTATTGTTATGGTATGTTTGATAGCCTACTTCGTGATTAAAAGACTCGTTAAACACATCAATCCCTGTTAGTTGTTTGATCTCGTTGTCAAACCACTGCAGCGCATATTGATGATTCATGTGCTTATCAAATGCTTCTTGGAGTAATTGCGGTCGTTCGGTACGTATTGCGCTGTCATCCTTTAGATATTTGTCCGCCATCCAAAAAGGAAGTGCTTGAAAGAACATTGAGACATTTCGTCCGATCGGTTCACGCACCAGCGAGATAATTCGAACTTTTTTCTTACGCTTTAACATGCGGCTCATCGTTATGCGCTTTAGTCGTCGCTTTAACGCATTGATCTGAGGCTTATGCAATTGCGCTCTAACGGGGGATATTTGTTTTTGCGCATCGACGGTCATAAGGTCGTGCAAGTGAATCGAGTCAGGAATGGAATGCTCTAATGCACTCGAACCTACTTTGCCCATTTGATAGATCAATACCGGCTGTTCTTGGCTTTTCAACGTTTGGTACCAAGATAGGTTTACGTTAGTAGGCGTATTTCTGGACATAAAGCGTCTCTCCTTCCTTGGCCTTGGCTTGTGTGATTAAGACGCCAAGAGATGGAACTGAGTGTTGTATTTGTTTAGATAACGCAAGGTTAACCAGTGATGATTTTGTCGATTCTGAGCGAATGACGGTGATCAGACCATTGGCATACTGACCAAGAATAAGTGCGTCACTCACTGACAGTAGGGGCGGTGTATCGATAATGATCCGGTCATACTTATTTTGAAAATGTTCGAGCAACTTTTTAAAGCGATCAGAAGCCAATAATTCCTGTGGGTTTGGCGGAATTAGGCCGGCCGGTAATACATCTAAGTTGGCTTCTTTTATATGTGTAACACAATCTTTGATTGGCGTATCCATCGTCAGGATATGCGTTAAGCCAGGGCTTGATTCAGCAATACCGAATCGCTTTGCGATGGAAGGTCGACGTAAATCGCAGTCGATGATCAATACCTTTTCCATTTTTGAAAACGACACCGCCATATTGATACTGGTTGATGTTTTTCCTTCTTCTGGAATAGCAGAGGTAAAGGGCAATATCTTTTGCTTCGTGTTGGTTAATCTGAGCAGAAGCGAGGTTCTGACGGAGCGGCAAGCTTCACTAAATAGCTTTTCTTCATCATCTAAATACGCGGTATAACTGACGCCGTTTTTACGCAAATTGCGTTTTTTGACCATAGGAATCACACCTAAACACGTAACACCAAGTTTTTCTTGCACATCGGCTGTGCTTCGGATAACTTCTCGCATCGTTTCTAAGATGATGACTAGAGCGCAAGCAATGGCAAAGCCAAAAAAGGTGGCAATTAGTACCAGTTTGATTCGTTGTGGTGCCACCGGGAATAGAGGAATGATGGCTTTATCAGTAAAGCGAGCAGTGACATTCTTGTAGTCGCTGGTGGCGTTGGTCTCTTTCTCACGATTTAAGAACGCTTCATAGAGTGCCTTATTGGATTCAACCTCGCGTTTTAACTGTTCGTAACGCGCTTTTTGTGACCCTAACGATTGGAAGTCTGACTTTTTGTTATCGAGTTCTGCGCGAAGCATGTCCTCTTGCGCTTTTGCAGCAAGAAGGTCTTGTTGCTTACTGAAGGAAATGTCACGGATGAGTTGCTGGGTTCTAGATTGAATTTCAGCAAGCTGCGCTTTCGCCTGAATCATTCGATCATGTTTAGGTCCGTAGCGCTGTGCCAGTTCAGAGAGATTTTTGGCTGCCTGTGCTTCCGACAATTTTAGATCGCGGATTTGCGCTTGATTAGCGAATTCATCAATTGACAACAAGCTGTCTAAACTTTGCGAAGATTTACGTCGTAACAATTGGATTAACGTCTGCGCTTCAATACGCTTATTAACAGCGATATTCAGCTTGCGAGTGAGTTCTTCTAGCTCATTTGCGTAAATTTCATCAATACCGTTTATATCGATCAACCCTTCTTTTAACAAGAATTCTTGCAGCGCTTGCTCCGAGTTACGTAATCGCTCCTCCAATTTTTGAGAGTTATTTGTCAACCAAGTAGCCGCATTTTGTGTAACGACCAATTTGGCTTCAAAATTTGCGTCAATGTAGGCTTGGCCGACCGCGTTGGCGATTGTCGTCGCAAGCTTAGGATCGGTAGAACGAAAGCGAATTCTGACTAATTGGGTGTTACGTACTGGCTCAATATCGAGTTTACTTCTGAAAGCTTGAAGTGCCTGATAATAGGACTCTGAAAACTGGGCGGTTTCTTTTGGACTTGGTGCCACATTCAGTAGGTCTTGAACAAAAGGAATCGACTTTATTTGGTCGATTTTTTTATTTAACCCCCCTGAGCTTGTGAATTCAGGTAATTGGGTGAGGTTCAGCTCTCTAATGACCTTATCTGCAATATGATTCGATTTTAAAATGGCGATTTGCGTTTGAAAGTACTCTTTTTTTGTCGTGTCGACGCCATATACTTCCTCGATTGAAAGGGCGCTTTTTTGCTCCTCTTGGATGAGTAGCGTAGCTGTAGCTTGGTATATCGATGCTTTGGAGTAGATATACCAAGTACAAGTTAATGAGAACAGAAGCGTGAATGCTGCGATGCTTAGCCAATTCTTTTTAATCGCTTTGAAGTGATGGCCAAAACGAATCAGTTCTACTTTGTTCATCTGGAGATTATTTGGATGAGTCCCGTTCATTTGATTCCCTGTCACTTAAAAGAAGCTCTGGTCAATAAATACAATGTCACCAGGTTCAACGTTGCGGTGCATACTGACCCCTTCCATCGTTTGACCCGTTTTATGCTTGGTGAGGTTAATGCCTTTGCGTGAGGCTCTGTCGGTCAAGCCGCCTGCTAGAGCGATGGCCTTCTCTATGGTTAATCCTGGACGGTACTCAAATCCACCAGGCTTCCTGACTTCGCCATTAACGTAAAACAGACGAAAATTATTGATGGTGACCATCACTTTTGGATTGATGAGATAATCGCCTTTTAAGCCCGTTTCTATTTCGTACTTGAGTTGTTTTGGTGTTTTTTTGATTGCTTTAATTCGGCCAAGGTAGGGGTAATCAAAGTAGCCATCTGACGTTATTAGAATATTTTTAATCGTAAGATCTTCTTCACCATAGACCTGCACGGAAATGGTATCGCCAGTATCGAGTAAGTAATCTTCCTCGTTTGAGTCAGCGTTGACCAAAGTGCTAAATAGCAACAACGCTACACTCATGAATTTGATGAATGCCTTCATTAATAATCCTTTTTACAGAGAAAACTGTGCGCTTAAAGTCCAAATATTTTGTTCGAAGCTATAATCCGATCGGCTAGAGTTTTTATCTTGGTATTGCCAATCGGCTTGCAGCTGTATCCAACGTTTGATCTGATAATCGATACCAAAAGATAGAGTGTACCGATCGTCGTTTCTGGAGATTCCCGTGTAATCATCTTGTTGATAAACAGCACCTAAGCGAGTTGCAAGGTAACTATTCCAATCGTGCTTCAGGTTCAGTCGGTAACGAGTTTGTAGGTTGTAATCGCCATCTTGATCGGGGTTAACCGCCGCTTGAGTGGTTTTCACGCTGACTAGAGTTTGTTCTTGAGGCAACCATTCAAAGCCGATATCCCAACTAAAGCCTTTAAATGTCTCTCGTTGAGCGCTGTCAAAATCTTTGATTTGATAACCGAGTCGAGCGATGCCTTTGGTTTTTCCTGTGACTTCCCATTCGGCACCGGTGTAATAGAAACTGGTGTTGTTATCTTTCGATGGCTGCGCAGAATTTCGGTGCTGATACTCGGTTACGATTTGGTTTGTTCCGACTAACCAATAGGTTCTTGGCGTCGCTCTTAAATAGAACTCCAAATGTGCATTGGGAGCTCGAAAATCGTTGTATTTAGTTTTAGCGTTTGGGCGCCCAGGCAAGCCGTCACGATAGTTTTGATAGGTTTTATCACTATAGCCTAAACCGAATTCGAGTCTGCCTTTGGCACCGTTAGATCCAAAGACATAATTGGTTTTTACATCGTTACGGTTGAACTCTATTGGTGAGTCGATTGCGCTACCATTACCTTCGGTAATATCTTCTCCTCGAACTTCATGCTGGGCGCGAAAACGGTAATCAACCACTAAACGATGACGATGATTAAATTCGAAAAAGTTGGAAAACTGAAAAGTGTGGTCGTCGAAGTCGTTGCGATCGTCAGATGAAAAGCCAGCTTTTAACTTATATAAAATATCTGCGCGATAGCGATTCCGTTCTATACGTGCTAGTAAGCTTGGTTCTATACCCCAAATATTGACCGATTCTACATTGCCGGATTTTTCCGCTTTATTGATGTTGTCATCTCCCTCGTAGAAAGTTTTTACGAGGGGAATCAACTCTATACCAGACTCGGTTTGGTAAGCCATCGATTCTGCGAGCAAGTCAGTAGAAAACAGACTCAATGTTATTGCCATTGTCAGTTTCTTCATAATCTTAACCTTAGTAAGCGTTAGCACCAGTGAAGCCTTTGAAAACGGTCATAAAGATGATTTTGATGTCCATCCAAACCGACCAGTGGTGGATGTAATCCAAATCAAACTCGACTCTCTTTTCCATTTTTTCTAAGGTGTCTGTTTCGCCGCGATAGCCATTAATTTGCGCCCAGCCAGTAATGCCTGGTTTTACTTTGTGACGTAGCATGTATCGGTCAACAATCTGGCGATACTCTTCATTGTGCGCCACGGCATGAGGGCGTGGACCAACAATAGACATGGTCCCTTGCAGTACATTGATAAATTGAGGCAGTTCGTCCAAAGAGGTGCGACGTAGAAATCCGCCAAAAGGCGTAATACGAGGATCGTTCTTTGTCGCCTGTTTCACGTTGGAACCTTGATCCATGGTTGTCATTGAACGGAACTTCCAGACTTCAATCTTGCGTCCATCAAGACCGTAACGATGTTGTTTAAAGATGACAGGGCCTTTAGACGTTGCCTTAATGCCAATCGCAATGACGAATAGAATAGGGGCGATTAAGACCAAAATAATGCTCGAAAACAAGATGTCTTCAAACCGTTTTACCCAAGAAGAAATTCCAGCAAAAGGTGTATCAAAGACACTTAGTGTTTGAACTTGGCCGATCTGCGCCCAACGAGAATGTAAAAGGTTATAAGTGAAGAAGTCGGGAATCAGATACGTATTTGCGGTGGTATCTGAGAATTGGTTAAGAAGTGACGCAATGCGCTCTTTTGCGTGCATTGGCATCGCGATATAGACGTAATCTACTTCCCCTTTTTTAGCTCGCTCAAGGGCGTGGTCAACAGCTCCTTTAATAGGATAATCAGAATTTGGCAGTCTGTCGGAAGATCGTTCGTCGTAAAAGCCATCAAAAAGCACGCCGTGTTCTGTGTGGTTTTGAATTTCGTTAGCTAGGGTAATGCCGTGAGGAGTTTGGCCGATGATGATCGCAGTGCGAGTGTTGAATCCTTTTTTTCTCAAATAGGCTAATCCGGTACGGAATGTTACTCGCCATGCTAAAAGCAGAGCGGGCGTAATCGCAAACCACAGCGCTAAAATTGTGTTATCAAATAAGGTATGGACTTCAGAAAAATACAGCACAATAAAGATAAGTGCAGAAGTCACCGCCCAAGCAACACAGACAATAAACATCTGCTCTTTAAACGAACTGGTTCGCCAAGAGCGATAAAGATTGCCGCTTTCTGCCATAAATAGAAAGGAGATGCCTCCAACGAAAGCCAATATGACGTAATCTTTCCCCATCGCAGTATTCATGTCTTTGAACACTAAAAGCAGCATAAAAGAGACGATGACAGCAAGATCTGAGATGCGATATAAAAAAGCGAACTCCATCTCATGAGAGCGGATAAGTCCTTTTTGTTTCATGACTCAGTTTCCCTTCTGACACGCTACCGCCCTTGGGTGTCTTCCCCAATTGCCGTGTCGTGAACGTTATTAGTAGTTAGTGCACAGAGCATTCTGTGGAATGCTGCTGAGTTTTTTGTCACGTGTAATTTCGTTGATAAGTGTAAAAATTTGCTTTGTTGAGGTAAGTGGAAATAAGAATGATATTTAGCCCTTTGGCTAAGTTTGGCGGGTTAGGAAAAAGCTGGTACTTACTTATGAGGAATGAGGAAAAGTATTAAAAATGAAGTATCAGTACAAAGACAATGGTTTATGTGAGGGTAGAAGAAACGGGTGATTTGATTCGTTCACGATTAATGATTTAGTATCGAATTGCTGATATTTATTAAGATAAAAAAATCCCTCTCACTTGAGAGGGATTTTTTTGAGTAAGGACGAATGAACTATTCGACTTCTACGCCGTTTTCTTTGTATAGGCGGCGGCATGCGCGACCATCACTGTGGAACAGGTGACAACGATGAGCTGGAATACCGATCTCGATTTTATCGCCAGTGTCGACTGCAAGCGTGTCCGGCTGACGGAAAATAACGTCGGCGTCCGCGCCTTCTAGATTTAGGTATACTTGAGTTTCGTTACCTAGCTTCTCAACAATCATCACTTCACCGTGAATACTTGCATCAGCTTCAGAAGCGGATAATAGGTGCTCAGGGCGAATGCCTAAAGACATTCGGTCGCCGCGGTTAACGGTTGTACCATCCACCGGAATCCAGAAAGATACGCCGTTAGATAGTTGAACTTTGACGCGCTCTGCTTCTACTTCATCAATGAATACGCTCATGAAGTTCATTTTCGGAGAACCGATAAAGCCAGCTACAAAGCGGTTTTGTGGGTAATGGTAAAGCTCAAGCGGCTTACCAACTTGCGATACATAACCGCCGTCTAGTACAACGATTTTATCTGCCATTGTCATCGCTTCTACCTGATCGTGCGTTACGTAGATCATGGTACAACCAAGTTGGCGCTGAAGTTTCGTGATTTGTGCACGCATGTTTACACGCAGTGCCGCATCCAAGTTTGATAGTGGCTCGTCTAGAAGGAATACATTTGGCTGCGATACCAATGTTCGGCCAATCGCCACACGTTGACGCTGTCCACCAGAAAGTGCTTTTGGTTGGCGCTCAAGCAAGTGGCCTAGTTGTAGGATTTCTGCTGCTTGTTCAACACGCTTGTCGATTTCTGCTTTGTCTGCTTTTGCTAGTTTCAAGCCAAATGACATGTTGTCATATAAGTTAAGGTGCGGGTAAAGAGCGTAAGACTGGAATACCATACCAACACCACGTTTGGATGGTTCGACGTCATTCATGCGCTGGTCACCAATATACAAATCACCTGAAGTAATGTCTTCAAGACCGGCAATACAACGTAAAAGGGTAGATTTACCACAACCTGATGGACCTACAAAAACAACAAATTCACCTTCGTTGATTGTTAGGTCTACGTTCTTAGAAATCAGTACGTCGCCATACGCTTTACAAACATTTTTTAACGTGACACTCGCCATGTAGCTCGTCCTCGATCAATTTTTTATTATTCACCGCTCATCATTATATGAATTATCTAGCGAGCAGTAACAGTAGGAATCGGTAAGTTCTTGCGGTTGGTAAGAAAAGTAGGGTAGCACTTCAATAAAATGTCCTGAATAGAAGTGCTACCCATCATAGCCAAGTACGAGTTTCTCTCCCCCACATTATTCGTATTGTCTCCCCCGTGAAATAATTACCACAAACAACACTAATAATGACATTCCACTCGTCTGGCAATGCAAAACCAGCAAATCTTTTTCCTAATACGTAGGCACTGCTGGGAAAGGGTTCTTACCATCCACTCTTGGATGACTGCAGTTTCTAAGATTGTGCGTAGTGCGACATCCTCCTAATAGAAATAATTGTAGGGGGAGTAGAAAGGGAGGAGTAAAAAAGGAGGAGGAAGAAAGCAGTTGGTCGGAAATCACATTATTGCACCACCTAAAGTTGAAACCGATCACAGGAACTATCCATTTTGTGATTTGAGTCTCTTACCCTTGGCGATTTAGATCACGAAAATACGTCATAATTGTAAGGGCGTAGGGATTAGGAGGATGAGACATATTGGATTATTTCAGATGATATATGTCGAAATACGGCTGAACCTCAATGGACTAGCCCTACATCAAAAATATAAAAAGGATACGAACATGAAAAAGTTAAGCGCTGTAGCACTAGGTACTCTTGTTGCTTTGGGTTCTTTTGGTGCTAATGCTGCCATCGAAGAAGGACAACTTACTATCTGGATCAACGGTGATAAAGGCTACAACGGCCTTGCTGAAGTTGGTAAGAAATTTGAAGAAGACACAGGCATTAAAGTGACTGTGGCTCACCCAGATGGCCTTCAAGACAAATTCCCTCAAACTGCAGCGACTGGCGACGGTCCTGATATCGTATTCTGGGCTCACGACCGTTTCGGTGGTTACGCAGAAGCTGGCCTGCTAGCAGAAATTAAACCTTCTAAGAATATTCAAGAAGGTATCGTTGATTTCGCTTGGGATGCAGTACGTTACGACGGCAAATTGATCGGCTATCCAGTTGCGGTTGAGTCTCTATCTCTAATCTACAATAAAGACTTAGTTCCAAACCCACCAAAGTCTTGGGAAGAGGTTGCAGCATTAGATGCAAAACTTAAAAAAGACGGCAAGTCTGCAATCATGTGGAACCTAAAAGAACCGTACTTCACTTGGCCACTAATGGCGGCTGATGGCGGCTACGCGTTCAAATACACTTCTGAAGGTTACGATGTTAAAGACGCTGGTATCGCGAAAGAAGGCGTTAAAGACGCAATGAGCTTCGTAAAAGGCTTAGTTGATAAAGGCGTAATCTCTGCGGATATGGATTACTCCGTGTCTGAGTCTGCGTTCAACCAAGGCAAAACAGCGATGACGATCAACGGTCCATGGTCTTGGGGCAACATTGAGAAGTCAGGCGTTAACTACGGCGTGACTACGCTACCTAAGTTCCAAGGTCAATCTTCTAAGCCATTCGTTGGTGTTCTAACAGCTGGTATCAGCACTGCGTCTCCAAACAAAGACCTAGCAGTTGAGTTCATTGAGAACTACCTACTAACAAACGATGGCCTACGTATGGTTAACAACGATAAGCCTCTAGGTGCGGTAGCGCTTAACTCGTTCCAACGTGAGCTAGATTCAGATACTCGTATCGCTGCAACAATGGACAATGCGATGAACGGCGAAATCATGCCAAATATCCCTCAAATGAACGCATTCTGGGGTGCGGCTAAGAACGCAATCATCAACGTAGTTGACGGTCGTCAAACTGTCGATGCAGCTCTTGCAGATGCAGAAAAACAAATGACTAAATAATTAAGTAAGACCTTTTTAAGGAGGAGGCAACTCCTCCTTACTTTTCTATATTTATTCTATATTCGCTAGCAGGTTCCCTATGCAGTCAGTTCAAGGTACAAATGCTATGACAGCACCAGAAGCCAGCCTTCCGAGCAGCAAAAAAGTGTTCATGAAATGGTCACTTTTAGGCACAGTCGGCATCATCAATGGCTACGCAACAATCCTTATGTATTCTCGCGGTGAGATTGCGTTTGCACTACTTACGCTCATTCTTACCGCTTTAGCGTTGTTCATCTTTGGTAGTAAAAAGACGTACGCACACCGTTACATCTACCCTGGTATAGCAGGGATGATCCTTTTCATTCTTTTTCCTTTGGCGTACACCATAGGTTTGGCGTTTACCAACTATAGCGCGAAGAACCAACTCTCTTTTGATCGCGCTCAGAACGTACTTTTGGACCGAACTTACCAAAGTGGTGATAGCTACCCGTTCACTTTGTATAAAACGGAGCAAGGCCATCAACTTGTGGTTGAAAAAGATGGTGAGCTACTTGCAAGCCCGACTTTTCAGCTTGATAACCTTTCAGCATCGGAGTTTGATCTTTCACCAATTGAAGAAGTGACGGGTGAAAAAGAATCAATCAAGGCGATTGTTAAGAACCGCAGTGCGTTGAGCAGTGTCGATTTACATTTGCCAAGCGGTGATGATATCCGTATGAGTGGGCTGCGCAAATTTGCTGCAGTTGTGCCTTTGTACACATTACAAGAAGATGGTGAAACGCTTTACAACAACCGGACTGAAGAAACGCTACGTCCAAATATGGAAGTAGGTTACTACCAGCCTGTCGATGAAAACGGTCAATTTGTTGGCAGCACAGTGTCACCAGGTTTCGTGGTGAACATTGGTACCCACAACTTTGAGCGTGTTTGGAAAGATGATGGTATCAAAGAGCCGTTTATCAGTATCTTTATCTGGACCATTGTTTTCTCTGCGCTAACCGTATTGTTTACGCTTGTTATTGGTCTTGTCCTTGCCAGTGTGGTTCAGTGGGAAGCACTTAAAGGTCGCTCAGTTTACCGTTTGTTGCTAATCCTGCCTTATGCAGTTCCGGCGTTTATTTCTATCTTGATCTTTAAAGGTTTGTTTAACCAAAGCTTTGGTGAGATCAACATGTTGTTGGAAGGCTTATTCGGCATTAGCCCGGCTTGGTTCTCTGATCCGTTCATGGCGAAAACCATGATCTTAATTGTTAATACTTGGCTTGGTTTCCCTTACATGATGATTTTGTGTATGGGCTTACTAAAAGCGATTCCAGACGATTTATATGAAGCATCAGCCATTGATGGTGCGAACTTTGTCACGAACTTCACACGTATCACACTACCAATGATGTTGAAGCCGTTAACACCATTGTTGATCGCGAGTTTTGCATTTAACTTCAACAACTTCGTACTTATCCAGTTGTTGACTGGCGGTGGTCCAAACATGATTGGTACATCAGAGCCTGCGGGTTACACCGACCTGCTAGTAAGTTACACCTACCGAATCGCATTCGAAGGTGCTGGTGGTCAAGACTTCGGTCTAGCAAGTGCAGTAGCAACGCTTATCTTCCTATTGGTTGGCGCATTGGCACTTATCAACCTACGCGTAACTAAAGTAGCTCAGGACTAAGGAGAAATTACAATGGCAATGGTACAAGGTAAGTCATTAAAGTATCGTGTTTGGGCTACTCATATTGCAATGTGGGCATTCTTGGCACTGATTATTTTCCCTTTGCTGATGATCATCGCGATTTCATTCCGTGAAGGTAACTTTGCAACGGGTAGCCTGATCCCAGACAACCCAACACTTGATCACTGGAAATTGGCATTAGGTTTCTCGGTGACTAATCCAGACGGTACAGTTACACCGCCACCATTCCCAGTAATGACATGGCTGTGGAACTCTGTAAAAGTGGGTGGTATTTCTGCAATCCTAATCGTGGCGCTATCAACCACATCGGCTTACGCGTTTGCTCGTATGAAGTTCAAAGGTAAGAACACCATTCTTAAAGCGATGATGATCTTCCAGATGTTCCCTGCGGTGTTGGCACTGGTTGCTCTGTACGCGTTGTTCGACAAACTGGGTCAGTACATTCCTTTCCTTGGCCTGAACACGCATGGCGGTCTGATCTTCGCTTACTTAGGTGGTATCGCACTGCACGTTTGGACCATTAAAGGCTACTTCGAAAGTATTGACTCGTCTCTAGAAGAAGCGGCGGCTCTTGATGGTGCTACACCATGGCAAGCATTCCGTTTGGTATTGCTGCCACTGTCTGTGCCAATCCTAGCGGTAGTCTTCATCTTGTCGTTCATCATGGTAATTGGTGAAGTTCCTGTAGCGTCACTACTGCTTTCTGATGTAGACTCGTACACACTTGCAGTGGGTATGCAGCAATACCTATATCCACAAAACTACTTGTGGGGTGACTTTGCCGCAGCTGCTGTACTTTCAGCAGTGCCAATCACTGCCGTATTCTTACTTGCGCAGCGCTGGTTGGTTGGTGGTCTAACCGCTGGTGGTGTGAAAGGATAATCTCTTGTGGTCTGAGATTGATAAGAATAACTAGAAAAGGGCGACCACATGGTCGCCCTTATACTTAGCACGGATATTACAATTTTGGTTTGGCCGCCGATCAGTAATATCTTGGCTTTTATTGGCGTTACGCATAGCTGGCTGTTAGCTTAGTTCCTTACGATTCAATCACTAACAGTTTTTGTAACCATAACCTGAGTTTAGACTCAGGTTTTTTTATGCCTGTTAAAGGCAATTTTGCAATAAGTAGATAGAGATTAGCGGCTTTGCAATGGATTACACAGGGCTTGAATAATGCCCTGCGTAGCACTTCACATAAATAACTAGAGCTTAGTAAAAAGCTAAATTGAGGTAGGGAAGGAAGAGATTAAAACTCTCGGCTGGAAGGTGCGCATCCAACGTATTGAAGCAGCGTGTACAAACTTTCTTGCTGCAGTGCGACGCGACGAAATAGATTAGCAAAGGTAACGTCGCCGCCAAAGCAAGTTTGAATGTAATGATTAATTTCTGTTTCGTTATACCCCTCGACGTACATGGTTCTCACCCACTGGTACTCGACCGCTTTTAAATTGGTCAACGTCTCTTCACTTAAGGTCGTTTCTTTTAGTCTCAAGATCCAAACTCTATCCAACTCTAAAATAATGGATGGATTTAAGCAAAGCTAGGTGAAGGATTTATGACAGAGAAGGGCGAGCGTGAAACAAATGGCAAAACCATGATGTAGCTCCACACTCTGGGTCTAGGTAACGTTGAGGTACTTAATAGCGTTCTTAACGGATGCCAGTTACTTGAGATATTTAACGTGTGCTTCCATTTCTTCCCCAATCTCTTTACGCATGTTCATAAGACGGATAGCGGATTGCTCTAAGGCTTTGTCTTCATCTGACTCTGGAATCCATTTCGGTACATCGGTTGGTTTTCCGTTTTCATCTACAGCAACCATGATAACGATACAGTGAGTGGTGAGTCTGTTTTTCATTTGCTTTGGATCACTGGCTTGCACGTCAATCGCAATGTGCATTGAGCTTCGTCCGGTATAAATGACTTTCGCGCTAACTTCGACTAAGTTGCCGACATGAATCGGCGCAACAAACCGAATGCCGCCAGCATATGCGGTAATGCAATATTTACCACTCCACGCTGCAGAGCAGGCGTACGCTGCCAAGTCGATCCATTTCATTACGGCGCCGCCGTGCACTTTTCCGCCAAAATTTACGTCGCTGGGTTCTGCTAAAAAGCGAAGGGTAATGTCTCTTTGACCACTGCTCATCTGTCTTTCCTTGATGGGTTATTGTTTTCCCAATTTAGCAGCAAGATGAATTTTCGGGAATAGCGAATGAAACAAAATTTTAACTTTTATTCGAACGCTGGAAGTGACAAGCCACAGCGTAGTTCTGTGGCTTGGGGTGTAGATGTTAATTGGCGGTAGAGGCAATCTCAGAATTGGATAATGGTTTTCTCTGTCTTACTTTTACTTGCGACAGGATAACGCCAGAGATGACTAACAACCCACCAATAATGTGGTAAGCGTAAATTTTCTCACCAATTAGTGTTGAAGCAAGTATGACGGAAACCACAGGCATTAGGTTCATGAACATAGCACTTGAATCAGCACCAATTGAATCAATCGCTTTTACCCACATCAGCGGCGCGAAAATGGAAGCAGCAATACCAGCATAAGCGATTAACGGCAGCGCATCTTGGCTTGGTAACAGTTGCTCACTAGAGAGCCAAAGTGGTGTGAGCATCAAAACAGAAAAGAAGCCCTGCATGTAAACCAGAGTCAGACTACTGAATGGCATTTTCCAGCGTTTTAGCAGAACACAATAAGCCGCGTATACCATGGCAGCAACGAGCATTAAGCTGTCACCTTGCGTTAAGTCTTGATGTAAAAAGTAAGTGATATCACCGTGACCAAGCATAAATGCCAAGCCGCCGAGCGAAATGACACCACCGACGATACTTAACATTGATATAGATTTACCGAGCAATGGGACACTTAAAAACACACTGATCAAAGGAACTAAAGAGGTGATCAGGGCCATATTAGAGGCCGTTGTTGTTAAACCGGCATAGTATCCAAGTGACTGGTTGAGAACCATACCAAGTAACGCAAGAAACGCCAACTTAGCTAAGTGAGGTCGAATAATGTGTCGTTGTTTGATGATTGCAGGCAGGCAAAATGGCGTTAGGAGTACCATTGCGACAAACCAACGGTAGAAACTCATCGCACTTGGTTCAATGGCGCTCGCAGCCATCTTGTTCACAATTGAGTTACCACCCCAAATCATAACGGTGAAAAACGGAAGTAAATAAATCATGAGAACCCTATAGCACAATTATTGATGGCGCTAGTCTGGCAGGTCTTTATAATAAAAAGTATCTCTTAAAAGACATCGTAAGCGATAGGAAGACAATTTTGAAAAAGAGCGCCAGAAATCTTCACCCCTCCTTATCAATCGATCGTGCGCCATCAGATGTATTTATGAATTTCGAAGCGTTTCTCTCTAATACAGAAACACGAATTCATAGCCACCCTTGGGGGCAAGTGCAACTGATCAGCGGTGGGATTCTGGAGATGGATGCAGAAGACACAAGATTTCTAGCACCTCCACATCTTGCTATTTGGGTTCCCGCCGGAATTCGTCACACTAGCTACAACCGTAAGCCAATCGAATATTGTTCTTTGAATATTGCCCCTGAATTGACGGCGCATTTTCCAACTAAAACGAGCTTGATCAAAGTGACTCCAATCGTGTCATCTATTATTGAGGACTTTCGTCAGCGAGACATTAACGTGGCGCAAACTGATGAAGACAAGCGCTTGGTACAAGTGTTATTGGACCAGCTTGCAAAGCAAGAAGTCGAACATCACTTTTTACCGACTACCGACAATAAGTATCTTGAACCGATTTTAAAAGCAGTAGAAGAATCGCCGACGGATGAGATCAGTTTGGCGGAGTGGGCGGCAAAAGTGCATACCACAGAACGCACGTTAGCGAGACATTGCCAGAGTGAGTTAGGAATGAGCTTTACTGAGTGGCGCTTACGTGTGCGATATTTACATTCTATGGAGTTGCTGCGTAAAGGGCAGACCGTAAAAGAAGTCGCTCTGACGTTAGGTTATAACCAAGCTAGCCCTTTTATCGCGATGTTCAAGAAATACTCCGGCATGACACCGGAGCAATACAAGAATCGATTGTTGTAAAAGTGTAGAGTCTATTTTAAAAAAATTGACAATGCGCTGTATGATGACCGACTCGAAAAGCTGATGGTATTGGAAAGACCTACGTCTATCTTGTGTCAGATTGAGTCAGAATTATAACCTTGAGAATTCGCTTTATTATCATTGCTTTACAACATGCCTGTAAGATTCTTTAGATGATACAATGTGCTAAAGTGACAAAAAACTCAATTGACACCGCTTAGATTTAAGTATTGATTGTTATTAGTTTCTTCAGCCGCCAATTTGTCCCTACTTTTCAAGGAAGTAGAGTTGTACTGTGCAACTATAACTCTTCTACCCTCAATCGTGAGTTCCAATGTGGGTGACCATATATTCTGATCGCGATGCGTCACAATAATCACGGTCGAGTTCAATGTTTGAATATGTTGAGCAATACTTTTTTCGGTTGCTTCGTCTAATGCTGCCGTCGCTTCGTCGAAAATGAGGATTGGCGCCTTTTTAATGAGAGCTCGCGCAATTGCAACTCTCTGTCTTTCACCTCCTGACAACCCTGAGCCTCTTTGTCCTACTGTTTGATGTATTCCTTTAGGAGATGAGTCAATAAGTTTGTCCAATTGTGCGTGTCTTGCAAAGCTCTCAACTTCATAATCACTTGCATTGGGATTACCTAACCGAATGTTATCCGCCAATGTGCCAGTAAAAATGACCGGTTCCTGAGCAACATAGGCTATATGCTGGGTGAGCACGTCATAAGGGATATTCTTTAGATCTATCCCTCCGAGCGAAATAAGACCTTGGTCAGGATCATCAAACCTTAGAAACAGGCCCAGTAAAGTGCTTTTCCCACTGCCACTGACTCCATTGATGACGACGGTATCACCTTGTTTGATCTCCGTGCTAGCATCTTCAAAGAGATCTAAATGGCCCACAAGGTTCAGTTCGAACTTATGGTTTTTGGGGGAGGTTGCAAATTGAGGATTAGGCTCAGGCAGAACAGGGACATTCGTTAACTGAGCGTAATTTTTAATTGAGGATTTTACGTCGTTAATCGCAAAGCCTGCCAACGCGAGTTCACCCAAAGGTGCAGCTGCACGGGTAATCAATATCAATAAAGCCAAGGCTAATAAGGGTTGAGTAATCGGCTCTAAGACGAGATAGATGGCGATACCTGCAAGGGGTAAAATCGTTGCCAATCCTGATACTAAGGTTGCGATAGAAGCGTTACGATTAATAGTTGAATGAGCTTCTTCTTGTGCGTGCCAACTCTGTTCAATACGCTCGATTGAGCGCTCAGGCCCCGCTGTTGAGCGAAGTAACTCAAGGTGATCTATGAGCTCAAGTGTTGATTTAGTCGCTTGAAGCTCTGCGTCATGTCGGTCGCTATCTGAGCGACTTAGGTATCTTTGCGCCTTGTACTGAACGAGCAGTGCAACTAGTAACAATACGGCACTGAGTAGTGCAATTTCACCTCCTCCAACGACCCCAATACCGATAATTAAAAATATGGGTAACATTGGAGCGTGCAAAAATGTTTGTAGCTGATGAGCAGGAATGGCCATAAAGCCAGGTATTCCTCGTTCTGCTAGTTGAGTGAGCTGAGTTCTATGCTGATCATTAAACCAAGCTAACTTTGCTTTACTGAGCGAATGACCTACTGATGAATAAAGATCCCCAGCCAGTTTCGCACCAGAGAGAAATCCAGAACGAGTTACAATAACGGTAACTATCACAGTTAGAACAGCAGCTATTATGACGTTCAATGGTGAAGCTTGTTCGACAATAGATATTGCAAGAAATGTGTAAGCCGTTGCCTCAAATAATGCAACTAGTCCCCAACCTATAGCGACTCGATATAGACGGTGCTTTGCACTTTGTGGAATTGTCGAATTGGAATAGAGGGTATTGTGAGCCGTCATACTTCTTCATCCTGTCGTTGAGCCTTTCTGTTGAGCATCAATGTAGTGTCTGCAAGTTTCGCGAGTTCTGAGTCGTGAGTAATTATGATCAATATCTTGTCTTGTGCTTTAGCAAACTTCGCGAGATTTCTGATCACAGTGAAGGCCGTATTTTTATCGAGAGCACTGGTTGGTTCATCCAGTAATAGAACGTTGGCTTGAGTTAGAAATGTGTTAGCTATTGCGACACGTTGTTGCTCGCCTCCTGAAAGCACGCTTGCATCAGAATTGAGGTCAATCTTTAATTGAGCTTGTTGCAAAGCTTGGTTCAGCTCGTCGTCACTTGAACTTGGCGTTGATAGTTTCAAATTCTGCCTAATGGTAGTTTTGAGTACACCGATATCTTGGGGCACATAGCGTATGGCGGAGTATCGGGATATCTCAGAGAGTTTAGACAGTTGATTGCCTCCTAAGGTAACGAAGCCTGAAAGAGGTGTTTCTTGACCTGCTAATAGACGTAGTAACGTACTTTTGCCTGCTCCGCTAGGCCCCATGATGGCTGTAAATGAACCCCGTGGGAAGTAGTGGGAGAAGTTATCAATAATATTAACAGTTCCATTAGCCACTACGATATTTGATGCTTGTAGTGATAGCGGTTTTTCTCCCGCGCTCAAACTGCCACTTTCTATTTGTGGTTGCTGTAAAAAGTCGCTGATGTTCTTTGCAGCATTCTTTCCTGCGTTAACGTAGTCCAATCCATGGCCAAGCTTCAGTGCGGGTGATACGACGGCCAAACCAAAAAAGAATAGCGACGCCATTGCCACGGGACTTAATTCATAGCCAATGGTATAGGCCATTGCGAAAGTCGAAACCGCTTGAAGTAATGCGGTAGCAATTGCTGCTGGAAGGGCAACGCTACCAACCCATTTCACTATGCCGTGAGTAAAGCGTCTTGTGGCATCATTATAGCTGTCGAGTGCTCCTGCTTGCGTGCCGTAAATTCGATTTACTCGGATACCTCTTGTGTAGTCGTTTACTGCGGTAACGATATCACCCATTATTGTCATGCGCTCTTTGCCATGTTTAGCGGCGAACCTAGGTAAAAAGAGTAGGTAGTACAATGATGCAATTAGACCAGGGAGCAGAGTAAGCATCGCTACCGGACCTGTGAGATTCAACATGATAAAAATAGAAGTTGCGGGTACGACAATGAATGTCACGAGTTCTGAAGGCAAATGCGCAACCATGTGGTGAAGCGTGCTGATGTCTTCGGAAACTATGCGACGCAGTTGATTATCACCATATTGAGAGATGGTCTTGCTTGGCAAGCGCGTCAAGTGCTGAGCAACTTGGCGACGTAATCGAGTGGAAAACTGCGACTCGGCATCATGAACTAACCACGAGCCCACTGATGAGGCAAGTGCGCTAGCCGCCCAAAGTCCTATGGCACCGTAAATCCATTGGTTTGCAAATTTATCGATAAGGTTTATCAAGCATAGCAGTGCACCAACTTTTGCCACAGCGGCAAGTGCTTCACAAAACGTTCCCAAAGCAAGCTTCTTAATCGATGGCTTTAAGGCTGGCATTAAGCTAGGCGTAACGTAATGTTGGCTGATTTTACTTATCATATTGTCACCTTATCTAGCCTATCAAGCGAAAATAAGGAGAACGTGGTAGAGCATATTGAGCTCTTATCGTTTTTCATATAAAGCCTATGGAAGTGGACGTTGATGGATTATGTTTTGAATTAACTTTGGCCGTAGGTGTTGCGAGCTCTTTGTCTGCTTGAATGTTGAAGATGAGTACTTCCTTTGATTTGTTGTGAATTTTCATGAACAGCCAAATGGGAGTAAGTCCCCCTTAGAAGGCAGGCTAAAGGGGAGGTGGAGGGATTAGAAATCCGCAGTAGCTGACAGCATCACTGTACGTGGTGCGCCAAGAGCTAGGTCCGCATAGTGGGTGGTTGTCCAGTAATCTTCATCCAGTACATTGTTTACGCTAAGGCGCCAAACCACGCTTGTTTCAGCAATTTTTGAGTTGTAGCGTGCGCCAAGATCAAGAATAGTCTGTGCAGGTAATGCCTGAGTGTTTTGTGCATCAATGTATTGTTCAGACATATAGTTCGCTTGGCCGATAAGCGTGAGATCACGCATCGCAGGGAGGTTCCATTCTAATGCGAGTTTAGCTTGTAAATCGGGTAGCTTAGTTGCTTGTTTCCCCTCCTCTGTCACATCTGTTGCTTTTGTAATCTCTGCATCTGTATAGGCGATACCACCGATGAGTGTATAGTCCTTTGATAGTGTGCCGTAGAACCCCCATTCAATACCGCGATTGCGCTGTTCACCACCGAAAGAAAAAATGTTGGTATCCGGATCTTGGTACCCATTTGGCTTTTTAATCTCAAATAAACTGAACGTATGAGCAAAGCCGTCCAGGTCAAGCTTCACGCCTGCTTCAGTCTGTTTGGTTTTTTGGGGTTCAAAAGCCTCTCCTGCGTTTGCAGCGCTAGAGCCTGCTGTTTTCCCATTCGTTAAGCCTTCGGTGTAGTTACCATAAAGCGAAACTGAGCTCGAAACTTTGTATAATGCTGCAAGTGCGGGAGTGTAAGTACTTTCCTTAAACTTGGTGGTAGGAAGCGACATTCCGTTCATTATTATTCCAGATTCATAATCAATGCTCTGGTAACGCAAGCCGAGCGTGATTTGGTATTTCCCATCAACAAAAGATAACGTATCGGCAATGCCATAGCTGACCTGAGTTGAATCGATAGGTAAACCATAGTAGTTGTCGTAAACTGAATTTTCTGGTCCCCAAACAGGATCATAAATATTCGAGTTCCAAGGGGCTGGATTATTATTACCTGTTGGAGAATCATTTTTATCTTCTCTAAAGTAAGTACTATTCAGTACAAGGTGGTGTTCTACTGGGCCAGTGTCAAAGTTGCTACGAACACCTATCTCACCTGAAGTCCGTTTGTTCTCAAGCTTAACTGATCCGAGAGATACCTCTAGGTTACCCTCGTTATCGATGATTTTGATTCGTTGCGGTACATTTGAATGAAAATCTGTACGGCTACCACCCAATGCGCTGTATACAGTTACAGAGTCACTAACGCTTAGCTCCCCGCGAATCATCATCCCTTTATCTTCGCTATCATTGTAGGCCCAACTTGGCGTCAATAATGTGTCAGATGGAGGAGGTGATGGGATTTTGAGACCAGAAGCGATGCTTAACCCACGGTTTGCACCTTCAACTCGCTCTGTACTGTAGTAAAAATCTGCTTCAAGGAAAGCAATGTCATTACGCCAATCAAGGCTTAATGATGCAAGTTGAGTTTTGTTGCTTTGGTTGTTTATCGCGGTGTCTCCATCTTTAAATGCACCGTTGAAACGAATACCAAATTCTTCATTTGTACCAAAGCGACGTCCAATATCGATATGTCCTCCGAATTGAGTGTCCGATAAGTAGCTGCCGGTGAAAGATGTGATTGGTGTTTCTTGTGCTCTTTTTGTCACTAAGTTGATGGTGCCACCAACAGATCCATTCGGTGGCATACCGTTGAGCAAAGAAGCAGGACCTTTAAGTACATCAATACGTTGATACATTTCAGGAGAGGTTCGGTAATAAGGAGCGATACCATACAATCCATTAAACATAACGTCGCTAATGTCTGAGTTGAAACCTCTTATTTTGAAACTTTCTTTGTTTAAGCCGGTTTCACCGCTGGTGAAAACAGAGGGATCAGAAGCTGAGATTACATCTGAGATATCGCGTGCTTGTTGGTCTTGAATGTGTTTTTCTGTGTATCCAATCGTATTGAAAGGCGTTTCCATGAAGTTTTTGTCGCCAAGCATTCCTATATTACTCGCGTGAGAAACTTTGCCAGCGGCATAAACTCTGTTTGCTTCACCATAAACTGTCATTGATTCATCTACGACTTCTTCAGCTTGAGCGATACTAATTGGTACGACAAAAGTACTAAATTGAAGTGAAATAAAGAGGGCGATATGACATGGGCTTGGTTTGTTTTTCTGTGAAGAGTCCATCGCTATCTGATGATAGTCATGAGTCATTATAGATTCCTTTTCTTTGTTTGGGCTAGCTCACATCCGTTCTGACGTCGATTGAGTGTTGAATTACTTAAGATCCAACTCATTGTTATTAGATTTAGCTTTGGTAACCTTTTAGGATGTCTTCAATTATGATTTTCAGAGATGTGATGCTTGCTGAAGTGATGTACCAAGCATCGGCATCAACAAAAACGACGTTGTCGTTTTTCCATGCTTTGGTTTGACGGAGTAGTGGGTTTGCTAAGTGTTCCGCATCAATGACAGGCTTTCCTTCCATTACTGCTGTTCGATCAATGATGTAAAGAATGTCTGGATCAGCTTGGCTAATGAACTCGCTAGAAATTGGCTGACCATGCAAACCTGTCTCCACTTTTTCACTCGCTGGTTTTACCCCCAGAACATCGAAAACGAAGCCATAACGAGACTCAACGCCAAATGAGCTGAAAGCACCATTGTTATGCATGACAACCAAAGCTTTTTCAGAACGCTCTTTCGTAACAGCGCGCACTTCTGCGACTTTTGCATCGATTTCGGCAACTTTCTGTTGGGCTAGCTCCTGCTTTTCAAAGATCTCACCAAGCTCTACAAGGTGTTTCTTAATGGTATCGACGTGATGGTCACGACTATTACGGTAGTTGATGTCAAAATGTAAAGTCGGAGCGAGTTGAGAGAGTTCTTCATACTGATTAGCATGTAGCGGAGTCATCAATACGAGATCTGGTTTTAGGGCATAGATCCTTTCCATATTAGGCTGAACTATCGCACCAAGATCCGCTATCTCAGGTGTGTCTTTGTATTTCGCTAGAAAGTGAGGAACAAAGTCTTTCACCATTCCTGAGATTGGAACATTTAGCTGATCTAAAAAGTCCACTTCGTTCATATCTAATGCTGCCACTCGTTGAGGGCGATGAGAAATAGTAGTTGCTCCGAGATTGTGTTCAATCACGATGAGCTTTTCTAATGGCTGAGTATCTTCAATTTTAATTATTTCCGGCTCGCAACCTGATAAGGTTCCTAGAGCGCAGCAAGCAAGCGCGATACTCAAACGTAGGGGGCTCTTAAACATGGGGTATTTCCTTTTTGTCAGTGAGTTGTCTTTAAACAGGCGAGTAACAGTTTTCATATTTGGCTTCTTGTTCTTATCGTGATGGCTAGGAAATATCCCCCACAAAGGACATTCACCAAAATAGAGACGGTGGTTTTAAAGTTAAATAAGTGCTCTACCAGAAGTTGACCAGACAAGAACATGACAATTGCAATAGCACAAGCAACGAGCAATATGTGTCTGTAGTTCGGTGCGCTAGTAACGGAATAAGCAATATTGGCAATAAAAATTCCCATAAAAGCCGTTGGGCCAATCAAGCTCGTCGAAATTGCTACTAAAATGGCGATTACAGCAAAGAACTTTGGTACATATTGCTTATCATTTAGTCCTAATGACATCGCTTGGTCTCGACCTAGACCTATCACATCTAGCTCGCGTGACCATCTGTTAGCAAAGAGTGCCAAAACGCTTAACGCAATACTGGAAAAAAGTAACGTAGAAGGTTTCGCTCGCTCAAACGAGGTATAGCTGAGCCCTTGAAGGATAGAGAATTCTCCAGGGCTTATTCTGAGCTGGATAAATTGAGCAAGAGTTGTCAGCACCATTGTCAAAACAAAGCCAATCAGCAGAACTTGGTGCATGTCATGTTTAAATCTATTGAGTACCCAAGATTGAATCGCTAAGGAATACAACAGAATGAGTATTGCAGAGACAGCGAAATTACCGACAACACCTAATGTAGCAATGCCAGAAGTGCCCCCTAGTAATAAGAGTAGGGTTTGCCAAACCAGATAAACCGACTCATATCCCATAATGGATGGCGTAAGAATACGATTACCAGCTAAAGCTTGGAAAATAACAGCAGAGATGGCCACGCAGCTGCCCCCAATAACTATGGCACCAAGTTTAATCAGCCTCTTAGGGATGACGTAATCAAAATCCCACCCAGAGCTTGTAAAGATAAAGGCGATAGACAGTATGCAAACGAGTATAATGCTCACTCGCATGTTTGAGTAATGTGATCTCATACTCGTGCTCCTTTCAAAAGAAACACAAGAAACATGACTCCCCCGATAGCACTGGCTGTTAATCCAATTGGGACTTCAAAAGGAAAGGCAACAACTCTGCCTATGACATCGCAAAAAATAAGTAACGAAGCGCCGCCTAGTGCAACGATTGGTAGGGTGTTTTTAAGGTGATCGCCATATTTTAGTGCGACTAGGTTAGGTATGACTAAACCGATAAAATGAATGGCACCTACGGTCACCACTGTTATAGCAACTGTCACGGAAACTAGCATTAGACCCAAGGCGGCAGTGAACGCAATATTAATTCCTAAGTTGGACGCAACATCTTCGCCCATTCCCATCACAGTAAACTTATGTGCATATAAGTAAGTCAGTAGGGTGATGGGTAAAATCAAGAAAATTATTTCATAGTGTTCTTGGACCACTTTGGAGAAATCTCCCATTAACCAACCGGACATACTCTGTAAGATGTTGTTTTGATAAGCATAAAACTCCGCTATAGCACTTAGTACACTACCAAACATAAGCCCAATCACAGGTATTAACGCAGAGTTACTGAATTTAATTTTTCGTACGATGGCAATGTAGATAAGGCCAGCGGCGAAGCAAAATAGTACGGCGAAGAGCATACGTTCAAGCTTGTCTGAGGATGGAAGCATGACGATAGATACCAAAATACCGAGCTTTGCCGCATCGATACCGCCTGTGGTGCCCGGCTCAACAAAACGATTTCTAACAATATGTTGAAGAATAACACCACATATTGCGAGACCAGATCCGGTAAGAATTAGTGCGATTAGCCTTGGTAATCTGCTAGCAGTAATCGGTAGCCAAGCTTTGTCATCCATGGTCAGCAATAACGACCAATCTAGTTGGTTTGCGCCGACGAAAATTGAAGTTAAGCACAGTATAAAAAACAGGCTTACTACGTGAATACTCATACAGAATCTGCCCCAAAATAAAGTGAGTTTCTCTTAACTTATGACTTGGGGATGGAATACGAATAATGAATATCTATTCGCATATAGGTTCTAAATTCCAACAAAACATAACCAAGTTATTTTTTATAAACATTAAGGTCACAATCCAGCCCTCAAAGTATCACTAGGCCATACCTAAAAATTCAACGTGCTGATTTAGCTTTAAAACTGGATTAACTAGCAAAAGAAAAGTGCCGCTTTCAATGCAAAGAGAAAGAGGTTCTCGATTTAAAATTAAAATACAAATGATAATTATTTTCATTATATCTTTGTTTTTTCGGTTAAGCAATGAGGTTCATATGTGTTTCTCTAAAAAGATCAATCGCGTATAAAAAACAAGGCAATGGCTAATGCATGTGCTTTTGGGTAAGTGATTAAAAAATAAAGCCAAAGAGCATTAAGCTTTCTTATTGTTTAAGGATGTTTTTCGCTTCAGAAGCTCGTTGGTTGAGGTTTGATTTAAATGGTATGACGATAGTTTGTTCAGGAAGAGGAGTTAGTAGTGACGATGATGTCTAGATGTCGTTTGTATTTTAGGATTTATTAGATACCGCATTAAAATAGCGTCATAAAGTCGTGATGCTTCGCATCTTCAGTGTTAGCGATGTTAATGCGGTAATTTCTAATAAACTAGCGGATTAATGTCTCAACTTGCTTTTGGAGCAAAGTAAAGCTGATTCACAATTCAAAGACATCGTCAGTTGCTTTATTGTTAACCTGTGTTATTCGAGCTTACTTAGTACGTAATTCAAACCACCAACTACGGCTGCAACTTGCGCATCGTTGCATTCTTCGTCGGTCACCGTTGGGCTGTCTGGGTACACTTCCGTTGTCGTGCCGTAAACGCAATTTGTTACGCCGCCACACAGGCCCAGTTTTACCATTGGGTAGTTGATAACGCCAAACTGTACGACGGGTGAACCAATGATTTCGCCGTTTTCATCTGCTGGTGCAATGTGAGTCACTTTTGCAACTGACTCAATGACCGCTTTTTGGAAGTCAGGCTGAGGGTTTTCACTATCTCCCACCGTGTAAAAGCCATCTGGGATCATACCTTCAATGTACTCAATACCATCACGAGCAGCTAAGGCTGGACGGAACTCAGTTTCGTCAGAATCTGTCGTTTCATGTAGATCAATGTGCATTAACACATCGCCTAAAGTTGCAACTAGCTTTATGAGGTTAGCGGATTCTTCGGCAGGACTATCCTTATAGAAAGAGCGGTTTGGATCAATCGCGTTTGGATTCCAGCGGTTGATCACCTCGTAACCCCAAGGGCTTACGCAGGGGGCAACGACAATATTGAAATGCTCTGCATAGCGCTCTGCTTCCGTTTCTACAAACTTTAATGCGCCATGTACACCGCTGGTTTCGTAACCGTGCACGCCGCCTGTGACCAACACAGCAGGTTTAGTTGAATCCCAATTGCGTGTTTTGATACAAAACAGAGGGAAGCGTGCCTCGTTGTATGAGAGCGCACCATATTGTTCAACATCAAAACGCTCGCGTAGGGCATCGATTTTACTGACGACTTCATCTTGGTAGCTACGTTTTACTTCTTGCGTTGCTAACCAAGCTTTACGTTCTTCTTCGTTCCAAGGTTGGCCAGGAGTACCGATCGGGTAAATGTATCCACTTTTCATCTATACTTTTTCTTTTGACTGCTGAAAGGTATCACAAGACTAGACCTGTCTTATCTTTACGGCAATATAAAACACCATTTGGGGTGGTATTCTTTGCAAAATCATCACTTTGATGAGTGATTCATTGGTGTTACATTTTGTTACTTACTCAATTTCATATAAGAGACCAAAAATGGCTGGAGCAAGTTTACTCACACTGCTGGACGATATTGCCACGGTGCTTGATGATGTCGCCTTAATGTCAAAAATGGCGGCAAAGAAAACCGCAGGGGTGTTGGGAGATGATCTAGCGTTAAACGCTCAACAAGTGTCTGGTGTTGCATCTGAGCGAGAGATTCCAGTGGTTTGGGCGGTTGCAAAAGGCTCATTCAAAAATAAATTGATTTTAGTTCCTTCAGCTTTACTTATTAGCGCGATTATTCCATGGCTTATCATGCCATTATTGCTAATTGGCGGCTTATTTCTCTGCTTTGAAGGGGCAGAGAAAGTACTTGAGAAAGTGTTTCCTCACTCGCATCCGCACGAAGAAAAAGAGGAGCTAGTTAATACTGGCGAGTCGATAGAAGAGTATGAAAAGCGTAAAGTTTCTGGTGCGATTCGAACAGACTTTATCCTTTCAGCAGAGATCATCGTGATTGCGTTAGGTACCGTGACAGGAGCCAGTCTTGTTACGCAAATTTTAGTTGTCAGTTTAATTGCAGTGATTATGACGGTTGGAGTTTATGGACTAGTCGCTGGGATTGTGAAGCTAGATGATTTAGGCCTTTACCTTGAAAGTCGCTCAAACGGTAAAGGTTGGGTGGCGAAAGTCGGAGGGGCCTTGGTCGCTTTTGCACCAAAGTTGATGAAGTTGTTAACCATTGTAGGAACTGCTGCGATGTTTTTGGTGGGTGGAGGAATTGTGGTGCACAACGTGCCAGCCATTCATCACTTTGTAGAGCCGATTATTATGAACTTTAGTGGTCATTCGGTTGCTACAGCCATTTTGCCTATTTTATTGAACGGTATTATCGGCTTTGTGGCGGGGTTGGTTGTGGTTGCGGTATGGACGATGGTTGAAAAGCTTCGTGGTCAATAATCACATCTAAAACATGAGACGATAATAACAAGGGTCATGACTTCTTTTTACAAAAAGCATGACCCTGTTTTATAGGTGAAATGTCAGTAAAGTACTTACTTCACTTTCCACTCGATCTGTTCATTTGCTCGAATAGGCACAACGATATCATTGCCAAATGGCATCGTTTCTGGCACATCCCAAGCGGATTTTTCTAACGTTACCGTATCTGTGTTACGTGCAATGCCGTAAAAATCAGGACCGTTGAAGCTTGCGAAAGCTTCCAAGTTTTCCAACTTGTCTTCTTTTTCGAAGACTTCTGCATAAAGCTCTAGCGCTGCGTGTGCAGTGTAAGAACCAGCACAACCGCAAGCCGATTCTTTTGCCCCTTTCGCATGTGGCGCTGAGTCTGTACCTAGGAAAAACTTCTTGCTACCACTAGTTGCTGCTTCGATCAGCGCTTGCTGGTGGGTTCCGCGCTTAAGAATTGGCAAACAGTAGAAATGAGGTTTAATACCACCCACAAGCATGTGGTTACGGTTGAAAAGAAGGTGGTGGGCAGTGATGGTAGCCGCTACGTTGTCTGAGGCGTTGTTAACGAAGTTTGCTGCGTCGGCGGTGGTGATATGTTCTAGAACGATTTTAAGATTAGGGAAGTCATTGACGATAGGAGCGAGGACAGTATCAAGGAATTCTTTCTCTCGGTCGAAGATATCAACATCGTGATGTGTTACTTCGCCATGAACCAGAAGTAACATTCCGACTTCTTCCATCGCTTCTAAAACGTGATAAATGTTCTTCGCATTGGTCACACCGGAATCTGAGTTTGTGGTAGCGCCTGCAGGATAAAGCTTGGCAGCAACAATGTTTCCGGTGGCTTTAGCCTTACGTATTTCGTCTGGTGTCGTGTTATCTGTAAGGTAAAGCGCCATTAAAGGCTCAAACTGTTCGCCATGTTGCTCTTTAATAATTCGGTCACGGTAGGCTAGGGCGAGCTCAGTTGTAGTAACAGGTGGGACGGTATTTGGCATAATCAGCGCACGGCCATTGTAGCGGCTGATGTCGCGAACGGTGTCTTTAAGAACTTCCCCATCGCGTAAGTGAACGTGCCAGTCGTCAGGACGAGTGATAGTCAGTGTTGTCATTAATTGCTCCCACCATTGAAAAGTTGTCTGATTGGAGCCTAAGCGCCGTATTTGCTTTTGAGCAAACGCTTGCGCTTAGGCGACAGGATGATAGAGGAATTGCCCTCATATTTCATCCCATTTTTCAATTTTATAAAGAGTGAGAGTGTAAGTGGTTACTTCATTGTTAACCAAAGCGCGTGGATCGTACCTGGTAGAAAGAAGAAACACGTCAATATTAGATTAATCAAAAAGTCTTTATTTAGACCTTTCTCCATAAACACCGCGACAGGCGGAAGAAAGATACATAACAAAATCAGAACCAGTTTTCTTGTATCCATAATTAAGCTCCAAATCGATAAATGGGAGTAGTGATAACTTGGGTGAATTATGTGTGTCGTATCACACTTTATCAAACGGTATTTGGTCAGAACGGTGTTAAAAAACGCGAATATTGAGTGTAGTAAATACTTGTCACTAAAACCAAATTTATAAGAATATGGTTTCGAGAAAGTTGAAATGGATGAAGAGGCAGCAGACTCTGCAACTTAATGTGATTTGAGTATACAATACCGCAACAAATAAAAAACACCCGTAGGAAGAAGGCTATGTCGCAACCCGTTTTATCCCAAATTAATGTTTTTCCGGTTAAGTCAGTTGGCGGATTATCGCTGTCGTCCGTATGGGTTGAGAAGCAAGGATTGAGCTTCGATCGTCGCTTTATGATTGCGAAAGCTGATGGCTCGATGATCACTGCGCGAAAGTATCCGCAAATGGTAACCATTAAGTCTGCCTTATTGTCCGATGGAGTGGTGTTTAGTAGTTTGGGTATGGAGCCACTTAAAATCCGTTACCAAGATTTCAAAATGCAGGAGACACCTGCAACGGTTTGGAAAGATACGTTTACTGCCTATACCACGACAGATGATGCAGATGACTGGTTTAGTCGTGTGTTGGGGCAGCGCGTTGAGTTGTTGTTTAGTGGTGAGCAATCGAATCGTGTCCGTGAAAAGCTAGGTCAAAACGTCAGTTTTGCTGATGGTTATCCGGTTTTAGTGATCAGCCAAGCTTCACTTGATGAGCTGAACCGAAGAAGTTCAGAGCTACACTCAATGGATCAGTTTCGTACTAACTTAGTTGTCTCTGATACTAAGCCATTTGAAGAAGATTCATGGAAGCGCATACGAATCGGTGAGGTAGAGTTTGAGTCTCTCAAACCTTGCGAGCGCTGTATCCTGACTACGGTGAATACCCAAAGAGGCACATTCCGTGAGAGCAAAGAGCCGCTCAAAACCTTGCAACAGTTCCGTGCAAACGATGTCGGTGGTGTGTTCTTTGGCCAGAATCTTGTCGCGCGAAATGAAGGCATTATTCGTCAAGGCGATAAAGTTGAAGTATTGGAGTACAAAGAGCCGGAGTTTTACGCAGATAACTCGCCAGTGCGCATGAAGCTTACATGTGTTGAGCGTGAAGAAATTGCCCAAGACTTTGTGACCTTATGGTTAGAGCCAAACAAAGGTTCGTTGCCTAATTACTTGCCAGGACAACACCTGCCAATAGAGGTGAATATTGATGGTAAGAAAGTGGGTCGACGCTATACCTTATCGTCCAGTCCTTCTCGCCCGGGTCGTTATGCTATTTCTGTAAAGCGTATCGCGGGTGGAAGAGTCTCTAACTCACTCTTAGACAACTTACAAGTCGGTGATGTTTTAGAGGCAGAACAACCTGACGGTCAGTTCCACCTTAAAACGCATGAAGCGCAGCCTCTGCTGTTACTCTCTGCGGGTAGCGGAGTAACACCAATGTTATCAATGGTGCGTTACTTAGCGGATCACAATCAGTTGGATAATGTGGTTTTCTACCATCAATGTCGCACCGAGAATGATATTCCTTGTCGCTCAGAGTTGGAGCAGTTAAAGCGTGAGCACCCAGGGCTAGAAGTAAAAGTCTGTTTAACGCAACCTGCTGTTGATTGGTTTGGTTTGAAAGGGCGTTTAAGTTTGTCACACATTAAGCAAATCAAAGATGTTGAACAGCGGCAGGTGTTTGTGTGTGGCCCGGATGGCTTTATGGATAAAGCAAAAAGTCTTCTACTAAGAAAAGGGCTGCCAGAGGAAAACTACCATCAAGAAGCGTTTGGAGTTTCTTCTCTTACGTCAAAGCCAGAGAAGAGTCTCGCTATTGACTTTAATGGAACTAAATTCGTAGGCAACAACCAAAAAACGTTGTTAGATCAGCTCGAAGATGCTGGGAAGGTCATCAGCAATAGCTGTCGTGCAGGCTTATGTGGTGCCTGTAAAGTTCAGCTTACGTCGGGTCAAGTACATCATCCAGACGTGCCTGCGTTGACAGATGAGGAACGTGCAATGGGAACCGTATTGGCGTGTTGTGCTGTGCCAGAGACGGACGTAACAGTAACCAACTAGGCGAGAGCACCTTTTTCCTTCGACAAAAACTGTTCCTAGACAAAAAAACGCTGCTATTTTTAGCAGCGTTTTGAGTTTTAAAGAGAGCTGAAAATATCGCTTAGTCGTAAATCGTCGGGATTGGCTGGCGTTTGTGCTGCGTTGCTTTGTAAATCGCTACCAGACGGTCACTCACTTGCTGTGGAACAGGTTTGCCCTCTAAGAAGTCGTCGATTTGCTCGTAAGTTAGGCTTAGGGCATCTTCGTCTGCTTTCTGTGGAGCAAGCTCTTCTAAGTCTGCCGTTGGCACTTTCTTCACTAGTTGCTCAGGTGCACCCAATGTAGCAGCCACTTCACGAACTTGGCGTTTACTTAATCCGAACAATGGTGCCATGTCACAAGCGCCATCACCAAATTTAGTGTAGAAACCAGTGATGTTTTCTGCTGAGTGATCAGTACCAAGAACAAGGCCGCCTACGTAGCCCGCGATCTCGTATTGAGCAACCATGCGAGCACGCGCTTTTACATTGCCTTTTACGAAGTCGACTTTTGCTGCATCAGTTGGTAGAAGGTCTGTGCCTTCTAATGCAACGTGAGAAGCCGAATGAAGCCCGTCAACACCTGCTTTGATGTTCACCGATACAGAATGGGTTGGCTGGATAAAAGACAGAGCGAGCTGAGCCTCATCTTCATCTTTTTGCTCCCCGTAAGGCAGGCGAACTGCGATAAATTGGTAGCTATTGTTGCCCGCTTCTTCGTTTAGTTGGTCTACAGCCAACTGAGCTAAACGACCACATGTCGTTGAGTCAACGCCACCGCTGATGCCAAGAACAAGAGACTTACAGCCCGCTTCTTGCAATTTACGCTTAATAAAAGCGACACGGCGTTCAATTTCAAAATGCGGATCAATTGAAGGGAGTACGCGCATTTCGTCACGGATGGATTGTTCCATTTAGGGTTCCTTTTCCTGCAAATATTTCAGACTCTAAAGCACATTTGCTCAAATGGTGATAAACCATACAGTTGAGGCTCATTAAATGCGACTTTAGGGTCAAAAGCTGTAAAGATTAGTAGTATCATACCGAAATCATCAGATTAGAAAACTCTCTTCAACCAGGTAATCACCGGATATGAAAAAAATCGCCATTTTTGGTAGTGCATTTAACCCACCTAGTTTAGGGCATAAAAGTGTTATTGAGTCTTTGAGCCACTTTGATCTTGTGCTACTTGAGCCAAGCATTGCACACGCTTGGGGCAAGAACATGCTTGATTACCCAACTCGGTGCAAAATGGTTGATGTGTTCATCAAGGATATGGGGCTTTCTAATGTTCAGCGTTCTGATGCAGAGCAAGCTTTATACCAACCTGGACAAAGTGTGACGACCTATGCGTTGTTAGAAAAAATTCAAGAAATCTACCCAACTGCCGATATAACTTTTGTCATTGGTCCTGATAATTTCTTCAAATTTGCTAAATTTAGTAGAGCTGAAGAGATTACGGAACGTTGGACTGTTATGGCATGTCCTGAAAAAGTAAAAGTCAGAAGCACGGATATTCGCAAAGCATTGGCCGAGGGTGAAGAGATCGGCGCCTATACAACACCTTCCGTACGTGATTTATTACTTAGTAAAGGCTTATACAGAGAAACATTGTCTGGGAACTGAGAGGTCAGATTTTCATGGTCAGAGTCGTTTTATTTAGTGCATGTGCGCTGCTTGTGGTGACACAAGCTCATTCCGCGTGTAACTATTTTTCTGATCGTTCCGTGGTGTTTGAAGATAACACGCTTCCTATCTGTGAAGAAATTTTAGATTCCATCGGCGTGTTAAGTACTGAAGCATTGATTTGGTATGCAGCGGAAGCGAAGCTTGAAGGACCAACAGAAAACTATTGGGAGGAGTGGGCGATTAAGCCGGAAGAGACCCCACTTCTAACTCAAAACTTAGAAAAGAATTACTTTGGTCTTGGTTTTTGGATGCCGGAAGAGCTCCGAGACGAAGAGAGTAAAATGGATACAGAAGAGTGGCTTCGTAGTCACGGGTTGATGTTCAGCGTTGGTTTTGGTGATAAATCAGACGGACAGCCAAGAATGCGGTTTGATTATCGTTGGCACGAATATTATGACGCTGACTGGATGATGCAGATAGAAGTACCTTTCTAGACATCTCAAGCAAATGAAAAAAGGGCGTACATTATCAATGTACGCCCTTTTTGTTTTAATCTACTTTCTGTGTCCGTAATGCTGAAGACGTAGCTTGTTGAAGAGCAAGTTATAGCGCTTCTCCAAAGACTAAAAAGCAAAGCTGTTCATATTCTTCGGTGTTACCAGCAAAAAGAGAGTCAACAATTTGCTCTTCCTTCTTCCCCGACAGTTTCATTTTTCTTGCTTCACGTAGTGTTAGTACCAAGCAAAGCTCTTTAGAAATATTCATGTCACAGCCAGGAGTCCATTGATTGATGGTTCTCGTTAACGTTGAGTGCGCTAGTTTAGGAGACAGCGTCAATACTTCATGTCTTACTACTGTCAGTAGATCGGTTTGCAGATCCGAGCGTTCGGCAGTTGTTGCTAGCTTCTCGACGAGCGCTTTTAGTAGCGGTGAAGGCTTCACAAAGCCCGCCTGTTGTGAGAAGTCGTCATTTAAACGCACAGAAAAATCACAACGATATACACGAGAATTAGGTAAAAAGGTGAGGGAGCTCAAACATCCTTGAGGAATCCAAAAATATTGGCCTGGTTCAATGGCATACTCCTGCTTACCCAATTTAATGACGGCTAACCCTTCGATGACAGATAGTAGACTGTGCTTCAGTGCTTTTTTACGCGCAGCTACATCAAGAAAGGGGTATTTAGCGTCGTGAAATTCAATTGCGTAGTTCATTATGAGTACCAGTGTTTTTTGGCGCTAAGGGTAACGTTAAACCCATACGATTCCAACCTGCTGAGAGAATTTTTTAGCATGATAAATGGTGGCTTAACTGGTATGACCATGTTAAAAGTATGGGTTGAAATGCTGCTTGTCAGCAAAACTACGCGTAAAATGTGCCAGCTTTTTTTGATATGTAATGAACAATGACAGCCAATACCGATCCTTATATTGAAATTCGTCCTTACAACGACGAAGAAATTCCAGCAGCGCTGGATCGTCTAATCCAAGATGATGAATTTATCACTGCTATCCTAGAACATCGCTTTGCTAATAAAGCAGCGTGGTTCAAAACGCTAATGAGCCCGATCCTGCGAATCTACCTGAAAGCCAAGTGGAGCAAGCTTGATTCTGTCGAAGCAATTCAGATTGAAGTGAAGAAGTATCTGAAAGATACATTGAATAAGACAACGGATGGCGTCACTTTTTCTGGTTTGGATAAGCTGGATAAAAACACGTCATACCTATTCGTTTCTAACCACCGTGATATTGCGATGGACCCTGCGCTCGTAAATTATGGCTTGTACCAAAGTGGGCACCGTACAGTTCGTATAGCGATTGGCGATAACCTGCTGAAGAAGCCATGTGCGACAGAATTGATGCGACTCAATAAGAGCTTCATCGTTAAGCGCTCTGCTAAAGCGCCTAGAGAAATGATGAAAGCATTGGGACAACTGTCAAGCTATATCAAACATTCGCTTGATACTGGCAATTCAATTTGGATTGCCCAAAAGGAAGGTCGTGCTAAAGATGGAAACGACTTTACTGATCCTGCGATTTTAAAAATGTTCCATGTTGAAGGTCGTAAACAAAAAATCAGTTTTGGTGAGTACACGCGTTCTTTGAAAATCGTTCCTGTCTCAATTGCCTATGAAAATGATCCATGTGACATTGCCAAAGCAAAAGAGCTGTACGAAAAAGCAGAAAATGGCCGCTATGAAAAAGGCGAATTTGAAGATATCGAAAGTATCATTCAAGGTATCGTTGGTTATAAAGGCCGTGTACATGTTGCGTTTGGTGATGTGATTGAGCAAGAGTTTGAAACGCCGGAATCTCTTGCTGCTGAAATCGACCGCCAAATTCACAACAACTACAAGTTGTACCCAATCAACTTGTTAGCTGCTGGGCATGAAGATTCGAGCATCATTACGGAAGCGGTTAAGCGTCATCTCGCGGATAAGTTGGATCAGCTACCTGAAGGCGCAAGACCTTATTTGGTGGCGAGCTATGCTAATCCTGTGAATAACCAAGAGTAACCTTCGTCACTGAACTCTGTTGATTCAGAATGCCTTAAAGCCTCGGTCTGCCGGGGCTTTTGTTTATCTGCTCATTAAGGTGCGACGGCGCCGCCAAGGGTTAAATTGCTGGGCCATTTGGTGATCCTGTTACCACCTAAATAGATATTCCCTTTCACCGTCATTGTGTCTGGAAATACTTTCAGCGCTGATCCTCCAATATAAAGATTACCATCAACCACCAATCCTTCAGGAAGATCAGAAATGGGAGTGCGAATAACACTTAGATCACCTTTTACTCGAAGTTTAGCTGGAAGCGCTTTTAGCGGTGTATCTGTCAGATTTAGGTAACCGCCTAGTTTGATGCCTTTAGGCCAGTTTTCGATCTTACTACCTAGTAGGTTTGCATAGCCTTTTATCTTTGTTCCTGAGCGAATAACTTTGAGTGCGCTGTTAGTTGCTTCCAGACTGCCTTCAACATCAAGCCCTTTGGGCAAGGTTTTGATAGGGGTTTGTGAGATGTTTAAGTTGCCCTTGACCACTAGGCCAGAGGGTAGTTGGGTGTAAGGCTTGTTTCTAAGATCAAGATTGCCGTAATTATCGATGTGACCAAACTTAGAATAGTAATCTAGCTCATATGCCAAAGGAGACGAGCAGAGTAGGATTGAAGTAAGGCATAGGGAAACAAAACGCATAGTCAAAGAGTTAGTTAAATACCGAGATCAACAGGTGCTTATCTTATACTTAAATAAACCTATTATGCATTTTTTGCTCACAGTTTTTGATTCATAACTTAAATATTCAAATTAGAGATACACGTTAAAAGTGTGCGCTTCTTTACTGAGCTAAGTAACTTCAAGCTTACTAAAATGAGATAAATTAAATGATTGAATGTGAAGCAGACCCAAGCGTAGAGGTGAGAAAAATATCAGTAGATATTTGAATAATATGAGATTCTTCCAAGAACTTCACAAGGGTCCTTGTTAGTATTATTGAGGTTTGAGGGAGATTTTCATGAAGTTAAAAAGTGTATCTATTTTTACCGCTGGTGTTTTTGCAGTACTGCTGTCGGGTTCCGTTTTTGCTAAATCATACAGTACACCAGAAAACAAAGCGCTAATAGTTGCTGACGGTAAGGTAGGTCAGCGTATCTGTTACTACGATGATAAAGCCTACACCACAGGGGCCGTGATTAATGTTGAAGGCGTATTACTGATGTGTACCGCTGAGAACGATTTTGAAACCAATGGCTCGTTAAAGTGGGTCGTGTTCAAAAAAGATAAATAAACGCGCCGAAGTTGTCTGTTTCATTTAGAGCGGTTTAAGATTAAGAGATTGGAAAAATAAAAAGCGAGCATCATGCTCGCTTTTTTCATTAACGCGCGAGTGAGCGAGTTTTTAATTCAAAGATAAGTTTTTCAGCACTTACTTCAAATTTGAATCGAGCCGTCGCTTGGTTCGATTCTTCGGTTATTTCTGAAACATTGTATTCAACATCAGCACATACTGATTTAGCGAGCTCGATGTATTTTTGTAGTTCAGACTCTAGCTCTGTTTTTGTCTGTGCGAAAACCGTTACGTCGGCAACTTCGTCACCTTCTTTGATGATAAAGCCTATCTCGCCAGCACAGCCGCAGGCCTCACATACTTGGTTTTTTTCTAATTCGACACTCATAACGAATCCTCTTGTAAATACTAAGGGTATTCTATCAGGTATTTGATCTGTATCTACAAAAATGACGACTTTTGCGTAAAAAAGGAACAGAATAGGCACTTGTTAAGTAAGGGTTAAAGATTGGATTACTAAATCATCAAGAACGTTAATGTGATATATATCAACATTTAAAATCAATTAACGAACATAGTGACGAGATTTTGCTCAGTCCAGTTGAACTAATGGTTAATTTATAAGACTATTTCTTGATTGATTATTTTTAATAATTATCATTCTTGGTCTTTGAATAGTTTCGATGAATAATTGGCGCAAGGTTTTGATGAGACTAACTTTTCGCCTTATTTTGAGTAGCATGTATTGACAAAAACATAACTGAAAATTACACATTACGCAGTGTAAAGACGTTATGGTTTGGAACTCGACATGATATTAAATAGTCGCAATACATATACCCAAAGCGCTTTCAAGTGCAGCGCTTAGCAACCTGATTTCTAGGTTTTCGCTAATCGAACCGCATCGGCGAGCCGGGTATAATGCTAAGAATGATTTCATTCTGGCCTCATTTAATAGTGAGTTAGATGGATTTACAAAGAGAAGAGCTTAAAATATGCCAAAGCGTAGTAAAGAAGATACCGAAATCACTATCCAAAAGATCATGGATGCCGTTATTGATCAGCTACTCAGATTAGGTTACGACAAAATGTCGTACACGACGCTAAGCCAGCAGACAGGTATATCGCGTACCGGTATTAGCCATCATTTCCCTAAGAAAACGGACTTCACCGCCGCACTGGATGGCCGTATCTTTAAAATGTTTATTGAACACTTAGAGTTTGATAAAGGATTAAATGCGTTTTCACAAAGTTGGATTAAAGCGCTGGAAGATGCTGAGTTTCTCGCGATTTTACGACTGCTATTCCATCACATTGTCACCGCTGAAAATGCGCAAGAATTTGCTGCTAATGGTATTGACCGCTTATACAAAATGGTTGAAAGCCAGTTTGGTGCGGGTGGTGACAAAGAGCTTGAGTGGTTGATTGGTCGATCATTGATCCAAATGAGCAAGTAATAGCCTTTAAAGCCCCAAATTCTGCCACTATCAAAGCAAAGGCCCGCAATTCTCATATTGCGGGCCTTTGTCGTATCAAAGTGTTTTAGAGACGGCTTAGAGGAGATACGCTTTATGCTGCGGCATGCACTTGAGGGAAGTCTAGCGTCGGATGTTTTGTCACAATAGAGCGATAGCCATAAACTTGCTCAATGCGCTCTGACGTTAGTGCATTCCATGGCGTGTCATCACAAACTAGTTTCCCGTTATGCAAGAGCACAAGGCGGTCTGCGTACTGAGAGGCTAGATTCAAGTCATGTAACACCACAACCACCGCTGCGTTTTGTGCTTTTGCCGTTTCACGAGCAATTTTTAACGTGTTGTGTTGATGGGCGAGATCCAACGCTGAGGTAGGTTCATCAAGCATTAAGATTCGTTTTTCGCCAGATTGATGTAGTTGTGTCATCACTCGTGCTAGATGCAGTCGTTGCTTTTCTCCACCAGATAAAGACGGGTACAGGCTTTCTGCTAAATGCAATACGTCGGTTTGTTCCATGTAATGTAAAGCCAGTTTAGTGGTTTCTTTATTGGACAGTGATAGCGGTATTGCCCCCAGCTCTACTACTTCTCTGGCTAGAAATGGGAAGGTTAAGGTGCTGTGCTGCGGGAGCATTGCAATATGTTTGGCGCTTTTTTCAGGCTCCCAATCATGCTTTTGTTTACCGAAGTAGGTGATGTGATGATTCGAAGAGATCTCACCGCATAGAAGCTTGAGCAAAGTACTTTTACCTGCGCCATTGGGGCCGAGTAGGGCGGTCACTTCACCAGCTCGGATATCAATGTTGATGTCATCGAGCACCACACGGTTGCCATACGTCATCGAAATGTTTTTCCCCGATAAAACGATCTGGTTCATTACAAAATCTTCCCTTTTTGCTGGAACAATAAGTAGATGAAAAAGGGCGCGCCAATCAATGCGGTCACGATTCCAACTGGTAATTCAGCTGGTGCCACGGCAACACGAGCAAACATATCTGCGACAGTAAGAAGCAGTGCTCCCATTAAGGCAGATATTGGTAATAGCGTTCGATGGTCAGGCCCAGCGAGCATGCGCCCTAAGTGAGGAATCACGAGCCCAATAAAGCCAATTGCACCACTGATGCTCACCGTAATACCAACACCCAGTGCAGAAAGTAAAATAAGCTGACGTTTGAGTTTTTGAACCGGAACTCCTAAGTGTCTTGCTTCTGATTCCCCTAACAACAGAGCATTCAGCGCCATCGACTTCTTCTGAAACCAGAGCAATAGGATGACGAGTGTTACAGCAGATAGAGCAATCCCTGACCAATTTGCACCAGCTAATGAGCCCATCGACCAAAGCGTCAAGTCTCGCAGCATCTGATCATCTGCGATAAAGTTCATGTAGCCAATCGCAGCACCCGAGAGCGCGCTGATGGCAACGCCGGCTAACAACATAATTGTAACTGAGGTACCAAACTTACTTGTGCCGAGTTTATAAACGAGAATAGTCGTTAGTGCACCGCCAAGGAAAGCAAAAAGAGGCAAAGCCGCTAAGTTCATTAGTTGCGGATAGTTTTGGCTAAATTCAGCAAATACAACAATAGCGAATGCACCACCAAGAGCAGCGCCAGCAGACACACCAATGATACCAGGCTCGGCTAATGGGTTACGGAACAAGCCCTGCATAACCACACCACAAATTGCCAAAATGGCGCCGATGAACATACACAAAATGGTGCGAGGCAATCGGATTTCGTTAATGACCAACTGAATGTGAGGAGCGAGATCAGAACTGCCTCCCGTTAGGCTACGCAAACTGTCAGCAAAGCTAATGTTCATTGGGCCAACGGTAATAGAGGCGATAGCAATAAATGCTAAAAATCCACTAAGCACTGATAACGTCGTTGAAAGGGGGATGCGTCTTAACAACATGTCATGTCTCTATGGGTAAAGCAGTGCATTCAAGCGTTTAGCTTCTGCAAGGCTTTTAAGGCCCAAACCACCTACCAGAGCATGGCCATCAATCGTTATGATGTCTTTGTTCTTTCCAGCGGGTGTTGCAGCAAGAAGCGGCATTGCTTTTAAAATTGCATCGGCACCACCCAACGTTTCATAGCTGCGACCACTAACAAGAATCACGTCAGGCTGCATCTCTACCATCGCTTCTGTGGATAGAGGCTTGTAAGACGAGAGTTGTGTAGCGGCTGGGTTTTGTCCGCCGGCGAGTTGAATAATTGCATCGGGTGTCGTTTGTGAGCCCGCAACATTTGCAGGTCGCCCTTCATGGATCAGCAGAAAGAGCACTTTCTTTTTCTTCGCTTGATCAGGTTGGTTTGCATTGAGTGCTTGTACTTGCGCCTGGACATCTTGCTTTAAGCTTTCAGCTTGAGCTTTGCGATCCATAAGGTTCGCAATTTGATCAATACGTTGATAAAGGCCCTCGACATTTGCATCAGTATTAACGATTTCTACATCTACGCCAGCCGATTTCAATTGGCTCAATGTTGTTTTCGGCCCCATCTCATCAGAACCAATGACTTTTGTCGGACGTAAGGCGAGCAACCCCTCCGCTGAAAGACGACGATGGTAGCCCACTTTAGGCAGTTCCATTCCTTTTGGTAATTGACTGGTGACGTCGATAGCAACCAAGCTATCTTTAGCGTCGAGTTCAAGCAAGAGTTCAGTGACGGCGCTGCCTGCGCTAACAACGCGCTCTGAGGATGGCGTTTCATTGGCAAAAAGTTGACTACTCGCAAGTAGGGAAATAGCTGCCGTGACAACAGCATGAATAGTGATGCGTGTGTTCTTCATTTTGAAAGGATCTCTATCTTACTTATTTTTATGATGGCTCTTCAGTGAGTAACTGAGTTGCTTGAATTCCGTTTTCTTGTAAAAAGCCGAGAAGTTGTACTAGCGACTGAATATTCGCGGTTTTTTCTGCTCCAATTACAATCGGTTTATCGCTTGACTTACTCTCTTCTAACAGCGCGAGGGTAAAGTTGTCCCAATCGATATATGTCTTGCCGTTAATAGCCCAGTAAGGCTCGTCTTTAAGAATATTTACCGTGATGGATTGCTTATCGACATCTGCAACAGCCTGAGATTCTGTGCTCGGTAAATTGACGTCTAATGAATCGAGTTTGACCGCTGCGGTTAACATCAGGAAAACCATGACGATAAAAATAATGTCTAACAGCGGTGTTAAATCGGGGGTTAAACCGTTACGACTATTTTCTTGTGGTGTTTTAATCATTGAGTTGCAGCCTCAATCTTCTCAGAAGAGCGCAGTGTTACTTTTGAGTGGTCTGGCGAGACATGCTGTAACGAGATACCTTCAAGCCATAAGTTGACGTAGTTTAAAGTGTGCTCAAGCTTGGCGATTACACGATCCGCCCACAAACCAATGATCTGCGCTCCTGAAATGGCAGGAAGTGCGATAATGAGACCCGCGGCAGTGGTGCGCATAGCAAGACCTAGGCCGTCAGCCAAATCATTCGGAGTGATATTCCCCGTTGAAACCGCGATGCCTTTAAACATGTCAATTAAGCCAAGTACCGTACCAAGCAAGCCAATTAAAGGACTGATGACACCAATCAGCGTCAGCAAACGAAGGCCGGAATGCAACTGATGGCGTTTTTCTTGCAGCCAAATACCTGCGGCATCTTCTCTTAAAGATTTCGAGAAAGAATGATGAGCAAGCAACATCGCAACACCACGGTACAGAAGCGGCCGCTTATTCGACAACTCTTCAGCAAGTGCTTCAAGCTCGCTCCCATTTGTTGGGTCTAATCCTGTGAGCTTTTGGCGAATGGCTCGCTTTCCTACACCAAGGCTAATTAACACATGGAATAATCGCTCGGCGATGATCATCACGGTTAGAGCTGAGCAAATGATCAAAGGCCATGTCATCAGCCCAAATTGAGTTTGTAATTCTTGTAGTTGTTCCATTATCCATCCAACTTAAAACGAACAGGTACTTGTACTCGGTGAGCGACTTTTAGCCCACCTGAAATATGTGGTGTAAATTGCCACTGTTTGATCGCACGAAGTGCTGAGGCATCTAGCGACTCTGTGCCGGAAGACTCAATCAAAACCTGTTTAATCTGGTTACCATTCTCATCTAGCCATATCTCATACAAGGCTACACCTTCAATACCGCGTCTTTGTGCAGATCTTGGGTAACGGGGTTGTGTTGGTTGACTCACAAACGTTGGTTTGTCGACCAAGACAGGCTGAGACGTTGCCCCTTTGGATTGGCTCGCAGGTGCGGATTGTTGAGCTACCGTCTCTTTCTTCACTGGTTCCGTTTTTTTCTTTGGTTTCGCTTCGGGCTGAACCTTTTGCTTTGTTACGGTTTTGGTGGGCTCGACCGCTTTAGGTTTAGATTGTTTAACCGGTTCAGGTTTTTTCTCTACTACCTTCTTCTTAACAGCGTCTTTCTTGACGACCTGTTTTTTTACAATCTTCTTTTCTGGTTCAGGTTGGTCTTGAGGCTGCTGCTCTTTTGGTGGCGCTACATTTTCTGGTGTAGATTTTTCGACAGCGGGAGGAGCAGACACAAGATTTAGACTTACCGAACTTGCTGGGTTTCCAGCCGGCATCGCGAACACCTTTGTCTCTTGAGAAACAAAAAGAAGTGCGGCATGGATGGCAAGGGAAGCACCTCCTGCAATGACATATCTTTGTACGTTCACGGAATATCTCGGGAAACTATGAAAACTTGGGCAGATTATTACTTACAATGGAAATAAGATCAATTATCAATTGCATTATCATTACGCTCAAATTATGATTCTTGCAGAATTTTTAAGATCAGCTTCCATCCCTTACATGATGGGAGTTAAGCGAGTATATATGAGCGTCGATATCGATAAGCTTGATGAATCAGTGTTGGGCAGTGATAGTCCTGATCCATTGCGATTTGCTTTTGTTAAGAAGCATTCTGCACATGCCGGGGGAGCGAGCGTACCTGTGCCCTCGTCTCAACAACAGGCGATTTTTTCGAGTATTACGGCTAACTCAATTAAAGCGACCAATAAACGCTGTCTTTATATTCATGTTCCGTTTTGTCGCGTTCGTTGCACTTTTTGTAACTTCTTTCAAAATGCTGCAAGTCGCACACTGGTTGATGAGTACTTTGAAGCATTAATGCAGGAGCTTAGAGAGAAAGCGGCATTACCTTGGACACAAAATGGTATTTTTCACGCCGTATATATCGGGGGCGGAACGCCAACGGATTTATCTCCAGTACAGGTTCGTGTGTTAGGCCAGGCTATCCGAGACCACTTTCCTTTGGCTGCAGACTGCGAAATCACCTTAGAAGGTCGCATCAATCGTTTTTCTGATGAGTTGTATCAAGGCGCTTTAGAGGGTGGGTTTAATCGTTTCTCTTTTGGTGTGCAAAGTTTTAATACACAAGTGCGCCGCAGCGCAAAACGTTTAGATGATAGGGAAGATGTCCTCAAACGAGTGAGCGAGATCGCCAAAGAAGACAAAATTCCGGTCATTATCGATTTACTCTATGGCTTACCTTATCAAACCAAAGAAGTGTTAGAGCAAGATTTAAATGATTTCCTCTCGACTGGTGCACACGGACTGGATTTGTATCAGTTAGTGGTTGGTGGGTCCGCTCCCATGCTCAACCTCGTAGAAAAGGGAAAAATCCCGCCACCTGCGACCACACCAGAAAAAGCGGGAATGTATGAGCTCGGTGTGAACTTTATGGCCAAACACCATATGAACCAACTGAGTGTGAACCATTGGGCAATCGATAACCGCGAGCGTAGTTTATACAATAGTTTAGCCAAGACTTATGCAGAGGTATTGCCAATTGGCTGTGGTGCTGGAGGTAATATCGGTGGCTACGGGATGATGCAACACCGCACACTAGAGACCTATATTAAAGCGGTCAAAGAAGGTCAAAGCACCATCGCGATGATGATGAAGCAAAGCCCTCTAGAACCACTTTTTTCTACACTCAAATCTGCGTTTGACCGTGGCATTGTTCAAGCAAATCAACTTCCATCATTTATGGGAGAGGACGCGTTCGGGTTTTTATTGCCTCTATTGAAAGTGTGGCAAGCGAAAGGCTTAGTACAACTACATGAACGTAGCGCAGTCCTTACTCTTGCAGGCAGCTTCTGGGCAGTGTCATTGGCTCAAAGTTGTATTCAGGTACTCACGTCAGAGATGAACGAAACCGTACCGAAAGCATCCAATAATTAATGAAAACAAATTGAACAAAAACGGAAGACACAATGGAATCAATCAAGCAACAAGTTGAAGTATTACTAGAGCAAGAACCACGATTATTGCCAGCTGCGATGGCAGAGCGTCTTGGCATTTCCGAGTTTGAGGTTGTTGCGGCTCTACCTCAGGAAATGGTGGCTATTGCACCAGGAGAGCAAGCGCAAAGCATCTTAGAAAGTTTGGTTGGTTTTGGCCCGGTGACGACCATCGTCCACTCTTTTGGTTCTATCTTTGAAGTTAAAGCGCCGTTTCCAAAAGGAAAAGTGGCGCGTGGCTATTACAATTTAATGGGTAGAGAAGGTGAACTGCACGGCCACCTTAAATTAGATAACGTTAAAAATGTCGCATTAGTCAGTAAACCGTTTATGGGTAGAGAGAGTCACTATTTTGGTTTTTTCTCAGAGTGCGGAAGCAATATTTTCAAGGTTTATTTAGGCCGTAACGAAAAGCGCGAGTTGATTGAAGAGCAAGTCACCGCATTTCGCGCCCTACAAGCCGAATTAAAAAAGTAATCACAAACATAATCGAGGCTTAACTCGAATACTAATTAGTAAAGTCAGGTATCAATATGGATCAACAAGTTAAACAAGAGCGTTTGCAAGGTCGTTTAGGGCCAGAGATCAAAGAGTTCCGTCAGGATCGTCGTACACTTCAGCTTGCAACTGTCGATGCAGAAGGTCGCCCGAATGTAAGCTACGCGCCTTATGTCCAAAACCAGGAAGGTTATTTCGTTCTCATTTCTAAAATCGCTCGTCATGCCCGTAACCTTTTAGAAAATCCAAATGTTTCATTGATGATGATCGAAGATGAAGAGTCTTCAAAGCAGCTGTTTGCTCGTAAGCGCTTAACTTTTGATGCGGTAGCAAATGTAGTTGAGCGAGACACAGAGATGTGGCAACAAGTTGTTGGACAAATGAAAGAGCGTTTTGGTGAGATTATTGATGGTCTAAGCCAGCTAGAGGATTTCGTGTTGTTCAACTTAAAGCCAGAATCGGGGCTATTTGTTAAAGGTTTTGGTCAGGCGTATCAAGTGTCTGGTGATGATTTAGTCGATTTTGTTCACCTTCAAGAAGGTCATAAGAAAGTCGAAAGTGCCTGATTGTAAACCGATCATATGAATGTCGATCATTTGGCATAATGAACGTTTAAAGGGAGTTAGGTTATACTGACTCCCTTTTTTATATTGGAACAAAAGCATGAAACCTGTAAGCAAGGAATTGAGCGAGATTTGCTATCCGTTTATTTACGAGGACAGTCCGGTTTGTGACTTTGAAATTACAGCAGATGAACTTTGTAGTCGTATTGGCCTTGTTCTCGCTATGGAATTGGACAAGTTTAGCCGCGATATACTGACAAGAATGCAGCCTAATGTTTATCATCTAAATGGTTCGGTTCGCGGAAAATTAGCGATTACAGAGACGGAAGTTGAAGAGTTAAAGGCCGATTATGCTTTGCTCAAGCAACGTATTGATGGCGGCTTCAAAGGCTTTGTTCTACCCGGAGGGCACCCGGCAGCCAGTCAATTGCATTTGTGCCGTTGCCAAGCTAAAAAAACGGTACGAGCATTAGTTGCCGTTGAACATACAGGTAAGAAGCAGCCCGCACCTATTTTGTTTCGTTACGCGAACTTATTAGCGAATGTACTTTACAGCCTAGCTTCTTATATTAATCATACTTATCAAGTCAAAGAGACGGAATTCGTTTCTCGTAGTTACGCGATGCCAAAGAAGTGAGCTGAGAAATTAGCGGATGTGAGCATCAGGGATAGGACAAGCACTGCATTATATTCTCAAATCAACTCGTCCAATAAGAGTTAAGAAGTCATAGCTTTGGCTTCTAGCTCTTTTGCTCCGCGAAGTATCGCTTCGATTAGTTCTCCTGCATTGAATTTCTCAAGTGCCTCATGCGCGCCAACTTGGTGAGCTCTGTCTACACAGATTTCGCTCGATAACGATGTGTGTAAAATGCGGTATGAATGGTTCAGAGAGGAATTATTCTGAACTTCAAATGCTAACTCATAACCGTCTAATCCGGGCATTTCAATATCGCTGACCAGAATATCAATTGGGCGATGAGCCGCAGCGTCACTTTTCATCAGTTCCAATGCATCTAAACCATTTTTACAGATTTGATACCCAATATTGATGCTATCGAGTGCGTCACACAGCTGTTTACGAGCGATGGAAGAGTCATCCACCAATAGAATACTGAGTGCTTTTAGGCGTTCTCGCTCAATATCTGTCAGCATTGGTATCTTTGAATTCTCGTACTGCGGATAAATTTTGGAAAGTAGCAGTTCCACATCCAGCATTTGAACAGTTTTGTCCTCGTAGCGAGTAATTCCAGTCACGAAAATATTTTTTCCAGCGCTCGGAGGTGGCGTTTCAATAGCTTTCCAATCGCACTCAATGATCTTCTCTATACTACGAACCATAAAAGCAACCACGGTTCGCAAGCAATCTGTCACGATCAAGTAGCAGCTTTTATATTCTTCTTCACTTATAGGACGAAAGCCAACAGCCGCTGACATATCGATCACTGGTACTGTTAAGTTACGTATCGTAACGGTTCCAATGACGTGATGATGCGAGTAAGGGATCTTCGTCGTTGGCATGTATGGGACGATTTCACGGACTTTTAGCGTACCGATAGCGAAACTCTGTTGCAGGGTGAGCTTAAACATCAACATGCCCTGAGACTGATTCGCTTTGCTAACGACTTTTGCCATGAAAATAACCTTATAAATACCACCGAATTGTGTCTAATCTAATCTTATCAGACGAAGGCTTCAACCATCGGAGAGACAAATGTGAGCTTTTTAGACAATCTTTTAGAGAATAGTGATTAACTGAGCAAAACTTGTTTGTATTTTAAACTCATTATGTAGACGATTTTATATTCCTCGTGTATTTGGGCCTTTACCGCTGAGCTATTATTAAGAAATGTTTGGTCTGTTAAAAAGGATTGGGTACACTTGCGCGACCAGAAGAGTGAGAGATAGATCAATGGCAAATACAGCAGCCGCATTACATATTCTTGTGAAGCACAAAGAGCAAGCGGAAGACATAATCAAGCAACTGAAAAAAGGCGCAAAGTTTCAGACATTAGCGAAGAAGTATTCAACTTGCCCGTCAGGCAAACGCGGTGGTGACCTTGGTGAATTCCGCCGTGGTCAAATGGTACCTCAATTCGACAAAGTGTGCTTTTCTGGCGAAGTGTTAACGCCGCATCTAGTTAAAACCAAGTTCGGTTGGCATGTTGTAAAGGTGCTTTATCGTATTCCCTAAACTTTGGTAAAATCCCCAACGCTAATAGCAACAAGGGGTTACTAATAATTAGGGTATAAGAAATGACCAAGATAGCGTACAGTTACACACGTTTATCGACGGAAAAGCAAATTAAAGGACACGGATTCACTCGCCAACGCGAAGCAATCGAAAAAGTATGTTGCCAACACGGATGGCAGCTTTCAGACCAAACCTTCAATGACCTCGGTGTTAGTGCTTGGAAAGGTGCTAACGCTACCACAGGTGCACTTTCTCAGTTTATCGACCTTGCGAAGAAAGGGGCTATCAGACCCAACTCAGTGTTAATAGTTGAGTCTGTAGATAGGCTGTCTCGTCAACAAGTCGATAAGTCATTACGTTTAATGCTGGAGCTATTGGAAGTCGGCGTGAGTATATTCACATTGTCTGACAGTAAGCTCTACACTACAAACTCTGACAGCGTAATGCTCGACCTAATGATGTGGCTTATGACCGCTCAGCGAGCACATGAAGAAAGTGAGATAAAATCTCTGCGTGTGCGTGCTGCAAAGAAGAAGAACAAAGAGCTTATACGTAAGGGGATAATCGTAACGCGTAAATGCCCCGAGTGGCTTACTGTAAGTGACGACAAGTCTTGTTTCTTAGTCAATAACGAAAGGGCAGAGATAGTTCGTAAGATATTTACATGGTACAGCCAAGGTTTTAGTACAAAGCCCATAGCGCTAAAACTCAATGAGCTTGGCATCCCTTACTGGGGGAAATCATCTACATGGTCGTATAGACATATCCGCTCACTTCTCAAACACCGAGGTGTTATTGGTGAAATTCAACTACTAAAACGCATTGATGGAAGGGATGTCGCTGATGGTGACCCTGTCGAGGACTATTACCCTGCAATTATTGATAGAGGGCTATGGGCGACTTGCCAACAGATTAAGTCGAGTAAGACAACTGCTAAGGGAAGAGTCGTCGAGCGCGGTATGGCAAACCTTTTTCGAGGTCTTCTTAAGTGTGAATGTGGCAGTGGTTTAGCCATAAACTCTTCAACAGTGAAAGGCAGAACGTATCGTTTCTTAAGATGCTCTCAGCTGAAGACGACGGGTTGTCAGGCTAAGAACTGGCACTACGAAAAAACAGAACGAATTTTACTTATTGCCTTGCGTCGTTTTTTGAGCTCCTTCAATGAAGAAGGTCATGAGTCGGCTGTGAAAGAAGCGGAGACAAAGTGCGCGTTGCTCCGTGAAGAGTTGATGGAGAAGCAACGCCAAGCTACTAAATTGCTGGAAATGCTATTGGAAAAAGATAGTGACCTTATGAGGGAGCGCTTTGATAGTATTGAAACACAAGTTAACTCTCTTAAAGATGCACTTAAGTTAGCAGATGAACGAGCTGAAGCTCTATCCTATGAAAAAGACATAGCGTTTGACAAAGTTGATAAACTGCAAAGTGTACTTGAAGAGATTGCTAATGATGACGATGCACGGCACAAAGCCAACGGGTTGCTTCGTCGTATGCTTGATACCATTACATTAGGTGCTGCACCAAATCCACGGTTTAGTGTATTTAAAGAATTTTCAGACAAAGAGTATCAAGGTCTGATGCTTATCAAGCGCAGAGATGGTCACGAGATAAAAGTTGAAGTTCTAAATGACTACAAGATGGCTATCGCTTGGGACGGTGATGATTTCACGGTCATTGAGTGTATGCCAATCCAACAATTTAAGAGCCAAACAAATCCTCAAAACGTTATTGCTATAAGTGGACAGTCTATAGACTTGTTGAATGACGACGGCTGGGTAAGCAGCTTTTAAACCCAAACAATTTTATGTGTAAATTTTGAGCGCGTATTAATATCTTTAGTATGCGCTCATTCCCCCCCATACCCCCCTCTTATCTACCAGTTATACTAATTCAGTTTCCCCATACGCTGTCTCGTAACTTAGTCGAGGCTCTCATCCAGTTTCTACTTGCTGTTTTTGCTTTTTATAAAAGTATTAAGTCTCAGGTAAGAGGTTAGTTCAAAATTTGTACAGGAATAATGATAAAGTGCTATATTATTCACTCTGTCGAATATAGGGAATGAGTCTATGAATGGACAATTAGCACTTCCGTCAGTACCACTAAAGCACCAAACAGAGGCGAATGGCTTTGAAATGGGAGTCATGAGTGACGGAACTCCATACCTCACTGCCAGTGGGTTGGCGTATATTTGTGGGACTGCGAGAAGTAACATCATCACACTTGTTAATGATTGGCAGAATCAGAGGTTGCACCCAAGAGGCAGGATTATTAGCCAAATCATAGAGCGTAATGGTGGCAATCCATCAAAGGACTTACATATACCGATTAAGGTTAGAGGGAAGACGCACCATGCTGTGCCTCATGATATATGTATGGCAGTCCTTGAATACTATGCTTTTGAAAGCCGTTCAGAAGCAGATGTTGCTAGAGACAACTTTCGTAATTTGGCGTCTCAATCGCTAAAAGAGTTTATTTACAAGAGAACTGGATACAAGGGAACTGGGGCGTTACCAAGGCATTTGGAAAGGTACACCAAAAATCGCGCTAAAATCCCCTACACACACTTTTCAATGTTAAATGAGATTACGCTTAATCTCATAGCTCCGCTTGAGGAGGCTGGCTACACTCTCCCAGAAAGCTTAGTACCGGACATATCTGAAGGTAGATTGTTTTGCGACTGGTTGAGAAAGAACAGAGGTGTTGAACCTAAAGAATTTCCAGACTATGAACATGAGTATCCAGACGGGCGGGTCGTTCAGGCGAGACTTTACCCAACTGAATATCTGGAAGATTTTAGGCGACATTTTCATGAGGTATGGCTCAACGAAAAAGCAGCTAAATATTTTGGTGACAGAGACACCGTGGCTTTAGAGTTTGTCTCAAATTTGGCTTTACCAGCGCCTAGATAGAGATAGTTTTGAGTGAAGAGATGTACTAGTAGCTTCTCTTTACTCTTTTACTTTATCTAAACCTTTCGCTTAGCAATTTTTAAGCATAATAAGTTAAAACTTAATCTGAGAATTTTCCAACTTTCTTCTGTAGGCAGTGCAGCACATAAGTGTTTTTCTATACAGGACTTCCGCAGGCTATCATACGCCTATTTCGGATGACTCCTTGTTTGTGTGTTATAGGTCATGCCCAAATGCATACACTCTAACGTTGTTATTTTTGTGTGCTTTAGGTGTTGACTTGTCGATATACATACAATAAGTTAAGCATACATCAACCTAAAGCACTCGTTCGAGGTATGACAATGACAACTCAATCCAATGACAGCAACTCAATGGTCTTTGCTTATGTCCGTGTGTCGACTAAGGAGCAGAATGTGGACAGCCAATTGAGTGACATCTCAAAGTTTTACCCTGATGCGGAGATTACGACAGAGAAAGTGTCGGGTACTGTGCCAGCTAAAGAGAGGGCAGGGCTATCGGTTCTTCTTGGTAAGCTACGTAAAGGAGATACTCTAGTCGTATGGTGGGTTGACCGTTTAGGGCGTGACTATCGAGACGCTGAATCGACTATACGTGAGCTTCTCGACAGGGGCGTGTGTATTAAGACTATCAACCAAGGTCTGACGTTCTCATACTCAAACAAAGATGATGACATGCAGAACATGGTCACTGACATCCAGATTACCATGCTCACGGCTATGGCTGCGGCAGAGCGTAAGAATCGCTTAGCGTCGGCTGAGGCTGGAAGACAAGCGCTTAAAGCTAACCCTGCGAAGTGGGCTGAGAAGTTCCAAGGACGCAAAGCTAATACCAAGCAGCATCAGCGTATCATTGAGTTGTTACTTGAGGGAAAGTCTATCCGTGGTGTCGCTCAGGAGCTTGGCTGTAATGCAAGTACCGTACAGAGAGTGAAGAAGAAGGCGATTGAAGCTGGCACCGTGTTCTAAGTGTCGGCTGATTGAACAATAAGTGCTCACTTAGCAAGCTCTTGCGTGACCATATTCAAGTTATTGCATTCACTAGTGACTACACATAACACAACCAAGTTGAGTTTCGGTATCTTTAGCTCACCTTAAGCACAAAGGAGCATTGATATGAACGACGTCTTAACTATTAAAGCCTCTAATCATCTTGATACTCAAACGCTGCTTACAACGCAAGACTCGCAGCTGCACCAAGAGGTGTGGGGGAACGTTAAAGCGTTAGTAGAGCTTGGTGTCTTTGAGGACGCTACAAATGGCATTGAGAATGTCTTAGCGCCTTACATGGCAGAGCTTAACGCCGAGCTTATCTAGGTCACTTGGGCGGGTGCAACGCCTGCCCTTGTCTGTTTTAGTTAGGTCAAACCATCGAGGTATCAACGCTCTCATCCCCTGCCTTTACGCTCTCTTTGAGTCTCAACGCAATGCCAATCGAATTACGACTGCCTATAGGGCGCAGCCCGATACGGTGAGGTTAGAAGCTGGTTTAACTAGGGAATGTCACACTAAAAGGGATGTAAGTGTTATTTAGATGTAAAGACGCTAAGTGACTGAAATTAAATTATTTCCCCTTTTTTGTGTTAATAATCTGTAATTACGACTGCCTATAAGAACAAACCCAATGCGGACTGTAGCCGCCAAACCACAGCAAGAAGTCACACATCAGAGTCACGCACTGAGTGGGCTTCAAGGCCATCACCTCGTAACCTCTCGGCTTCATAGAGAGTGAGTCTTAATGCCTTGGGCAAGCAGAGAGACAAAGAGCAATACATGCACCAGACGCAAAGCTTAAGAGTTCTCTTTAAGGGAAGCTTTAAGCTTGTAAGACGTGCTGGTGTAGGGCGTGGATACTTAAAGTCTGTCTTAAAGACGTGATTGTAGTTATTAACAATAACAATCACTTACTTAAAGCTAACTCTAAGCTTAACTTGAAGTAGCTCTCATAGATACTTTAAGCTCTGCGTCTTCTATCTATCACCTCATATCATTCCTTTCAGCCCGCTTTTAGTGGGAGTGTCATGACAACGGTAATCAATCATTTCAAATCCCCCACTGGAGAGTTCCTAGTAGCGTTTAGCTTGTCTTTAAGGTTCTTCTTTGAGCTAGCTATGGTTCTCTCTTTATGTTTTCTCTTTATATAGGTGCGGAAACTAAATAAACCATGAAATACATAAACTTAATGACATTTGACGATGAAACATGGCTTGACGTTGAAGGATATGAACTACCCGACTTTGCAAGTGATGACACTACAACGACATCTAGAAGCGCGACAGGACGACCAGCCAAAAGAGTATCGATACAATTGCCCCAAATGAATACGGACAAACCACCAGCTTGGCTTGATGATGTCGTCTCTGGTGTACTCAACTGCTACTTAGAGAGGAAGAGTACAAAAGGAAGTAGCGGCAAGAAGGCTTACGTGGATAAGTACAAGTTGATGGCCTTGCTACAGCAACATTCACGAGTGTACACGTCAAAGTCAATTCAAGAGCTACTTGGTGTCAAGGAAAGGCAGGCTCAGAAGTATATGGAAGTGCTTTCAACATTAAGCATCTTTGTTAACTCTAAGAATGAGGTGGTCAATCTATCTCAAGCTGCCTGATTGGCTCTCATCACTCCACAATTCACAAAAGGCCACCACAAGGTCTACTTCACTTCAAACCCAACGCTTAACCGCAAAGCCATGCTGTCAGCTAGTCACTACGAGTCTTTCGTTGGTGTAGTTGGCTATGTGGGGCTTTCGGTGTGGCTTTACGATTAAGGACTCAATATGAATACACAACTTCAAACGACACATCTATTACACAACGCTCAGCACCCACTAAGTATCTATTGCGATGGTTCAGCACCAGACAATCAGCACGGGTGTCTTCAAGGGGGTGTTGGTATCGCGGTTTACGACGCTCTTGGTCAATGCGCCTATGAGTACTCATCCTCGGTTCGCAGGACTGGCGGTGTCACCAGCCAAAGGGCTGAGCTTCTGGCTCTCATCATTGCCTTACTTGTAGCAGGTGAGGGGGATAATGTCTTTAGTGACAGTCAGTACTGTGTGCGGGGCTTCAATGAATGGCTTGATAGCTGGAGGCGTAACGCTTGGCGCAACTCAAGCAAGAAGCCTGTCGCTAATCAGGACTTATGGATGCTGATAGATGAGCTTAAAGCTATTCGCCCATATGTTACTGTCGAGCACATAGCTGGACATTCAGGTATCAAAGGCAATGAACATTCAGACCGCTTAGCCCGTAAGGCTGTGAGCAACAGTCAAATGCTTTTATAAAATAGGTATGTAGAAGGCGCACAGCGACATGCAGCGCTTTCTATTTTTCTATATCCTTAACCCTTTTGAGGTTACAGGTTTTTCTCACAAAGTTTCAATAAGTTTTTGACGTTGATATAAACAACTGTACCAATACTGTGTGAGTTGGAAAGCAAGAATATTCATATAGGTACTTAGATATTTTCCATGATGTTTCTTAGTTTATTTCTTAATTCATATACGCTGTATGGAGGGGTTCGCCGATGAAGCATAGCGTGACAATTTGGACATACCGGTACTAAGTCTTTCACTGGATCTACCTTATATTTCTTACCTATCTCACTCATAGGGGTAATATGATGTACATGGATAAAATCTTCACCGATTGAGCCATAAGTATTCTTAAAATTAATGTCACAAACCTTACAAGAAAGACCATGATGGGCGATACAAGCTGCTCTAGCTTTGGGGTTTCGCTCAAAGCGATTTACTTTAACCTGCATAGTTGCTCCTTCAAAGTAAGATTCCAACTGTTCAGGGTAAAGCTCCCTAGTTAACACTACTTGTTCTATAAACTTTGCGTATTTCTTCAGAGCCTTAAAGCAATCGTTAGCTTCGTTGTCTGACAGTTTAGAGTAAAGGTAGAGCTTAAAGTCGAAAATAACGCCTACATCGAGTTCATAAATATCAACAACGACATTTTGTCTGAAGCAGTTATTAACGTCCTGAAGTCTCTTTACATACATCTGAGCGTCTTCATTTGTTAGTTTGATACGATTGCTATGAGTCAGATACTTGATGAACTCATCACAGAAAGGTATGTGGAGTTTGTCTGTTATTTTTTCCATCTTTATACTTGTAATCTCTCAATGTAAAGAGGCTTAGCCTCTGAGGGGATATCTATTTCACTTTCAACAATGAATCAATCGATTTAAGAGTGTTAATGATGTCACTAGTATTTTGCTCAACGTTAAACTCCTTTTCATCCCTGTAATCCCATTTGGCGTTAATTATAGATTTGTAGACCTCGACTTGGGTACTGACCTTTTCATATTGCCTGTTAGAAATAATACATTGAAGTCCATGTATAGCATTTATGTCTAAGTAGACATTATGGGGTTTATGTAGAGCCTTTGATATATTGTGCTTAACTGGAATAACAACATTGTTGTACTCTTTTCTTGTATCGCGCCATAGATTGAACCTATGCGAAAGAAGACCACCGACCAATACACCAATTAAGCCACTAGAGATTGCTGTTAGAACTTGACTCACTGCATACCCTCACTTTCTAAAACGATTAATAGGTTCTCATTTATATGATTTATTAACAATTAGTTATAAGTGATGATTGTCATACAATGTCATTTAGACTAGAGAACTAGTACCCGTAGTCTATCATTTTTAGCTCAACCCCGTGTTTGTTGAACAATTATACTTAAGAACATAACTCGCTTTGTTTTCTTGTAACGAGTGTATTCAACGATGAACAACTTTGGGTAATTGACTCAAGTATTAAGGTGCTTTACAGAACATAAGGCTTGGTATCGACCTAAACATTGTCAGATGAAACCCACAAGCATTAAATATCATCTGTACGGTCTCTTTTCACCAATCACTACCGTTATGACATGGCAGATACATTCTGATCTGCCATGCTCCACCAAACGCCAATCTTTCCAAACTAGAAACTCATTTATATGCAGTTAACTTGGCTTTTCTCATAAGTCGTTATTCTATTTCAAGCTTTGATATGAGGATACGTTTGCCGGTTGTATCAATTATCAATGCTATTCCTTGCTGGCGAACTTTGGTTCATGTTCGGGCGCCATTCGCATATGATAGCGACCTTATAAAAATTAATCCTGTTCATAATTTAAGATGTCCCTGACTCATAAAGACTATTTTAAAATCGCATTTCCTTTCATTGTTTCTACGGTTACCCAACCATTATTGGGGGCGGTGGACACCGCGGTGATCGGAAAACTCGGTGTGGCTGAGATGATTGGTGGTGTGGCGATCGGCACCGTCATCATGAATACCTTGTATTGGCTGTTTGGCTTTTTCCGCGTCAGTACTACTGGGCAAAGTGCAATCGCATTAGGTAAAAATAGCCCAGAAGATCAAGCGAGTAGCTTATTCCGTCCTTTCGTGCTTTCGCTCTGCCTTGGCTTGATTTTCATTGCGTTGCAGTCCGTGATTTGGATGGGGGCAGAGCTGATTATCTCCCCTGATGCCGTCGTGGCAGAAAACGCTAAGATTTACTTCGATATCATGATTTTTGGTGCGCCGTTTGTACTGCTGAACTACACCGTGATTGGTTGGTTGATGGGGCAGGCGAAAGCCAAAGAAACCTTGTTCACGCAAGTATTCGGTAACGTGCTGAACATCGTGTTGGATATCGTCTTTGTGTTGTACTTCGATATGGGCATTGCTGGTGTTGCGGTGGCGACACTTATCGCGCAAATCTCGACGTTTGTTATTGGTGCGGTGCTGGTGCTGAAAACTTGTCGCTTCCCGCTGTTTGATTACATTCAGACCGCAAAAATGACGCGTAAAGATCTCAAAGTTATCGCATCTTCCAATATGGATCTGCTGCTTCGTACTGTGTGTCTATTGGTGTTCTTCAACATGATGGCGCGTGTGGGCTCTCAGCTTGGCTCTGATGTGCTTGCGGCGAACGCAATCTTGATGCAAGTGACCTTCATCGTCAGCTACATGTTCGATGGTGTAGCGAATGCGTCGAGCGTCTTTGCAGGTAAAGCAGTTGGGCAGAAGAATCCGACATTGCTTGATAACGTGATTAAGCTAAACACGCAATGGACCGCGGCGTTTGTTGTTGTATTGACCTTGCTGTTGGTGCTGTTCAAACACCAAGTAGTGTCGTTGTTTACCACTTTGCCAAACCTTGTTGTGCTGTATTTGGACATGAGCCCTTGGTTATTGGCATTCCCGTTGGTTGCTGGTTTTGGTCTGACGTTTTACGGCATCTTTACTGGCACAGGGACGACGCGACCAGTACGTAACTCTACCTTCCTAACCATGGTGTTGTTCTTAGTGACGCAATTTATTGCGGTGCAATATTGGGGCAATCACGGTTTGTGGCTGGCATTCACTTTGTTCTACGTTGGGCGCTTTGTCTTCTTATTCCCATACCTCGATCAAGTCAAACAAAAGTGTCAGTAATTCACGCTTTTACAATCGGTTTTATTTCGATTTTTTATCGCAAGGGCGGAGCCATCTGCCCTTGCTGATAAAAGCGTGAAAAAGGTGATGAAATAACCCCTCTGAGTTGTTTTCTTGCTCAGACCTGCGTGATACTATCGTTATGTTATATTGTTACATTTAGTTTGATGCCGTGATTTCTCAACCAATACTCTCCGTTAATAATCTCAGCCTTACAGACTCAGAACGCACACTCTTCAAAGACATTTCTTTTGAGCTGTTTCAAGGTGAAGTTCTTGCCATTATGGGACCTTCCGGCATTGGTAAATCCATGTTGTCGAAAGCCGTCGCAGGTTTTTTGCCGTCAGATATTTGGGTAGACGGAAGTATCCAGCTTAACAGCAGTGAAGTCGCACAAACTGCCATGCTGCAACGGAGTCAATCCCAGCGTCCCGCGGTCATTTTCCAAGATGCACTTAAAGCGCTGAATCCATTGGCGTCTGTCGAGCAACAACTGTGTTTGGCATTGACGGGCAACAAAACACGCTTGTCTTCAGCAAACCGAGAAACGGTGACGACCTTGTTGTCTCAACTCGGATTTGCAGATCCAAAAGCAGCCTTAGCGCAGCATCCAAGCCAGTTATCTGGTGGTCAGCGCCAGCGTATTTGTATTGCGATTGCGTTGCTTGGTAGTGCCAATTTGATCATCGCTGATGAACCTACCAGTGCGCTCGATCCCATCACCGAAGCGGAGATCCTTGAGTTGTTCCGCAGCAGTGTTCAGCAACGCAGTATCAGTGGTTTGTTGATCACGCACGATCTGTCTGCGGCTTTGGCGTGTGACAAAGTCTTGGTGATTGCGGACAACACCATGGTGGCTTATGGCGCACCATGGCAAGCCATTCAGCAAAGTTCGCATCCTTTCTGCCAACAACTTGCGCAACTGCTGCCTTAACCTCATCTCTGGAGCCTATTTTGACTAAGCACAACTTGAGCGGGCACACGCAGCCTAAATCGGCGGAAGTTCGCTTTGAGCAAGCCAGTGTTCACTATTACTCCAAACCAAGTTGGTTAGGGGGCAAACCGTTTAAAGCGCTCGAACAATTGGATCTTGCTATCGACACAAAGAACATTGCGATTGTTGGTCCTTCTGGTGCGGGTAAATCGACCTTGATTGAGCTTCTGTTCGGTCTTCGTAAGCCCACATCTGGTGAAGTGTATGTGTGTGGTTATCCGTTATCGCGTAGCTCGGCTAAGCAGCGACAAGAGTTGTGTCAGCACATTCAACTGATTCCGCAAGAGCCGCAATCGAGCTTGAATCCGTATTACACCGTTCGCCAGATCTTACTGGAGCCGTTAAGCAACATTGGTTTGACGCAAGAGCTTAACGAGAAGGTGGAAAAGGTTTTGGCGGATGTCGGTTTGGATCTCACATTGCTGGATCGCAACCCGCAGCAATTATCAGTTGGGCAAGCGCAACGTGTGGCTATTGCCAGAGCTTTGATTGTCGAACCTTGTGTGTTGGTTGCCGATGAGCCAACCAGCAGCCTAGATCCCGTCAGTCGTAAACAGATTCTCGACTTGTTGGCACGCATTCAAAAGAGTCGTCAGATGCGCCTGATTTTGGTGACACACGACCTCGATGCGGCACAAACCCTATGCGATGAAATCCTAGTGTTAGACAAAGGACGCGTTGTCGAGCACGGCACGGCACAAAACGTGACAAATAACCCATCACACTTGATCACGAGAGCCTTGATGAGCGCTCAACACAAAAGTAATGAATTCACAAAAACCATTGGAGAGGTTTCTTATGCACCTTAGTACTCCCAAGTTAGCTTTGTCGCTGGCTTTAAGCGCACTGCTGACGGGTTGTTTTGACTCTGGCGAAAGCAAGCCAGAAGCGGAAAAAGCAGCTGCACCGCAAGCAACGGAAATTCGCGTTGCCATGATGCAACCACCACGCACAGGTTTGTCACCACTTTCAGATGACGCGTTCAAACTGTCACGTTGGAGCACGGCAGAAACGCTGGTGAACCTAAACGATCAGTCGGTAGCAGAGCCTATGCTGGCAACAGAGTGGGAACAAGTTGACCCGATGACGTGGCAATTTACGGTACGTAAAGGCGTGAAATTCCACGATGGTTCTGAGCTTGATGCCAACGCGGTCGTGAACTCTCTGCAAAAAGCATTAGATGCCGCACCTAAACCACGCATCTTGGACGGTATCGAATGGCAAGTTCGCGCATTGGACGACTTCACTGTTGAAATCAAAACGACCTTTAACGATCCACTGTTGCCAAGCCGTCTTTCTAGCCCACAGTTAGCGATCCTTTCTGGTGCTGCATATCAAGAAAACGGTCGTGTTGTGCCAATCAATGCGGGTACCGGTCCATTCGTTCTGACAGAAATCAACGGGACAACCAGCGCAAAACTGAAGCGTTTTGACGGTTACTGGGGTGAAAAAGCGAAAGTAGACAGCGTCTTCGCTGAATACGTACCAAATGGCTTTGCTCGTGCTGCAGCGCTGCGTACCGGTGAGGCGGATGTAGTTGAAGCCGTTCCTGTTTCGCAAATCGCGATGATGGAATCTTCACAACTGCATGAAGTTGCAATGCCACGTACCAACACGCTTTACCTAAACAATAAATCAGATGTGTTTAGCCAGTTCGGTTTGCGTAAAGCAGCGGCTCAAGCGGTTAACCGTGAGCAAATCATTAAAACGGTTTACGAGAACCACGCCGATTCAGCAAAAGGTCTGTTAGGTCCTGCATTGGCATGGGCTCAACCAATTCGTGATGCGAACCCTCGTATGGAAACCATGGAAATGCGCCACGCGAACGGTGAGAAGATCACCATCGGTACATTTACCGACCGTGCTGAGTTGCCAGAAGTAGCGGTGCTGCTAAAGCAACAACTTGAAGCGGCTGGCTTTGTGGTTGAACTAGACGTTCGTGAATATGCACAAATCGAAAACGATGCTCTAGCAGGTAAGTTCGATGCGTTCTTGTTGTCACGTGCAACGGTGCTGGATTCTGGTGACCCAGTGGCGTACATGCAAAGTGACTTTAGCTGTAAAGGTTCTTACAACCTAGGTCAGTTCTGCTCTGAAGAAGTGGACGCAGCATTGAAACACGCTGATCGTCAGCCGTTGGGTGAGAAACGCCAACAAGCGATCATCGAAGCAGAAAGCAAAATCCTTGAACAATACGCTGTGATTCCACTGCTTCACGAGCGTGTAATCCAAGGTGAGAGTGACCGCGTGAAGAACGCACAACGTGACCCACGTGAGCGTCGCCTGATCGACCAGTTTACTGAGGTGAACTAACTCGATGTCGTCTGTTGCCAACATGCGCTCTCGTTGGAGCGCTTGTATGCCTGAATGGTTTACGCGTTTTTTGTCGCGCTTCCTGTCGCTCGGGGTAGTGGTTGTGTTGGTGGGTTTGATGCCGGATATTGCAGGTATCGACCCAAGCCAATCAATCCTCCGTGCCCGTGCGGGTGCTCAACAATTGCTGACGGCAGAAGCTCTGCAAGCTATTCGAGAAGATCTTCAACTTGACCGCAGCGCTGCTGAGCGAATGTGGGATTGGTTGACGCTTGCCATGCAAGGAGACTTAGGTGTCTCTTGGGTGAGCGGGGCGTCTGTCATGGAGAGCGTTCAACAAACCGCAAAAACGTCGCTATTACTGATGCTTACAGCGTTAGGTATGGCATTTGTAATGTGCATGGCGAGCGTGCTTTACACTGTGCGTCGTTGGCAACAGAATCGTTTAGACAAACATCATGACACGCTCAGTTCGGTGTTGGTTTCATTGCCTGAATACGTGATTGCTTCGTTGCTGATCATGGTGTTTTCCATCTGGTTGGGCTGGTTCCCGCCTTATGGTTGGCAAGGTGTGCAAAACCTCTGGCTACCCAGTTTGGCAATGGCATTGCCTGCTGCTGGCTTGTTCGGGCGCTTGCTCAATGACAGCCTCAAGCGTGTACTAGATGAGCCTTGGGTGATCACTTGGTTATCGGCGAACGTCAGTCAGTTTCAAATCTTACGCTTTGCCTTGTGGCGTGCCGTTAGTAACTTGATTCCTCAAATCGCAATGACGGTGATTGGTTTAACCGGCGGTGCGGTTGCTGTGGAACAGGTGTTCTCCATTCCAGGTATCGGACGACTAATTTTAGGCGCGGCGAAGTCACAAGATCTGCCGATGCTGCAAGGTGGCTTGTTGGTGTTGCTGGTGTTCTCGATGTTGATCAGCAGTGCGAGCATCTTATTGCAACGTTGGTTACTCGGGCACAGTGTCACAAGTGGCAAGCTGATCAGCAGTCACAGCACGTTCCGTTTTACCCAAAGCACCACCAAACGTATTGTCAGTGCGACAATCTTTGCCTTGCTGATTGGTTGTGCGGGATGGGCGTTAATGCGCGATCCTTACACTATCCAATTTACCCGCCTTGAATCGCCAAGCTTAGCAGCACCGTTTGGTGCCGATGCGGTCGGGCGAGATCTGCTTGCTCGCGTTGGCGGCGGTATGATGTCGACAATCAAAATGGGCATCATCGCAACGTTCCTAAGTTTGGTGATTGGTTTGTTGCTCGGCTTCGTGACTCGTTATAGCCAAGGCTTAATTGAGATCACCAAAGGTGTGCCATACATTGTGGCGGGTCTGCTGATTGCTGGTCTAACGGGGATGAACCCAAACAGTGCCTTGATTGCGATTGTTATGGTGTCATGGGCACCATTAGCGGCGCACTGTGCAAGTTTGTTGATGGAAGCCAAAGCGCAGCCTTACACGCATCTTGCGCCCATTTGGGGAACCAGTCAGTGGCGAGTACTCCGTTACTACTTGTTGCCTTATGTGCTGCCGCCATTGATTCGTCATGCGTTTCTGCGTTTGCCTTACATTACGCTCAGCCTGACTTCTCTGAGTTTTATCGGACTTGGCGTTAAGCCGCCAGAACCTGAGTGGGGCTTATTGATTGCTGAAAACTTGCCTTACATAGAGCGCTCACCATTGGGTGTCTTGCTACCAATCTCAGGCTTAGTTTTGATGGCAATTGCGGTGAATTTGATTTTTGATGACAAGTGACGAGCAGCGATAAAGTGAAGTGAGCTTCCATATCCCAGATGTAATCAGTAATTTGGTAATTTAGAAAACAAAAGGATGTGTTTTCTGCCAGAAAGTACACAGCACGGTCTATGTATATTGGAAGCACCTATAAATTAACGAGTATAAAAGTTACGCTAACTCAGATGTTTAGGTAGTGTTACTCTTTATACACACGTAATCCTTTATCCGTTAATTCTTGAGTGACCACTTCGGATAGGTTTCGATCGGTAATAATTCCGTCCAATTGCTCGATGTCTAATGCATGAAAGCTCGCTATCTGACCGTATTTAGTTGAGTCTGAGATCAGATAATTGGTTTGTGCCGCCTTGATGATTGCTTTTTTAACGAGAACTTTATTTTCATTAGGTGTTGATAAGCCTTTCAAGCTCCAAGATGAAGTCGAAATAAAGGCGATATCAATATTTAGCCCATTCAAGAACTCTGCGACTTTTCCTCCAATGGTGGATTGGTTCTCGCGGTCAATTTTTCCCCCAGTGTGGTAAAGCTCACATTCACTGTGCGTCATAAGGAAAGCAGCAATAGAGAAGTCATTGGTGATCACTAAAAGATCATTACGATTTGCTATTTGATGGGCGATTTCTAGAGAGGTTGTTCCCGCATCCAAGTAAATCGTAGCGTCTTGACCAATTAACGTAGCCGCCAGCTTACCAATTTGAATTTTTTCATCCGCTTGTTGCTCGACCTTCGCATCATGGGAAAGTTCGGAATGTAGAGCTTGAGCGAGTTGCACTCCACCAGAAACAGAAACGACTTTACCTGAGGATTCAAGCTTCACGATATCACGACGAATGGTCATATGTGATACGCCAAGGTGGTCGGTTAAATCTGAAATGCTTAACACTTCTTGATGTGATAACAGGGATAATATGGTTCTTTGACGTTCTGCTGGGATCATAGTTTCACTTCTATATTCTTGTTTTTCAGTATCCTACCAATCTTTTCATTTGTTGTGAATATCTGTGAATTATGTTCTCAACGTTGTAAGAACAGCCTTCGCTTGTGTTAACTGCTCGGATTATCTCTGCCCATAAAGAGGTATATATCACGATATTGTTAATTTGTGTGAAAAAATGTGATTCAAAGCGAGGTCTTAGTATTAATCTTCACATATAATCACATCAACCAAACAAGAATTAACAAAGTTTAATAGACCAGAAGGCATTGTTTTTATGAGTGAAGTTCAATCTGTAGGTGTTATCGGTTTAGGCTCTATGGGAATGGGCGCCGCAAAGTCATGTGTGCGTGCAGGCCTCGATGTCTATGGTTTCGATTTAAATTCTCAAGCGCTTGAAGAGTTAGGTTCATTCGGTGCAAAAGCTGTTTCTACAAATGCAGTTGAGTTTGCAGATAAGCTTGATTCGGTTCTAGTTCTTGTTGTGAACGCAGCTCAAGTTAACACGGTCTTGTTCAAAACCGGTCTTGCTACAGCGCTTAAGCCGAATACGCCAGTAATGGTTTCAGCAACCATCTCAGCAGAAGACGCAAAACAAATTGAAGCGAAATTGGCAGAACACAATCTTGTGATGCTTGATGCACCGGTATCTGGTGGTGCTGCAAAAGCAGAATTAGGTGAGATGACTATTATGGCGTCGGGAGCGCAAAGCACATTTGATGCACTTGAACCAGTACTCAACGCAACGGCAGCTAAAGTCTACAACATCGGTGAAGCGATTGGCCTAGGCGCAACTGTGAAGATTATCCACCAATTGCTAGCAGGTGTTCATATCGCAGCTGGTGCTGAAGCAATGGCATTAGCGGCACGTGCAAACATTCCTCTTGACCTGATGTACGACGTGGTGACGAATGCAGCGGGTAACTCTTGGATGTTTGAGAACCGCATGAAGCATGTAGTTGATGGTGATTACTCCCCTAAATCTATGGTCGACATCTTTGTGAAAGATTTAAACCTCGTATCGGACACAGCAAAAGATCTCAAATTTCCACTTCCTCTATCAAGCACAGCACTAAACATGTTTTTGAGTGCAAGCAATGCTGGTTTTGGCCAGGAGGACGACAGTGCCGTTATCAAGATTTTTGATGGTATTGAGCTTCCAGGTGTAGAAAACAAACAGAAGTAAGCGCACGTAAAACGGAGAAAAAATGATGTTATTAGGCGTTATCGCAGACGACTTTACTGGCGCAACAGACATCGCAGGTTTTCTTGTAGAAAACGGCATGCGCACAGTTCAGCTTAACGGTATTCCAAAAGAAGAGATTGATGTAAACGCAGATGCGGTCGTGATCAGTCTTAAATCTCGCTCTTGTCCTGTAGATGAGGCAATCGAGGATTCAGTAGCGGCGCTTAAGTGGCTGCAAGCAAATGGCTGTCAGCAGTTTTACTTCAAGTACTGCTCAACGTTTGACAGCACAGCAGAAGGTAACATTGGTCCTGTAACGGATGCACTGCTTGCAGAGCTAGGTGAAGCGTTCACCATTGTCTGCCCATCATTACCAGTGAATGGTCGCACAGTTTTCAACGGCCATCTATTTGTATTCCAAGACTTGCTAAGCAACTCAGGTATGCGTAATCACCCTGTGACACCAATGACTGATTCAAGCCTAGTTCGTATGATGGATGCTCAATCTCAAGGCAAATCTGGCCTGGTGAACTTCCAAATAATTGAACAAGGTCCAAAAGCGGTAATTGAGCGCTTTGAAGAGCTAAAAGTACAAGGCAACCGCTACGCAGTGGTTGATGCATTCAATGCAGAGCATCTTGTCACACTTGGCCAAGCGGCGAAGTCTCTAAAACTGGTAACTGGTGGTTCTGGTTTGGCTGCGGGTATTGCTAAGAACTGGATAGAGAGCCTTGAAGATCAAAGTGATGCGAAGCAAGAGGGGAACCCTAAAAAAGCACCAACCGTTGTGTTATCTGGATCTTGTTCTGTCATGACCAACCAACAGGTCGCTGTTTACAAAGAAAAAGCGCCACACTTTGCTATTGATGTGAAGGCGTGTCTGACGGAAGAAGACTACTCAAATCAAGTGTTTGATTGGGTCATGACCAACATCGAAAGCGAGTTCGCACCACTGGTTTACGCAACCGCAGATGCAGCGGCGTTAAAAGCGATTCAACAAGAGTTTGGCGCGCATGCTTCAAGCCACGCGGTTGAACAATTCTTTAGCCAACTTGCAATCAAACTTCAGCAGCACGGTGTGAAAAATTTCATCGTTGCGGGTGGGGAAACCTCAGGGGTTGTAACCCAAAGCCTAGCCGTAAAAGGTTTTCATATCGGTCCTCAAATCGCACCAGGTGTACCTTGGGTGAAGTCACTTGAAGGCGAGCTTTCTTTGGCTCTGAAATCGGGCAACTTCGGCGATGAACACTTCTTTGCCAAAGCACAGTCGTTTTTTGAATAGGTGAGGTTGTGATGAATAAAGAATTGATGACAGAACAACAACTGCGAGAGCAAATGGTCACTATGGCGCGCTCTATGTTTGAACGTGGCTATGCGACTGGCGGCGCTGGCAACCTTTCTCTAAAACTGCCTAATGGACACTTTCTGGCAACGCCAACTGGTTCTTCGTTCGGCCGCTTGATTGCTGAAGAGCTTTCGGTTGTGGATATTGATGGCAACCATATCTCTGGTGAAAAGCCATCAAAAGAAGTCGCTTTTCATCTGGCGATTTATCGAAATAACTCAAAGTGTAATGCGATTGTGCATCTGCATTCTACTTACTTGACGGCGCTTTCTTGTCTTGAAGGTCTAGATCGCGAGAATGCCATCAAAGCTTTTACACCTTACTTTGTAATGCGCATTGGCGAACTGCCAGTGATTCCGTACCTGCGCCCGGGCGACCCTCAGATTGCTGAAGAACTTGCGCAACGGGCTAGTGACTACCGAGCTTTCCTCCTGGCGAACCATGGTCCAGTGATCACGGGTACGGACTTTGAAGATGCAGTGGATAACGCAGAAGAGCTAGAAGAGACAGCGAAGCTAGCGTTCATTCTGAAAGACAGCAACATCCGCTACTTAACGGATACTGAGATTCAAGACCTAAAAGGGAGAGGTAAGTAATGGCTAAATTCGCGGCAAATCTGACAATGTTATTCACAGAAGTTCCTTTTCTAGATCGTTTCGAAAAAGCACACCAAGCGGGCTTCAAAGCGGTGGAATACCTTTTCCCATACGCATTCGAAGCGCAAGAACTAGCAAGCAAGATACAGCAGTTTGGTTTTGAGCAAGCGTTATTCAACATGCCTCCAGGTGATTGGGATGCAGGTGAACGAGGTTTTGCAGCTATTCCGGGGCGTGAGGATGAATTTAAAACGAGCGTCGAGACTGCGCTGATGTACGCCAAGGCACTGAACTGTAAAAAGGTTCACGCTATGTCTGGCATTGTTGATTCACGCTTCACTCGTGATCAGCATATTGAAACCTTTATCTCAAACATTCGTTATGCAGCGGATAAGTTTGCCGAACAAGGTGTTGAGCTGATGATTGAGCCACTCAACAATCGCGATGTACCGAACTACTTTGTTGCACATCAACGTGAAGCGGTGGAACTCATCAAACAAGTGGCTCGTCCAAACGTGAAATTGCAGCTCGATCTCTATCACGCACAAATTATGGACGGTGATCTGAGTACGTTGATTCGCGATGTGGCGCCATACACAGGCCATATTCAAATTGCTTCTGTGCCTGAAAGGCACGAACCATCGGAAGGCGAACTGAATTACCCACACCTATTCAATGTTTTGGATGACTCTGGTTACCAAGGCTGGATCGGTTGTGAATACAACCCAAGGCATAGCACGCAGCTGGGCCTTAGTTGGGTTAAACCATACCTATAACAATTTTAATTTCTATCCATAAATAACTTGAAACCAATTACAAAAACAAAGGGTCGTGACTATGAATATTATCATAACTGGAGGGGCGGGTTTTCTCGGAACCCTACTTGCCAAATCACTACTAAAAGAAAACAAAGCTGAAAGTATTACTATTGTCGACATTCAAAAGTCGCGCTTAGAGGGCATTGATGACCGAGTCGTTTCTTTAGTCATGGATATGACAAAGCGAGAAAATATAGACCAAGTTATTACTGCCGAAACGACACACATTTTTCATTTAGCGGCAATTGTATCGAGCCATGCTGAGCAAGATTTTGATTTAGGCGTAGCTGTAAACCTGACGACCACACAGTTATTGCTTGAGCGTTGCCGTAAAGTAAACCCTAATATTCGTTTTACGTTTGCTTCATCTTTAGCTGTATTTGGTGGTGATCTTCCGGAAACGATTACACCAATAACAGCACTTCATCCTCAGTCATCCTACGGGACGCAAAAAGCTATAGGTGAGTTATTGGTGAACGACTATGCCCGTAAAGGCTTTGTTAAAGCTGTATCCGTACGTTTACCGACTATTTGTATTCGCCCTGGGAAACCAAACCTTGCCGCTAGCTCTTTCGTAAGCGGAATTATTCGTGAGCCTTTGAATGCTCAAGAATCAAATTGTCCTGTAGACCCTACGCTAAAACTTTGGATATCGAGCCCGTCTAGAGTGGTGGACAATATTCAATATGCAGGGCTAATGCCTTATGAGCAGTTAAATAATCTGTCCTATAGAACGCTTAATTTACCTGGTATTCAAACTACACCAGCTGAGATGATTCAAACAATGGACACTCTAATGGGTAAACAACTTTCTAATTATATTACCTATGAGCATGATGCGGGTATTGATCGTATTGTGAGTAGTTGGCCACAAAAAATTGATTGTACTAAAGAACTGGAGCTTGGATTTAAAGCAGACAGTAATTTCAAGGATGTATTACAACAATTTATTTCTGTTAACAATATGGAGATTGTCTAATGTTACCAACCTCAGTAATTGGACTAATAGTAGCCGTATCAGTCCTTGTTTTTCTTGTATTACGTACAAAAGTACATGTGTTAATTGCGATGTTAATTGCGGCATGTATCGCAGGTATTATTGGTGGGTTAAGTGTTGACGACACGATTGCGACCGTTAGCAAAGGATTTGGTGGAACATTAGGCGGTATAGGGATTGTCATCGGTCTCGGCGTTATGATGGGGGCTATTTTAGAGGCTTCTGGAGCAGGAGAAAGTATTGCCTATAATTTTATAAAGTGGTTAGGAAAAAAGAAAGAAGAGGCCGCTCTTGCTGTAACTGGCTATATTGTTAGCATCCCAATCTTTGTGGATAGCGCGCTTATCATTCTTTATCCAATTGCGAAGTCTTTGTCAAAAACGTCCAATCGCTCGATTTTAACGCTTACGGTTGCTCTGGCGGGCGGCTTGGTCGTAGCGCATCACGCTATTCCGCCGACTCCAGGACCTTTGGGCGTTGCTGGTATCTTTGGTGTCGATCTTGCCAGCATGTTAGGTTTTGGTTTGATGATCGCAGCGCCTTGTGTCATGGGTATTGTTTGGTATGCAAGATGGTTAGAAAAGCAGTTTCCTGAATTCATTCCAACCGAACATTTCTCGAAGTCTAGTGAGCAACTGATTAATGATCACAAAGAGTACATTGCAAGTAAAGAAGCGAAAGACCTACCATCTTTAAGTAAATCTATCGCTCCAATTATTATCCCTATTTTACTTATACTTGCGAAATCAGTTATGGGTTTATTAGAGGGGACTTTCGGTTTCGAAGGGCTGACTGCAACAACATTTGGTCAATTTATCGCTTTTATCGGCAGCCCTACTATTGCACTATCAATAGCGACGTTACTAGCGGTTTACACATTGGGTAATAACCTTACCAAAGAAGAAGCGAATGAAAAGATGGAACAAGGAATCTCCACTTGTGGCATCATTTTGTTAGTAACAGGAGCTGGTGGCGCGTTAGGTGCCGTATTGCGTGAAACGGGTGCGGGCGCAGAGATTGCCAACCAAGTTGCAGGGCTTCCTATTTCTGCGGTTATGATTCCATTTATTATTGCGACGTTAGTTCGTATTATTCAGGGCTCTGGTACAGTCTCCATGATAACCGCTGCTTCTATATCTGCCCCAGTTTTAGTGAATATTCCTGACGTTAACCTTTTATTCGCAGCGACGGCAGCTACGATGGGATCTCTATTTGCTGGCTACTTTAATGACTCGCTATTCCATATTGTTAATCGATTAATGGGGGTGACTGAGGTTAAGAAACAACTCATTATTTGGACTATTCCAACAACAATTGCTTGGGCTATTGGTGGTTCATTAGTCATGATTCTTAACTTATTCTTCGGATCTCATGGTTCAATCTTTGATCCTGTGTTACCACTTGCTGTACTTTTGGGGTGTGTTGCATTTACAAAATCTTACAGCGCTAAGCACGTCGAATTACAAGAGGTATAAAGGTTTACTTGTACTCTTCCATAAAGTAAAAACCTATCACAATATGTATTTTTATCAGATAGTTTAGAGTTTTTTAATAATATGAACGGCCCTATGTTTGGGCCGTTTTAGTTCTTATAAATAAACTATTTAACTTGAACCGATATAGGTTCCATTTTCAACTTAATCAATATGAAATGGAATTGCTATTTCCCGCTTAGTAAGCGATTACCTATAAAGGATCTATTCGAGTTTAACCCTAGTGATTTTACTCTAGCGAAGTAGGGTTACTTTATATAAGAGTCCAGTACTTTTAATACGACTTCCATATCTTTTTCACGTTGAGTTTTGTCTTCCTCAAGTACGACGTGTTCAAGTAAGTGACCTTTAATTACTTCTCGCATCAAACCATTTACTGCTCCCCGAATAGCGGCAATCTGCTGCAACACATCTTGGCATTCATGCTCTTCTTCCAGCATTTTTTTAAGTCCATTCACCTGACCCTGTATTTTACTGACTCGAGTGTTGAGCTTCTTTTGATCTCTGGTTGTATGCGACATGTCTTATCTTCTTTACGTTACGGGCCGAGTTATTCTAACTGATAATGTAGCACTCAATTTATACTGGGGGGTAGTATTTAATACTAGGGGGGAGTATAGTTTGCGATAAATTAGAATCAACAACAGAGAACAACAATGGATTTTGTCGCGTTACTACAACAAGGTAATGGGTGGTTCTTTATTCCCAGTGCCATTTTGCTTGGCGCCTTGCATGGTTTAGAACCTGGGCACTCTAAAACGATGATGGCGGCGTTCATTGTCGCGGTGAAAGGAACGGTCAAACAAGCCGTGATGCTGGGTTTAGCTGCCACACTTTCTCACACTATAATTGTATGGTTAATCGCTGTTGGCGGGATGTATATTAGCCAGAAATTCACCGCTCAAGCGGCTGAACCATGGATGCAACTTATCTCTGGGGTCATTATCGTGACAACCGGCGTATGGATGTTTTGGCGGACATGGAGCGATGAGCGAGCTTGGAACAAAGCTCAGGATCATGCTCGCGACTGGACGACGCAAGTTGTGGATACAGGACATGGGCATGTTTCGCTTTCGATTACACAGGAAGGGGAGCATCACCGTTTCCAATTGCGAACACTCAGCGGTAAACCTTTAACTGCTGAAGGTATCAAGGTTTCGGTATCGAGTGATGGTTATCAACCTGCTGATATCTATCACTTTATAGAGCGTGATGGATACTTGGAATCGGCGTCTTGCATTGAAGTCTCTAATGGACTTTCTGTCACTTTGATCATCGGGCACCATGATCATACCCATGACTTTGATGTACATTTCCGTTCTGGTTCTCATTTAGAAAGCGAAGATAAGGAATATCAAGATGCTCACGAACGCGCTCACGCTTTAGACATTCAAAAACGCTTTGAGAATCGAGACGTGACGAATGGGCAAATTCTGCTGTTTGGATTAACGGGCGGTTTGATTCCATGCCCTGCTGCGGTAACGGTTTTGCTTATCTGTTTGCAGCTTAAGGCAATGACTCTTGGTGCGACTTTAGTTGTGTCATTCAGTATTGGCTTAGCCTTGACTCTGGTTGCTGTTGGCGTTGTGGCAGCATTGGGCGTGCAAAAAGCGACATCTAAATGGAGCGGTTTGAATGATGTTGCACGTCGAGCTCCTTACTTATCGGGCGTCTTGATCAGTGCAGTTGGTTTATACATGGGTATGCATGGATACATATCGCTGACGAGTTAAACTCTGTGATAAAGACTCTTTTCCTTTCTTTTTGTATGGGTAATGGCTTCATGCCTTGGTTTGCATGTTTTGCTGCCGATTCTTGATTGAGAATCACTCGATCCGACATCGCTGCCATATCTACAAACCAAGTCATTCTCGCTTCACCAAGCATCTCGGATTACAACCGCTGCAATTGTGGCTCTAATATCTGAACCTGAGATACTAAATGATAAAACGGGAGCACTGACCACAGCGCTCCCGACGGCAAAACGCTAATTAGAACTCTTTTCTTTAATGTTCGATACCAATTTGGTCGCATAGTTAAATTTAACTATGCAAACGTTTCCTTTTGCGTACTCGTCCCTTCGCCAAACCTCGTAGAAATGTGACGTTTTGAAGACTTTTTTTCCTTCTGTCTAAAGTAATCGGGAACCAAGCAGATACATAGTTATAAAGTTATGTCTTGCTCTGCCAAACAGACCCAAAATGCAGTTTGGTTGGTTTTGGAGAAGAAAGGCTTAGCGCTCGATTAATGAGCATCAATTGAATTGTATTGAGACAATTATAATGAAAAGAATCATCTTATTAGCAGTCTGCGCCATGTTTGGTATTGCTGTCGTGGCGAGTATGGCATCAACGTACCTAATTTCGAGTCAGAAAATCGATGACATCATCTTAAACAAATCCCAAGTTCAAGCTGAGTTTCTAGCGGGAAATGCGAGTTATATATTGGAGAACTCAGCCAATCCAATGCAAGATTTACAATCGCTTGTTGAGGGGCTGAAACAACGTTCAGACGTGAGTTATGCCGTTGTAATTGACCGTAACGTAACGGCAGTAGCCCACAGTGATAAGCACAAGCTGAACAAAACCTATAACGATGAATATACTGTTGAAGGCGCGACGAGAGGTGTTCAACAGTACTCAAAGTGGTATGCCGATGTCCAGAAAGTATGGGTGTTTGACATCATGGCACCAATTTATGTGGATGGTCAGTTATACGGTACTTTTGATATTGGTATTCCTATTACCGAAGTGAGCCAAGCGACGAATGGAATTATTACTTACCAGTTGATCTCTATGGTGGCGATCTTCGTTATGTGTGTTTTGATTCTGTCACTTCTGCTAAATAAACTGATGAGACCGCTTTCTGCGCTTAAAGACGCTCTACAAGACATCTCAAAAGGAGACGGAGACTTAACCGTTCGTTTGCCAGCGAAAGGTAATGACGAAGTCGCGCAAATTTCTTCTGCTTTCAACGTTTTTGTTGGGAAAGTACATGAGATTATTACACAAGTTGTAAATACTGGTGTGGAGCTTAATAGTTCAGCTGTCGCTTTGCGTGGGCAATCTCAACAAGCGCTCACAAGAGGGCAAGAGCAGAACGAGCAAACCATGCTGGTTGTCACATCCATGAACGAAATGATTGCGACGGTCAATGAAATTGCCTCCAATGCTGCCGGAGCAGCAAATGCTGCGAGTGCAGCAAGTAATGAAGCGCAAGATGGCTACACGACGCTAGAAAGAACCAAAACGGCGATGACGAATCTTGAAAACGAGATGAACAGCACTTCCAACATTATCGTGAGTCTTGCTGAAAATACTCAGTCGATTGGTAGTATTCTAGAGGTGATTAGAGGTATTTCGGAGCAAACCAATCTATTGGCTCTCAATGCGGCTATCGAAGCGGCACGCGCTGGTGATGCCGGCCGAGGTTTTGCAGTAGTCGCTGATGAAGTTCGCAACCTAGCGACTAAAACGGCTCATTCTACCGATGAAATTGACAATATGATTCACCAGCTACAAACTGAAGCTCAAAGTGCGGTGAATTCAATGAGTAATAGTAAGACTCTTATTGAAGAAGGAACGGCAGAAACTGAGTTAGCTCGACAGGCTTTAGAAGCAATAGCTGCACAAGTGACGACTATTTCAGATATCAATACTCAAGTAGCAACCGCAACAGAACAGCAATCAACGGTAGCAAACGAAATTAATATGAACATGGATACCGTCAGCCACTCAGTGAAAAGTGCGCTAACAGCGAGTGAGCAACTAGAAGAATCAAGTCAACAACTCGCGGAGCTATCGCGAACACTCGATCGTCACGTAGGAGCGTTTAGAATCTAAACGCCAACTGACCCTCTTTAATAAAAGCCAGTAAATGTTAATTGCTGGCTTTTTTATTTGAAAAAATCGAGTCTCAAATCGCTTAGCGGTGTTTGTCCTTTCTAGACGATAAAACAGAATACGATAAATTAGTTGAGTAAAGCTTAGCTAGGCGTTAAGTTTTGCGTTTTGCTTTAAATGTTCAACAAACATAGATATTTTCTTAGCTACATGTTTTCTTGACGAGTAAAAGGCGTAAAGCACTAAATCCTCAGGTTCGTACTCTAGAGTGACGATTTCTAGCTCACCATTTTTGATCTCATTTTGGCATGACTCAATTGGCAATATTGCGTATCCAAGCCCTGATAACGCGCCATATCTGGCGAGATGACCGCTGTTTACTTTGAATGAAGATTGCACAGTTTGAGTAATATGGCCCCCAGCAGGGTTTCTGAATACCCATGGTGCACCATTTACTGCGGTAAGCGTCGTGATGCAGGGAACATGACTTAGATCCGTAATTTTGTAAGGGGTGGCGTATTTCTCAATTAGTTGAGGCGCGGCTAAAATGGCACTGGGCCAGCGTTTTATCTCTCTCGCCACCCAGTTACTGTCTGACAAAGTCCCTCTATGAAAACTCAAAATGACATCAAAGCTGTCAATAACATCATCTTTAGGGTTTAGCGTTGTATCGCAAGACAAAGAGATTGACGGGTATTGCGTGCAAAAGGTGACAACCGCTTTGGCGAGTACAGGTGTGTCTGGCATAAGAATTCGCAGTTCCCCTGTTACCGTGTGTGAGTGGCGCGTTACCGTTTCTAGTGCGGCGTTGAGTTGCTCCAATAACGGACGAGTGCTGCTATAGAGCTCTTCTCCAGCCTCGGTAGGCGTCATTCGCCTTGTTGTTCTATTGAACAACCTAATGTTTAACTTTTCTTCAAGCAGGGCAATGTGTCGGCTGATATTTGATGTTGGTATATTCAAACACTCAGCGGCTCGCTTAAAGCTGTTGTTCTCATAAACACAGTGAAAACTTTTTAACCAGATTTGGTCAACGTTATCAAACATTTCATTATCCCACTTTATTGGATTATCAAGCCAGCATATCGCACTTTATCCCTGTACTAAGTTACATACAATTTTATTTACAAGTTTAAGCGAACAAACAACGAGATATCGCGCTAGAACGTAATCAATAGTGGTGAATTTATGAGCTGGTTAGAACGGTTATTTGAGAATAAAAATATAATAGGTTCGCGCAAAGCGTCTATCCCTGAGGGCGTTTGGACAAAGTGTCCTGAGTGTGAACAAATACTTTATCGTGCCTCGTTAAAAGAAAATTTGGAAGTATGCCCTAAATGCTCATATCACATGAGAATGGCTGCGCGTCAAAGGTTGATCTCTTTTCTGGACCATGGAACACAACAAGAGTTGGCAAGTGAGTTGGAGCCACAAGATATTTTGGGTTTTAAAGACTTAAAGCGATATAAAGAGCGAATTGCTTTAGCACAGAAAACGACTGGAGAAAAAGATGCGTTGGTGGTGATGGAGGGCAAGTTATTGGGGCTGCCTGTTGTTGCGTGTGCATTCGAATTCTCTTTCATGGCAGGCTCGATGGGCGCAGTGGTTGGCGAGAAGTTTGTCCGAGCAGTTGAAAGCGCAATTAATACAAAGTCTGGGTTAGTATGTTTTTCCGCTTGCGGAGGGGCGCGCATGCAAGAGTCTTTGGTGGCACTCATGCAAATGTCAAAAACCAGCGCCGCGTTAAACCACTTATCTGAGCACAGATTACCCTATATCTCAGTATTGACGGACCAAACTTATGGTGGCGTCTCGGCGAGTTTAGCCATGTTAGGAGACATCAATATTGGTGAACCTAAAGCAAGTATTGGCTTTGCGGGAAGACGGGTCATTGAGCAAACGGTACGTGAAAAGCTACCAGACGAGTTTCAGCGAAGTGAATTTTTACTAGCGCATGGTGCGCTAGATATGATTGTCGATAGACGTGAAATGCGCGATCGCGTTGGCCGCTTACTGGCTAAGTTAACCAACGCGAGGGTGGTCTCAGAATAGGTTGTATTAAAGTTAGACTTAGTACTTGCGTTTATTGAGCCGTAATCATTACAAACCGTTCATTTTGCCCCCATCTTGGTTCCGCATTCATTAGGCTGAGATCCAACGCCGTTTGGTATGGGTCAACAGCAAAATGGTCGCTTACTAACCCCCAGAGCATCCAGTTGATTGCGGTTTCATTCTCGGTAAGCTCTTCGAGTGGCGCTTGGAGGAAAAAGTACTCATCTTCGCCATCGTAACCGAGCCGATCATAGATAATGTTGCGTAGCTCTCGATCCAAATCATGTTGGAGGTTGATTGAGTCGTACAGTTGCTCTTCTGTTGGGCCATTCTCATGGTGATAAACATTGCGTTTTGACTCTTTGTGTAAAGTACCTGCGCCAGTTTCAATGCTTACTTTCTTTTGCGAGTGTTGCTCAAGAACTTGAATGATTTCATCCTCTAGTTGATCGAGTTTACTCAGCAAAACTTGATTGTTTATGTCACCAGCGGGGGAGGCCATCGTTTGGAAGGCTTTCACTCTCTCGTAGACTGCTTTCCCGTGAGGAAGGGCTGAAAAACACTGTTCTTGGAGCGCTTCATTGGCTTGCCAAATGCCCGAGTAGAGCTCGTAATCATGTGTATATGGTGGAAGCTCTTCAGTATCTTCCCCTAATAATTCTCGCCAGCGCTTTTGCCACTGTTCTTCTTTTGCGTGTTTTACACGCGCGTATTGCTTAACCCAGCGGTTACGAAGTTTTACCCCAAAAATGGCAAGTCCCCATGGAGCGAGCAAATAAAAATAATAGTGAGAAGAGTTATCCCAAAAGTAACCGTAAACGTAAACACCAAAAGCAAGCACCCAAGTTCCAATAGTACAAGCAATAACCCCGGACATTATTGATGATTGGCGCTTTGTTTCTCTTAATGTATTACCTTCAGCACATAACCAAAAAATGCCGCCAAAAACAAAGGCAAATGTTGTCATGAAGTAGGCAATCCCCGCTCCCAAAAATCCCCAAAGTGACATGTATTATCCCTAGCCAAATATCTGCTTTATTCACTCATCAATGACTGGAGGAGTAAATGTGTTTGATTTGGCGGAGAATTTACCATTAATGCCAGCCTTTTGATATGCACTCGATGACTTATTGGGAATGAGTCACAAATAAAAATAGATGGTATCAAGCATCAAAATTTAATTTAGAACCTTTGATTGTCGTGAACTCTATCTGGAAGAGTTAAGGGGGGCGTTTAAGGTCAATTTTCCTCATAAAGTCGTTATTTAGAAAAAGGTAAATTAATGTTTTTATTGATAATTGTGAGTTTTTGGGGAGTGGGATTGCTCCCATTTAATTAGAGTAAAAGACCTATTTTTGGGAGCGGTTTCATAAATTTTATGACACTGATTTCACTGTTTGAGCTGTAAAGAATATAAATCCCCACTCAATGTATGTTAATAATCAATGAGTGTTGTTATGTCTCATATCCGTTTTTTCCCGCGCCATCGTTTGGCGCTTGCTTGTATGCTAGCGAGTGTGTCTGGCTTCTCTTTTGCACAAAATCAGTGTGCTGTTGCTGATTTACAACAATCGCGAGATCTGGCTACTGCCGTTTCTGGTGCTGAGTATGATTGCTACCACGCTTGGTTTTCAGCACCTTCAGAAACGCTGAATGATATCTATAGTGAAGCGAGCCTAAGCCGTATCCAAGTCGCGCTGGATCAAGAAATCGCTCGCTATCGTGGTGAAGCAGATCAAGCCCGTGTTCTAGAGAACCTAGGCGAATTTGTTCGAGCGGCCTACTACGTTCGCTACAACGCTGGTACTGGTACACCTGAGTTTTCGCAAACGTTGAGTCAGCGTTTTGCTCAGTCGACGAACCTATTCCTAAACAACCCTCATGCTTTGGATCAGGGTCGTGAACAAGTTGGTGCAATGAAGAGCCTGACTTTGATGGTTGATAACGTTAAGCGGTTGCCGCTGACCATGGATAGCATGATGGCCGCATTGATGCACTTTAATCGTGAAACCGCGCAGGACACGCAATGGGTCGATGGTTTGAACAACTTGTTCCGCTCTATGGCAGGCCATGCGGCGAACGATGCGTTCTACCGATACATGGCAAACAATACACACCATATTGATACGTTGGTGAAATTCGCATCTGATAATGCTTGGGCATTAGATACGGATGCAAGCTTTATCGTTTTCAATGCATTACGTGAAACTGGTCGTTTGCTCGCGAGCCCAGATCAGGAGACCAAACGCAAAGCATTGGCAGTAATGCAACAGGTGATGCAGCGTTATCCACTGGGTAGTGAGCATGACAAACTATGGCTTGCTGCCGTTGAAATGATGAGCTACTACGCACCAGAAGGCCTAAATGGTCTGAATATTGAGCAAGCCAAGCAAGATTTAGCTGCACGTGTAATGCCAAATCGTTTTGAATGTCAGGGACCTGCCATTATTCGCTCTGAAGATCTGACCGATGCTCAAGCAGCGAAAGCGTGTGAAGTGCTAGCGGCAAAAGAAGCCGACTTCCATCGAGTTGCGAATACGGGTAATCAACCTGTCGCTGATGATTTGAATGATCGTGTTGAAGTGGCGGTATTCGCGAGTAACGCTAGTTACGTTGATTACTCTTCATTCCTATTTGGTAATACAACGGACAACGGTGGTCAGTACCTAGAAGGTGACCCTTCAAAAGCGGACAATACTGCGCGTTTCGTCGCTTATCGCTACGCGAATGGTGAAGATCTCTCTATCTTGAACCTAGAACATGAATACACGCACTATTTAGATGCACGATTTAACCAATACGGTTCGTTCAGCGATAACTTGGCTCATGGTCATATTGTTTGGTGGCTAGAAGGTTTTGCTGAATATATGCATTACAAGCAAGGTTACCAAGCTGCGATTGAGCTGATTGCAGATGGTAAACTGAGCCTTTCCACTGTGTTTGATACCACGTACTCTCACGATACCAATCGTATCTATCGTTGGGGTTATCTAGCTGTTCGATTCATGTTAGAAAATCATCCACAAGACGTCGAAAGTTTGTTGGCATTGTCGCGCTCTGGCCAGTTCGAACAATGGGCACAGCAGGTGACGTCTTTAGGTCAACAATACGACGCTGAGTTTGAACGTTGGTTGGACACATTAAAAGTGGAACCTGAGCAACCTGGTACAGACCCAGAAGAGCCAACAGAACCAACAAGCCCTGAAGCACAAGTGACTGAATTGACGGCGAACCAAAGCCTTCAGCTCAGTGGCGAAGCATACAGCGAAAAACTGTTCTACGTTGATGTTCCAGCCAACACCGTTAACTTCAATGTATCTATTGAGGGTGCGGGTGATGCGGATCTTTACATGAGCTACAACAAAGTCGCGCATTACTATGATTTCGAAATGAGTCAATATGCTGATGGCAGCAATGAAGAGATTGTGTTTGAACCAGAGCAAGATGGTTACGTTAAAGCGGGTCGTTACTACATCAGCTTAACTGGACGTGATAGCTATGATTCAGTGAATCTTGTGGCTGCGTTAGAAGTGGAAGCGCAAACACCGCCAACCCAAGTGCAAGATGATTTAGCACCTGTGGTATTAGAGTCTGGTGAAGCCAAAATGCTTACCGTTCACAAGCAGCGTTATGCAGCAGTTTATGTGCCTGAAGGTGTTGAAGAGGTTCGTGTATGGCTAACGGCTCACTCTCAAACTGGTAATGTCGATCTATACGCGAGTAGGGAGCATTGGCCTACAGTAGAGCAGCACGAGTATGCGTCCAACTATGCAGGCAGCAATGAATACCTTGCGATTCCTGTTACTGAAGCAGGGTACGTGCACTTCGCTCTTCAGGCTCCAGAGCAAGGCGATGACGTTGAAATGCTAGTGCACTTCAACTAAAAAAATTCGATTAACTAAAGTCGAGATAAAACGTCGCTGATACAGCGGCGTTTTTGTTTATATCGGACACGATTATGAACAAACAGCGGCGAATGCTAGTTAATCGGCTGATCTATCGAGTTATCAGTTGCCCTTTTTCTAAACGGCTTTAGGTTTGTATTGCAATTTACCGCGCAGATAAACTTTTTTAGCGACGCGTTCTGTGACCTAGCTTCTGATTTGTGCTTCTCAAATGGATACAATATATATGCACCCCGTGCAATAAAGTGAAAAGGGAAAGACATGAAAACGCTTATTTATGAAACGTTGATTAGCCTTGCTAACCAAGAACCAGAACAACATGCAAGAATCCGACAAAATCTCTATGAACAGTTGGATCTGCCGTTCGATAAGCAGCTGGCTTTGTATTCTTGTGCCCTTGGTCCTGCAAGTTCAGGCAAGTTGGAGAGCAGTCAAGGCATTAACAACGCGGTAGATTGCGCGGTTAAACTGCTTGAAACTCCTGAGCGCTAATTCACTCGTTGTTTTAATCACGGCCCGAACCCCAAGGGCCGTTTTTAATTGCGGTTAAATTGATTTCAACGTCGTTATTACTCTGCTCTTTCCGCTAGCACTTCTTTGAATGCAAACATGCCGTTTAATGCCGCGGGAAAACCTGCGTAGACGGACATCTGCAAAATGATCTCTTTAATCTCATCCTCGCTACAGCCTACATTCAGCGCTGCATTTAAGTGCACTTTTAGTTGCGGCGCGCAATTCCCCATTGCCGTTAGCGCGGCGACGGTTGCGATTTCTCTCGATTTTAGGTCTAAGCCCGGGCGAGCATAAATATCGCCAAACGGATACTCAATGGTGTACTGAGCTAAATCTGGACAAATATCTTGTAAGGTTTCGATGACATTATGACCAGCGTCGCCATCAATTTGAGAGAGTAGTTCTAATCCTTTGTTAAAGCGTGATTGTTCCATCGGTATGTTCCTAGTGAATAAACGTAAACACACCTTAATCGTTAGAGTTAACTCTAAGTCAACGAACTTTTCCGCTTTTATACAAGGCAATTTTTTCTTCTAGAGCCGATAAGTGCTTTTTCTGTTGCTCAATGTGGCGTTTGAGGTTTTCTTGGTGTTGTTCTAACAGGGCTTGACGTTGTGGTACAGATTGAGAGCCGACTTCCCTTAATTTGGCATATTCTAGAATCTCTTCAAGTGGCATTGCAGTTTCTTTTAAACGTTTAACAAAGCTTATCCAGTTTAGATCTTTCGAACTATACATTCGATGTCCACTCGCGTTTCTATGGACATGTTTAAGTAAACCGATTTTTTCATAGTATCGAAGTGTATGAGCAGATAGCCCGACGAGGTCAGAAAATTCTTTGATATTCATTATTATCCTCCAAGGTAGAGCATACCCCATAGAGATAAGCTAAGTTTCGCATTTTGAAGTCATTTCGGGACAGATACAAACAGAAATCTTTAGTCTTTTAACGCTAGGTATGGTGATTTACTGGATTTTTGAAACGCGCCAAACGTGATCCACCTGCCAGTTTCGTTTTATTAACAATTGATTACTAAACGGGTTGGCTTGGCTATTTTTATCCTTTGGGCCTATTTTAGGGCGTACGTAGGTCTTATGTTGCATCTTTTTTGATTGATGTTTTTGCCAATAAAAACAATATTTTAGGTTTGTGTTGGGCTATTTGGGTTGTATGTTGTGTGCCCGTTATTCACTCAGAACGATTTATCGCTGTGCAATGGATGAGTTGCTACGCCTTCGATTTCAGCCTTGAGTTAGTGCTAAAAGGGTGAGTGCCTCTGATGAATAGCTTTTATAATTTCGATTATTGAATTCACTCACAAAAAAATGCAAACAAGTAATCGTGAGTGGAAACGAGCAGGAGAACAACATGAGTGGCTCACAGGAAACACAATCATTCGGTGCAAACGTTATCTTACATGCGTTTGATTGGAAGTATGCTGACATTGCCCAACGAGCAAAAGAAATCCGCGAGCTTGGTTATGGCTCTGTGTTGGTTTCGCCACCAATGAAAAGCGCACACGATGAGCGCTGGTGGCAGCGTTATCAACCACAAGATTATCGTGTTATCGATAATGCCTTGGGTGATACCAAAGATTTTATTCATATGGTTCGTGAACTGGAGCAAGTTGGTGTGTGGGTTTATGCCGACGTAGTGTTTAACCATATGGCAAATGAGGCCCACCTTCGCAGAGACCTTCAGTACCCAAGACAAGAGGTCTTGGAGGAATACCAGAACAACAAACAGAAATATCAGTCGCTAGCGTTGTTTGGCGATCTATCTCAACCACTTTTTGATGAAGAGGACTTTGTTGAAGCATTCGGCATCAAAGACTGGAAAGATAAGTGGCAGGTTCAAAACGGACGTATCACAGGTGGGCCAACCGATCCTGGCTTGCCAACTCTTCGTGTTTGTGACCATGTAGTTGAGCAGCAGCGAGCGTACCTAAAGGCGCTGAAAGCTATTGGTGTGAAAGGTTTTCGTATTGACGCTGCGAAACACATGACGTTAGAGCATCTTAAGCGTGTTTGGACAGACGACATCACGCGGGATGTGCATATATTTGGTGAAATTATTACCGATGGCGGTGCGACGGAAGAAGAGTATCAGCTGTTTCTTGAGCCGTATCTACAGGAAACTCGCCTAGGTGCGTACGATTTCCCTTTGTTCTCAACCATGTTTAAGGCGTTTGCTAAAAAGGGCAGCTTCAAGTCTCTGATTGATCCCTATTGTTTTGGTCAGGCTCTGTCCCCCGGTCGTGCGATTACATTTGCTATCACACATGATATTCCTAACAATGATGTCTTTCTTGATCTCATCATGGACGAGGAAAATGAATGGTTAGCTTATGCCTATATTCTAGGCCGAGATGGTGGTGTGCCGTTGATTTATACCGACTTAAACACCAGCGGTATTAAAGGTAAAAATGGTCAGCCAAGATGGCAAGGTGCATGGAGCGATCCGAGAATGGCAAAAATGATCCAGTTCCATAATATGACGCATGGCGAGCCGATGAGTGTTCTTGAAGGTAACGATGACATGCTCGTACTGAAGCGAGGTGACAAAGGTATTGTGGTGCTTAATAAATCACAGCGTCAACAGTCTTTGACATTAAAAATCGATGGTAATTGGGTTGATTTGATGACAGAACAAATCATTCCAACTGACGGTAAGTTAATCGTACCATCTAAGTCGTCGATGTTACTCGTCGCGAAGTAGAAGATGTACACACCGAGGTTAGCAACTTCGGTGTGTATGTTTTTCATCGTCATTCACGTTCTGCTGAAGTTCAATATAAACTCAAACTCTCTCGTTTTTGCTAGAAATTTATGAGCACTCGTTAACGCAACATTCTGCTTTTAAAAAACCAATTACGTCATCTAAGCACTGATATTCTGCAACACAAAAAAGGGTTCTACCCTCACGGCGCTGGGTGAGAAGACCGGCTGAAGCAAGGCTCGAGATATGATGAGAGAGAGTGGATGCTGGAATGCCAAGCTTTTCTTGTACGCCGCCTACCGCGATACCTTTGTATCCCGCTTTGACGACTTCTTTGTAAATACTTAAACGAGTCGGATGCCCTAACTCTTTTAGTGCTTTAGCAACGGCTTCAAGCTCCATACTGACCTCTAAAGAATGACCACAGTAATTTTGTTTCGATAATAGGGAAAGTCTCGGTAAATGCCAACTATTACGATCTCAGAACAATTTAAATCAGATGAGATTCATACTGGCTCATGCCTTCATGACAACAATTGTCTGTTCTAATGAGACAGATCAATCTTCATTATTATTTCACGCCACGTTCAAAATCCCTCGTCTACACTCAATGTTGAGTTGTCAGTTGGCAGACCAAGGAGGCGGCCATGATTGCGGTTCATAGAGATTATTGTTTGTCTAACAGTTCGGAGTTACATGCCCACGTTAAAGTCAATCCTGTCGGTAAATTAGAAGTTGAGATTGTTGAACTTCAAGAGCGCCACACCACAGAGTTTGATGATTTGTCTTTTGAGAGTCGTGGGTGTGAAACTCGAATCTGTGGTAAAGAAGACACAACTCCGTGGCAGTTCAATCTTGCAGTTACTGATGCGTTAGAGCTTTCTCATTTAGTGGAAGAAGCAAACGAAGAGTATGAGATTTTAATGAATGATCTTATGTAATATCGAGAAGATCATTTTATCCTGCACGGCGTGTGGCTCTGTACTGAAAAAATAAAAACCTCCCAAGTGGGAGGTTTTTAATATGGAGTGCGTTATCGTTGGATAGGCTCTTCTCTTGGTGGTGTTAGCTCTTGGACGTTATCTTCATTAAAGTCATCGGCGTAACCTTTAGGTGGCGGTGTCCAACCACGTTCTGACCGCGATAGTTTGTCATGACGATCTTTTTGCATCTCTTCCGCCATTTTCTCCTCTAACTGAATAAACAGTTGTCGGAAATTGTTGTCATAGCGTTCACCTTCAGAATCATCCTCCCAAGCTTTGTAAAGTATTTCTGACTTACGTGCTTCAACACGCTTATATGTCGCCTTCTGTTGTTCAACAAAGAAGGGGTGAATGCCAAGTGCTTTCATTGTGTGACCGCCCATCTCCAATGCAGAATGGTAGGTCTCTGATTCAATAATATCAGCTCCCGCTTGACGCAAAAGATAGCCATGTCCACGGTCAAAGGCACGTGCAATCACTGTTACTTTTGGGTACGTGTGCTTAACGTACTTCACCAGTTCTACACTCGATTCTTGGTTATCAATCGCCACAACCAACGCAGCGGCGTGCTCAATGCCGGCTGTATGTAGCATATCTGGTCGAGTCGCGTCGCCAAAATAGGCGCGAGTGCCAATCTGGCGCATGTTATCGACTTGGTCAGATTGATGGTCAAGTACCACGGTAGTCACGCCGTTTGATACCAATAGGCGATTCACTATTTGTCCAAAGCGGCCGATGCCGGCGATGATCACCGTGCCTGTTTCCTCAATCGTATCGCTTTCGCGTTCATTTGACTGGCTTTCAAAGCGCGGCAGAATCACTCTATCAAACAGAATAAACAAACCTGGTGTCAGGAACATCGAAATCGCAACCACTAACGCAAGAGTTTGTGAAAGTTCAAATGGGATGACGTGGTTTTGCACTGAAAAGCTTAGAAGCACAAAGCCGAATTCACCTGCTTGAGCCAAGCTTAGGGTAAACAGCCAGCGGTTGCTGCCTTTCACCCTAAATATCAGTGCCAGAATAAACAGCACCAAGGCTTTCAAAACCATCACGCCAATGGTCAATGCCATGACCAACCAGAAATCACCAAAAAGGACCGAGAAGTTGATCCCTGCGCCAACGGTAATAAAGAACAGACCTAACAATAGGCCTTTAAATGGTTCGATATTGGATTCTAACTCGTGGCGGAATTCACTGTTCGCCAATACAACGCCAGCCAAGAAGGTTCCTAAGGCAGGAGATAAGCCCACTAAACTCATTAGTGCAGCGATACCAATGACAAGCATGAGTGCAGTTGCGGTAAAGATTTCTCGCAAACCAGAGCTAGCCACATAATTGAGCAGCGGTCGACTTAAAAAGTGTCCACCAACGACGACGATTGCTATCGATGCTGTGATTACGATGCCGTATGCCCAGCCTGGCAACCCCGCAACGAGGCTTAATTCTTCATGGTGCGCTGCGGCTGTTTGTGCTGCGGACTGTGCCTGTTCAATTAATTCAGGTAAGGCCAATAGGGGAATGAACGCCAACATTGGTATCACTGCAATATCTTGAAAAAGCAACACGGAGAAAGCGTTTTGTCCACCTTCCGTCTTCGTTAATCCTTTTTCGCTAAAAGTTTGCAAAACAATCGCAGTAGAAGAGAGGGCGAAGATCAAACCTATGGCTAAGGCTATGGTCCAAGGCTGGTCAAAGTATAAGGCAATACCCATAATCGCCGCGACGGTACCAGCGACTTGCAGACCTCCTAAACCCATTAAGCGATTGCGCATCGCCCACAACATTTTGGGTTCGAGCTCTAAACCAACGAGAAACAGCATCATCACCACGCCAAACTCGGCAAAGTGCTGTATTGTTGTTGTTTCTTCACCGACTAAACCGATAATTGGGCCAATGACCACACCTGCGATGAGATAGCCTAAAACGGACCCAAGTCCCAAACGCTTAGCAAGTGGGACTGCAATTACAGCAGCAATCAAATATACGAAGGCTTGTAAGAATATCCCTGTCATGAAGCCTCCTTAATGAGCTCTGGCAATGCGCTGTTAAGCTTGATTAATGACGCCGCAGCTTCAACATCCAACCTATCTTCGACTAAAGCTGTTAGCAGGCTCTTGTACCGCTCGACATGACGAGGGATTCGCCCTTCTTCATCTGCTGTACGTGCGCCAAACATCGCGAGAGGGGCAATGTAGTTCATGCCGGTCAGTGCGGACATTTGTTCAATAGGCGCAAGCAGTTGACGAATCGTAAAGTGGTTGTAGCCCTCTGCCTTATAAGCTTCTTCTTTACCCCCTGCAGACAGCACACAAAGCATGGTCTTATCTTGCAGTGCTGTGCCATCTGTACCGTAAGCAAAGCCATATTCCAAAACCAGATCTTGCCACTCTTTTAAAATCGCAGGCGTTGAATACCAATATAGTGGAAATTGGAAAATCACCACGTCATGCTCACGTAAGCGTTGCTGCTCACGGTCGATATTAATATCGAAACGAGGGTATTCGCCATAGAGATCAACACATGTCACGCCTTCAATTTTTTGAGCTTCTTTGAAAAGTGGAGTATTCACTTCTGAACGATGCTGGGAAGGATGAGCAAAGAGAATGAGTACTTTTTTATTTGCCATAGGGATCCTTGCTATCTAAATAACCATGCCCAGTAGGAGCGCGGGTTGGTTAGAAAATGTAACTCATAAATGATCGCCAAGCTAGTTTGGAAAACTGTTTAAGCTGTTTCAATATCAATAAAAAACCACCAAATAAATTGGTGGTTTTGGGAAGCGTTACGTTTTACTAATCATGAATAGGGACGACTAGAATATCCACCGGTGACTTGTTAATTAAGTGTCTCGAGTAAGAAATAATCTTGCTCCAGAAATCTTGGTGGTGGCCACAAATCAGAAGATCCACTTCTTGCTCTTTAATGGTGACCTCTAATTTATCAGCCAAGTCGCCAGTACCTACGAAGAAATGTTTAAGTGGGTAATCCATGTAATCACTAAATGTTGTTAAACATTCCATTGAATGCTCATTCAATGGCCTTTGATCCGGGTTTTCTTTAATGTCTACAAGCTCACGATAGATTTCTCCGTGCGTACCATCAATATGAATAAAGGAGATATCGGAGTCGAGATAGTTTGCCATTGATACCGCTCTGTCGATAAGCACGGTGCTTTCATCTGACAGTTCGAGTGCAACAAGGATATGTTTGTATTTCATAACCACGCCCTTATGTGGATTATCTTTACCCTAAGCATAGTATGGCTTGGATAAAAATTGTGTTGCTAAGATCTCGAAATTGTTCAAAGACTTGTTAAAAAGTTAATGTGATATAACAACTTACTGTGAAACTTTCTTTTTGTTCACATTTGGTTAGAAAGCTTGCTTTTTGAACAAAAAAGCGGCTACACTCTGTGCATCATTTCTCTAGGAGATTACGCCAACATGAAGAACTAAACCTGTCATCCATATTTTTACTTATTTTTTGGATCTGCAGGGTTAGTAGGCGTAGCTCACTTTCCGATATTTCTTTGCAACAAGACGACTTTTTGATTTGACGTATATCGTCGAGCTTTACATAGAGCTTAATGCGTTTGTGCACGCGTTTTGTTGCCATTTCAAATCATAGCTACGGCTGTTGTCCCTGTCATACAGGAGGCAAATTATGCCAGTTTTACAAGCTTTTAATGTTAGCCATCAGTTTGATAATGGCGATACGCTATTCCAGTCTATTTCTTGTTCCATGACTAAACGACGTGTTGGTTTGGTTGGGCGCAATGGCATCGGCAAGTCGCTTTTGACTTCCATTTTAGCGGGAGAAATTCAGCCTGCCAGCGGTGTTGTGACTGCTCCCTCTTCTTTCATGATGTATCGCCAGCAGCCGTCTGATCTGCTTTCAGGTCAGCAATCGATCGCCCAATTTCTGGGAACAGACTCGGCCTTACATGCTTTGAAGCAGATTGAACAAGGTGATGTTTCTGAGCATTGGTTCGAACTGGTTGGCGAACAGTGGGATATTGAACTGAAACTCAAACAGCAGCTTGCTGCGATGGGCTTGCCGCAAGACCCTGATTTCTCTTGTGCTCGGCTCAGTGGTGGTCAGTTGGCGCGTTTGCAGTTATGGCAGTTATTTGAAAACGAAACGGATCTTTTGATTCTCGATGAGCCATCCAATCACCTCGATACCGAGGCGAAACAATGGCTGATAGAGTCTATGACGCATTTCAGCGGTGCGATTTTACTCATCAGTCACGATCGTGAGCTGCTGCGAGAGATGGAGGAAATTTGGGAGCTATCGGGCCTAGGTTTACAGGCTTTTGGTGGAAATTACGATGTGTACGCCGAGAAAAAACGCACTGAACTGCAAGCGGTCGAGAGGCAGTTAGCGCAAGTCGATAAACAGAAAAAACGGTTAGCCGAGCAAGCCCAGAAAAATCGTGAAAAAGCAGACCAACGCGCCGCGCAAGGGAACAAACTGCGCAAAGACGGCAGTCAGCCCAAAATTTTGCTTGATGGAAAAAAGGATAGCGCGACCGCCAGCGCTTCAAATCGCAATAAGAATGAGCAACTCAGACAAGCGCATTTACAAGCCAAAGAACAGGCGTTGCAATCGCGACATGAGCAACTCAAGGCGCAAAAGCTTTATCTTACAGATAATCCGAACCGTTCGCGAAAAGTGTTGTCGATACAAGAAGGTATATTACCTTTTGGGAATTCTACGCCTATCACGTTGCAGATTTTTGCGAACGACAAAGTCCATCTCAAAGGGAGAAATGGCTGCGGAAAATCAACCTTGTTAAAGACGTTGCTTGGCGAGTTATCGTTGCAGAGTGGTGAGTTGCAAGTGAATACGCCTTTGTATTATCTCGACCAACATTTTGGTGCAGTGAATCCAAATCTTTCGTTACTTGAGAACGTAATGGAGAGCTGCCAAGAGATGACGGAAAGTGAAGCGAGGACCTTATTGGCCGGGATCGGTTTTCGTCGAGATGCAGTGTTTCGATTGGGGCGCCTACTGAGCGGTGGCGAGAAGATGAAGCTCGCGATGCTGATAGTCAGCCACCAAAATTCTCAGCCTTTGCTGCTGCTTGATGAACCAGATAACCATCTCGACCTCGAGTCAAAAATAATGCTTAGTCAGGCGTTAAATGTATACAAAGGTGGATTTGTTCTGATTAGTCACGACCAAGATTTCGCTTCTGAGTCTGGGGTTTTGCGCCAAATCGAGCTGACTTAGACGAAAGAGAGTAAACGCCATCGTGGCTCTTCAGTATTGTTCCCAAGTTCTACACTTCCACTTACTAGTTTGTAGAACTGGAAGGAAATGAGGGAGTTAGGATGGCTTTCACAACTCGTTTAATGAAATTAGATTCATTTTGTCGATATATAGTAGAGTTCTGATGTATTGCACAAAAAGACAACAGAAAAATAAAAAGGAATTTCATGAAAAAGAACACCCTAGCACTCACAACAGCTCTCGCACTCGGAAGTGTGTTGTCTGTGGCGCATGCCAATGAAGCGGCGCAATCGTCGGTTGAACAGGTAAGCCCGAAAGCCATCACGTATCCAACCACACAAAAAGTGGATATTGTCGATGACTACTTTGGTACAAAAGTGAGTGATCCTTATCGCTGGTTGGAAGACGATCTCAGCCCAGAAACCGCGGAATGGGTGAAGGCGCAAAATGCAGTGACGTTTGATTATCTGGCGAAAATCCCTTACCGCGAGCAGATTGAAGAGCGCATTACTAAGCTCATGGATTACGAAAAACAAAGCCAGCCGTTCAAAGAGGGTAAGTTCACTTACTTCTACAAAAATGACGGGTTACAAAACCAAGACGTGCTTTATCGGCAGCTAGGTGATGGTGAAGCAGAAATTTTCCTCGATCCAAATACTTTTAGTGAAGATGGCACCACATCGTTAGCGGGAGTGAGCTTTTCACGAGATGGATCTTTGGTTGCATACAGCATTTCGGAAGGCGGTAGCGATTGGCGCAAAGTCATTGTGTTAGACACAGAAACCAAAAAGCCCGTCGGTGAAACGCTGGTGGATATTAAGTTCAGTGGCATCAGTTGGCTCGGCAATCAAGGCTTCTATTACTCAAGTTATGACAAGCCAAAAGGGAGTGAACTTTCCGCGAAGACAGACCAACACAAGCTCTACTTTCATAAACTAGGGACGAAACAAAGTGAAGACCAATTAATTTTCGGTGGTGTAAAGGACGAAAAGTATCGCTACGTTGGGGGTTACACGTCGGAAGATGAACGCTACTTGTTTATCTCAGCCAGCGTATCGACGTCGGGCAACAAACTGTTCTTCAAAGACCTGAGTAAGCCAAATAGCCCGCTGAAAACCATTTTAGATAACACCAGTTCTGATACTTGGGTGATAGACAACCAAGGCACGAAACTGTACTTGGTTACGAACCTTAATGCGCCGAACAAACGCGTCGTGACGGTGGATGCAAGTCAGCCGCAGCCCAAAAACTGGAAAGATTTGATTCCTGAAACAAAGAACGTGTTACGTGTTTCTACCGCGGGTGGCAATTTGTTTGCGAGCTATATTGTTGATGCGATCTCGATGGTGAAGCAATACGACATGAACGGCAAACTCATCCGAGAAATCAAATTGCCTGATATTGGCAGCGCATACGGTTTCTCGGGGAAAAAAGAAGAAACCGAAGTCTACTACTCTTTCACCAACTACAAGATGCCAAGCACTACCTATCGTCTGAACATCAAAGATGGTGATAGCGAGGTGTACTACAAATCTAAAGCGCCATTTGACCCTGTTTTGTATGAATCTCGCCAGGTGTTTTACACCTCAAAAGACGGAACAAAAGTGCCGATGATCATCACCTATAAAAAAGGGACACCGATGGACGGCAGTGCACCAACCTTCCTATATGGTTATGGCGGTTTCAACATTAGCCTCACGCCATCTTTTAGCCCGACACGTGCGGCTTGGTTAGAGCTTGGTGGTGTTTACGCGGTAGCGAACATTCGTGGTGGTGGGGAATATGGCAAAGAATGGCACAACGCTGGCATTCAAATGCAAAAGCAAAATGTGTTTGATGACTTTATTGCGGCGGCTGAATACCTAATTGATGAAAAGGTAACGTCATCAAACAAGTTAGCCATTAACGGTGGATCGAATGGTGGCTTGTTAGTGGGGGCCGTTATGACGCAACGTCCAGAGCTGTTTAAAGTGGCGCTGCCAGCAGTCGGCGTACTGGATATGCTGCGTTACCATACTTTTACCGCAGGTGCTGGTTGGGCGTATGACTACGGTACGGCAGAGCAAAGTAAAGAGATGTTCCAATATCTGAAAGGTTATTCGCCAGTGCACAATGTAAAAGCGGGGGTGGAATACCCAGCAACATTGATTACAACGGGTGATCATGATGACCGTGTTGTTCCTGCTCACTCATACAAATTTGCTGCTGAGTTGCAATCGAAGCAAGCGGGTTCAAATCCGACCTTAATTCGCATCGAAACCAATGCAGGACATGGTGCAGGCACACCAACGCGTAAAATAATTGAGACAAATGCAGATATTTATAGTTTTGCACTGTTCAATATGGGAATAGAGAAACTGCAATAGTGCGAATTGTTTGCGTTTTAGTTATCGAAACGCATCGGCGCTTTATCGCTCGATAATAAAAGGGAATCACAGAGAGTGACTCCCTTTTTATTTATTATAGGCCTACTATTCTAATCTGATGCTAGGCTAATCAAACTAAGGTTTTTTAAATTATTATAATGTTCTAATTAATCTGAAGAGTATTGTACGATCGAAATGAAACATTGATCGCGATCACCTAAATCCATTGCACTCTCTATTTATATGGTAAAATTAATTAATCATTTGTTCTAATGATAATTGAATTTTCATAAGTTTTAATATTTCCTTCTTCATTGGTATTACCAAATTTCAAGTTATATAAGATATAAGTAGCGGTGATTGAACTTTTACGATGCTTTATTTTATTTTAATTAAAACGTCGAATGTTTCGTCATTATTGAATTTGCTTTGATAATTTATGTTATCCAAAGCGAGTTGTGTTGCTTGCTATTTATGATGACCTCATGACGTGAATAATTTTATAATCATTAAAATGGATACAGTTTTATGAATTTAGTGAAACCGTCTGTTGCCATTATGGTTGCAGCCCTACAACTCGCGTCTTCTGCCTATGCGCAGACAAACAATAACGAAGAACTACAAGATATGTCTGACCCACTTGCGGTATACACCCAAGCTGGCTTTGGTATTACTGATAAAGGCGCGAACATCAAAATCGGTCAAACTTACCAATCTAGCCAGCCTGGTACCATGGCGATGAACATCATTGAAATGAAAGGCATTGGTGGTGAGCTATTTGGCATTCGCGACAATGACGATCCAATATATGCCAACGTTGATGACAGCATTGACTCTTTCAGACTACGTAATTTCCAAGTAGAAGTCGCAAAAGGTCTAGGCCGTCAATTAGATGTAAACTACGACGTTGATAACGATAAATTAGATGCATCTTATAGCTTTATTCAAGGTCTACCTAAGTTTGGTATGTTGCAGCTATTTCCTTTAGCTGGTGCGGGTGTCACTATTGCTAATGATTTTAGTGGTGATGACAAAGGTTATGAAATTCCAGGTACTTTCACTGTTGTGGGTATGTACTCAAAAATTGAATTAACCGATAAAATCTGGATTAACTACAACCCAATGTATATGCATACGTTGTCTGGGTCTAGTCAATATAAAGATACTTATTATGCAGGTGAAGATAATATCTTGGCTCATGAGTTTGCGTTGTCTTATCAAATTAATCCTCGCGCAAATATTCGTTACTTTGCAAACTGGAATGATCACGTTAATTTCGGTGATGGTGATCACCGTATCGAATTTAACTACCAATTCTAACTCCCTCGTTTATTTCCAGAATAGAAAGTGTGTTTATCCATATATTTAAATATTTAGGCTAGGGCACTTTCTACATAAAGTAGGTTTATCATGAAAGCCAAATATAAATTTGCGTTGGTATCTATTGCTATATCTTCTGCATTACTATCAGGATGCAAAACTGGCGATATCGCAACGAAAACTGCCCAAGCACCCTCTGTTGAAACCGTTACCCTAACCGAAACAAAAATCACTCCTTATCATACTTTTATCGGTCGAACTGAAGCGGTAAATGACGTTGATATTATGCCTCGAGTCGGTGGCGAATTAACCGCGATTCATTTTAAAGATGGCGATATGGTCGAAAAAGGCCAATTGCTGTTTGAAATCGACGACCGTCCTTACAAAGCGGCACTGGCGTATGCAAAAGCGTCGTTGCAAAAAGCAAAAGCACAACTCGTTCAAACTATGCGTGATGCAGAACGTGTGAAGAAACTCATCAAAGATAAAAGCATCAGTGAGCAGCAATACGATGACGCCATTGCCGCGCACGCCGCAGCGATTGCTTCGGTAGAAGAGGCGAAAGCGACGCTGGTTTCAGCAAGGCTCGATCTTGAGTTTAGCTCTGTGCGTGCTCCTTTCTCTGGCCGCGTGGGTTTCAGCAACTTCCGAGTGGGTGACCGTATTTCGAAAATTCAACTCGTTCCTCTTGTTTCGATCACTCAAGTAGACCCAATTCGCTTTGGCTTTGATGTGGATGAGAAGCTCTACCGCCGCGTAAGAAGTGCGATTGATGTGGCCCATCGTAACGATGACAAACTGGATGTTGATTTAACACTGACGCTTTCAGACGGTTCATTGTACCCGCTTGAAGGCAAGATCTACGCCGTTGGCAATAAGATCGATTTAGAAACAGGCTCAATTCGAGCAGAAGCACAATTCGATAATCCAACTTACGCGCTTATGCCGGGTGAATATGGCAACTTGACCATCAAGCTGCGCAACAAAACCATTGATGGTTTGCTTATCCCATCGGCGGCTGTTCAACAAGACCAAGCGGGTGACTACGTCATGGTGGTTGGTGATGATCACGTGGTGTCTCGTCGTAACGTTGAACTCGGTCAGACCTACGGTGTGAAACGTGCTGTGCTGACTGGTTTGGCGGCTAACGAAAAAGTCATCGTCAATGGTCTACAAAAAGTGCGTCCGGGTGCAACGGTGAAAGACGTTGAGCTACAGAGTGAACAAGGCTGAGTGAGTACTGATGTTAAGTAAATTTTTCATTCACCGGCCGAAATTTGCTTTGGTGATCTCACTGGCGATGACATTGATGGGTATGCTCGCCCTGAAAGTCTTGCCAATTTCTGAGTATCCTCAAATCTCTCCAGCGGTAATTACGGTGAGCACCATGTATCCGGGTGCAAACGCGGACGTGGTTAAAAAGACCGTAGCACAACCGATAGAAGCCAAAGTCAACGGCGTTGAAGACATGATTTACATGTCTTCTGTGATTGGTAACGATGGCTCATACACATTGCGTATTTACTTCCGAGTGGGCGCAGATGGCGATATGGCGCAGGTTCGTGTGAACAACTTGGTGGCACAGGCGACGTCGTCTCTACCACAAGAAGTAAACCAAATCGGTGTGACGGTTAAGAAGAAATCTTCCGACATGCTGGGCGTTATCACACTGCGTTCTCCGAAACAGTCTCACGACAGTATCTACCTTTCTAACTACGCGGATCTCAATATTGTCGAGCGTCTAAAACGTATCGAAGGTATGAGTGACATTACGCTGCTGGGTAAGAAAGACTACTCAATGCGTATTTGGTTGAACCCAAATAAACTGGCTACCTTGAAGCTTTCTGCTAGCGATGTTATTGGCGCAATTAAAACGCAAAACATCCAAGTGGCGGCGGGTAAGATCGGTGGTATGCCAGCTCCGGGTGACCAGCAATATCAATATGTTTTGCAAACCAAAGGCCGCCTCACTTCTGCGGAAGAGTTTGAGAACATCATCATCCGCGCGAGCAAGAAAGGTTCTTTGATTCGCTTGAAAGATGTGGCTCGTGTGGAAGTTGGTGCACAAGGTTACGAAGCTGATGGTCGTATGAATAACGAACCAGCCGCCGTTCTGGCCTTGTACCAGTTACCGACCGCGAACGCGCTAGACGTGATGGAACGCGTGAAAGAGGCCATGACAGAGTACGAGAAATCGTTTCCTGGTGATTTGGTCTACGACATCGCGTATGACTCTACCGAATACGTAGAGACATCGATTGATGAAGTGTATGAGACGCTGGTGATTGCGGTACTTCTTGTCACCTTCGTTGTGTACGTTTTCTTGCAGAACTGGCGAGCGACCATCATTCCAACCTTAGCGATTCCGGTTTCCATTATTGCGACGTTCGCAATCATGGGCGTGATGGGCATGACCATTAACACGATCTCGTTGTTTGGCTTGATCCTCGCCATCGGTATCGTGGTGGACGATGCGATCATCGTGGTAGAGAACGTGGAGCGGGTTATCCATGAAGAGCATTTAGACCCGATTCCGGCCACGATCCAAGCTATGAAAGAAGTGACAGGGCCAGTATTGGCAACAACGCTTATTTTGTTGGCGGTATTTGTACCGGTTGCGCTATTGCCGGGTATTTCTGGTCGAATGTTCAACCAGTTCGCGGTCACCATCTGTGTATCGGTGCTGCTCTCTGCGATCAACGCATTAACGTTAACGCCAGCGCTTTGTGCGTTGATGTTGAAATCTACTCACTCGCAACCTATTGCGCCTTTGCGTGCGTTTAACCGAGGTTTTGAAGCAATAACGCGCAAATACCAAGGTTTAGTTGGCTTCTTGAGCCGCCGCATTGTGCTGAGTATCGGTGTTTATGGCGCGCTTATTGCGGTGCTGGCATTTGCGTTCATGACCGTACCTTCTTCTTTCGTTCCGAACGAAGATAAAGGCGTGTTCATGGTCGAAATGCGTTTGCCAGACGCAGCAGCATTGCAGCGTACTGCACCATTAATGAAGAAGTACGTTGATGAGCTAAAACAGATGGAAGGTGTGGAGAACGTGGTTTCGGTTGCGGGCTTCTCGGTAATTAATATGGCGTCGATTCCAAACTCGGGCATGTTGATCATCAAACTGGATAACTGGAGCAAACGTAAAGACCCTGAACTACACCAACGCGCATTGATGAATAAAGTTAACCAAATGCTGAACTCAACGCCAGATGCCGCTTCGTTCGTTTTCGCGACGCCGGCAATCAAAGGTATGGGTGCGGTGGATGGTTTCAACCTTGTGCTGCAAGACAACTTAGGTCGTTCTCCACAAGAGTTGGCAAAAACAACCGCTGATTTTGTTGCCCAAATCAACCAACTGCCTGAAGTGGCACGTGCGTTCTCGATTTTCCGTGCGAACATTCCGCAACGTTACATCGATATTGACCGCGATAAAGCGATTTCGATGGGCGTACCGTTGAATGAAATCTTCAGCACACTGCAAGCGCAGTTGGGCGGTGCCTACATTTCTGACTTCAACTTGTTTGGTCGTTCGTACCAAGTGAAAGTGCAAGCAGAAGAGCAATATCGTGACAACATCGACGACATCGACCATCTGTTTGTTCGTTCTAGCTCTGGAAAAATGGTGTCACTGGCAACGCTAGTGAAAGTGAAGCCGATCTTCGGCCCTGATACCTTGTCGAACTACAACATGTTCAGTTCTGCAACCGTGAACGGTGCGCCAGCGCCAGGTTACAGCTCGGGTGATGTTGTAAAAGCGATTGAAAAACTGGCTGCGGAATCTTTGCCAAGTGGTTACTCGTACGAGTGGTCAGGCATGACTTACCAAGAGATGAAAGCAGGCAACATGGCACCAATCGCGTTCGCATTGTCTTTGCTGTTCACCTACTTGTTTTTGGTGGCTCAGTACGAAAGTTGGACCATTCCTGCTGCGGTAATGATGGCGGTTCCAGTCGCGATTCTCGGCGCAATGGGCACGCTACTGCTGGTGGGACAACCGTTCGATTTGTACGTGCAGATTGGTGTGGTCATCTTGATCGGTATGTCCGCCAAAGTGGCGATTCTTATCGTGGAATTTGCCAAAGTTCTGCGAGAAGAAAAGGGCTTATCAATCATTGATGCTGCCAAAGAAGCTGCTCGAATCCGTTTCCGTGCAGTACAGATGACTGCGTTCGCCTTCATCTGGGGGGTATTCCCGTTGGTGATTGCATCGGGTGCCGGTGCGGCATCTCGTCACTCACTGGGCTTTGCGGTATTTGGCGGCATGATTCTCTCTACGTTTGTAGGCACGTTGCTGACGCCAGTGTTCTTCGTGATGATGCAATCTCTGCGCGAGAAGTTTAAGCGAAAGAAACCCTCTGAACTTGAGGTGAACGAGCAATAACTCTGATTTCAACTGACTCCACAACACCCCCACGCTGTGTGCGATTGGCCAATGCCTTTCATTGATATACAACCACCGTCGCAGCGTGGGTTCCCCAAAAAATAATAGGTTTTAGCATGAAAAATCTTTCAAAAATCGTCGTAGCGAGCTCTCTACTGACGTGTGCTGCTGCGCAAGCGGGTGGGTTATACCTTTACGAAACAACAGCATCGGATATTGGTTTGGCATCCGCTGGTATGGCGGCTCGTGCGCAAGATGCCTCAGTAATGGCAGCAAACCCGGCTGGTCTGGCGAATGTTTCTGGTAAATCTTTCTCTGGTAACCTGATTGGCCTTTACGGTGACGCGCAACTAGACACGATGACTGGCGATGCGGGCAACGTGATTGGTTTTGTTCCTATGGCGTCGGCATTTTACAGCCAACAAGTGAACGACAAATGGACGCTGGGTATTGGTCTGTATGGCAACTACGGTCTTGGCCTCGAGTACGAAGGTCTTTTGGGTAATCATTTAGATATTCCTACAGCAACGACGCAAGCCTTGACCATTCAACCTTCCGCTTCTTACCGCATCAATGATCACTGGTCTGTGGGTGCGGCGCTTGGCATTCAGTACGGTATGTATGAAGTGGAAACGAAGGGAGCCTTGAACTTCAATGACGAAGACCAAGATACTCAGCTCAACGGCCGAGTAGGTGTGCTTTATGAAGCAACACCAGGCACGCGTCTTGGCCTGTCTTACTCTTCTGAAACCGAATTTGAATTCGACAAGAGTAACTCCATTGCTCCGCAACAACTGATCTTCAGTGCTTACCATGAAGTGAATGATGACCTAGCGGTGATGTGGAACGTGAACTGGCAAGACTGGAGCGAATACACAACCACGCTGGGCGTAGAGACACAAGACACTTACCAAATCGCATTGGGTACTCAGTACAAACTGAATGAAAAAATGATGTGGAATGCAGGTTTTGCATTCGATACCAGCATGTATGAAAGCCAATCAAACGGTGACATTACCGTTCCTACTGGCAAGGCGTACCGCATTGGTACAGGCATTGATTACAAATTGGATTCAGAAAACTCAATTGGTTTCGCGTTTGAAGCGATCTTGATGGAATCGTCAGAAACGCCACGCTTCCAAGCGGGCTTTGATGAGCCTGCACTGTACTTCATGAGCATGAGCTACAACTGGAAAAACTAATCATTCCTAATCGCTAAAACGCCTTCCTTACAGGCCATTCTACCCTAACTACCTGCACTGGATGCTGTCACGCCATCTAAGGTAGTTAGGGCGCTTTTGTCACATCCAGTGAGTGATGATTCAAAAAATATCTGCGCAGCTAAGTGCGGGTATTCAACATCTCAAAGGACTAAAAAATGAAAAACAAACTAGCGTTAGTGTGTACGACTTTGTTGGTCAGTACGCTGGCTCATGGTGCCGAGCATCGAGTAAAAGACAATAAAAACAAGTTGGCGGATGACCCAACAAAAGTCATCACGAAATTTGGCGCGTCTTACGCAAACAACTACGATTTTGATGATCAAAACATCTCATTTTCGGGCTCACTTGCGCTTGACCAAGCGCGCAAAATTAACCTGCGTATCAATGATGATGCGAGCGAGTGGCGTATTGGTGGCTCGTGGCTGTTTCCGGTCGGTATCGTGAACTTCAACTTCGGTAAAAATGAATACGTAAACGGCGCGGATCAAACCAACTACAGCGTTGGTACCTTTATGCCGCTAAGTTATTTCGGGATTGAGCCAGCAGGCTTCCAAATTTTCCCAATGGCAGGCTATACGTACAACACTGGTGATGTTCCTGTTTGTGACGGTGCAGAAAGTAGCCACTGTAGCGAGCCTAACTTTACGGGCACGCCAAGTGCAGAGAATGGCTTCAATATGATGAGCTCTTCAGGCAGTAGCGGTTACGTTGGTGTATTTGCGCTGAAATCGTTTACCAAAGAGCTGACGTTAATCAGCTTCGCAGCGGGCACTTACGGCTCAGAAAACAGTGAAGGAGAGAATTACAAAGGCTTCTTTGGTGGTATCGGTCTTGGTTACCTTGTGAACAGACGCCACTCGTTTAACGTAATGACGTTTGTCATGGACAACAACACCTATTTGGATGAAGCAGACAAGCGCATCGTATTATCATATCAATATCAATTTGAATAAATAAAAACGCAGCCCAAATAGCTGCGTTTTTACTTTGATAGAATGAACTAGTGAATTGAGTTGTTTTCTTCGATCTTTTTCTGGTACTGGTGTTTTAATATATACATGCGCTTAACATCGCTGTAAGCGCCGTTAATAAAGTATTCTTCTACAAGGTGACCTTCTTCAATAAAGCCGCATTTTTTGTATAAGTGAATAGCGACTTCGTTATCCACTGCGACTAATAAGTAGATTTTACGTAGATTAAGAATTGAGAATGAGTAATCTAACGCACGATTAATCATCTCTGTCGCATAACCTCGGCCTTGATGCTCTGGGGCGATGATTATCTGAAATTCCGCGCTGCGGTGAATGTAGTTAATCTCGATCAGCTCAACTAAGCCAATTACGATGCCGTCTTCATCTTCGACGACAAAACGTCTTTCAGCGTCATCATGTATATGTTTTCGATAAAGTTCTTCGAGCTCGTCATAAGACTCGTAAGGTTCTTCGAACCAGTAGGCCATGATATTTCGGTTGTTATTCAGTTCATGAATAAAGCGCAAATCAGAACGCTCTAATGCACGCATTTTTAGGCCTTTCTTCATCATTTTTCTCCAATGAGGGCGGAGAATACCTCCGCACTTGATGCTAGAAAATATTACCGTATTTCACAAGAATAGCGCATCTTTTTTTGGAAAATATCCTGTGATTTTCAATGTGGAAACTTAGAGTTCACGACAAAGATAAATTAATCTTTACGATAAAAAACTCGATTAGGTGCTTTGCCTAATATCGTATTAAATACTGCGCAACGACTTAGTGTCTTAATCTAAACAAACAAGGTATTTAATATGTTTTCAATCGGTGACGTAGTAGTAGCGACTAAAGGTATCGATCTTGGCGAAATGGTTGTTACAGGTTTAAGCAGTGGCGGTTTTTACACACATGTAAAAGCAGGCGAAAAAACACTAACTTACCCAGCTAAAGATCTTAAGAAAGCATAATTAAATTTGCTCATTCTTATTTTTAACTGGCTTAAAGTTCGTATTAGTTATTTTAAGCGGGTTAGAATCGATAAAAGGTAGCGCAATGAGTCGCTACCTTTTTTTATTTTTTCTACCTTTCTTCACCAATATGAAACTCAACGCGATTTCTTCCGGTTTCTTTTGCCTTGTAAAGTGCTAAGTCGGCGCGTTTAACGAGTGGTTCAAATGAGTCGTCGAGACGACAGACTTGAGTTACCCCAATACTCGCGGTGAAGCTCATATCACAACCTGAATGTTGAACGGTCGTCGTTTCTAGTGCATTACGAATCGTTTCTAATGTGTCTAGAGCTTGCTGTGATGAGCGACTTCTTAATACGATGGCAAACTCTTCACCGCCAACTCTGGCAAGTAAGTCACAATCAAGTAGATGACTTTTAATAGTGTTAACTGCATGGATCAGTGATTTATCGCCTGCGTCATGACCAAATCGGTCATTGAGGCTTTTAAAATTGTCGAGATCTAAAATAGCAACATGGAAGTCAATGCCCTGGGTTCGGTATTCATTTAGGCGGCTTTCGATTTGTCGCATGAACTCTCTGCGGTTTGGAATACCTGTTAGATCATCCGTCGTGGCGAGGTGTTCCATTTTCATAATCTGTATATGAAGGGCAATGTTTAAAGCAATCCAATTAGCGATGCACTGAAGCTGTGCCGCTTGTTCGTTTGTGTAAATGTGCGTTTGATGATGCGCAACATTAAGCGTTCCTAGGCAGACTTTACCGTGCATTAAAGGCGCGTCCATACACGTACCCATACCATTGGATGCGAGCATCACACAATCGATCTCATCAGATTGCGTAACATCGTCGCAGATCATCAGTTGTTGCTTTTTGAACACTCGGCCAACAAACGCTTGATGAATGGGCACTAAAAATTCAGCGGGAATCGCTTTACTACCAGAGAAAGAGTAGACCTTTAAATGATCATTGTTTTCATAAAGTGTGATACTCGCACGGTCAGAATTAAATATACGATTTATCCATTCTGCCACCGTATCAAGTACTTGCTGTAGTGTTTCCGATTGAGCTAAAAAGTGAACAAACCCTATCGGCATACATATCGGACTTTCCATGTTTTGCATCGATAAGTCATCAGGGTTAAAAGTTCTTTCAAGTCTCAATAGACATCTCCTTGGCAATGTTGCAAATACCAACAATAAATTACGTGAAGCTATTTTGTAGAAAATGTGCTTCTTGGTAAGAGTATGGTTTAATTATCGCCGTTTGTGTGCATTTGGTTGCTTAATGTGGGCGTTAACTCACCCTAAATAAGTAAATCTTATACCTATTTATAAGTAAGTCATTACTCAATAAGTGGTGTTTTTAAGATGGAAGTACAGAATGAGCCCTTCTGGAATAGAAGGGCTAGAAAAGGATACAAATAGGGTCAGGTGAGTGGTGACTTAATTGTCTTTGTACTTTTGTAAAATCAACTGACTTATCTGCGCAACGAGTTGGTCCCTAGCTTGAAGTGAGAGCTCGGTTTCTGTGACATAAATACTAATGTAAACAGGTCGATGATTTTCCTTCCATATAATCGCGTTAATGCCACGCGAACCATGACCCCCCGCACCAGAACGGTCTGCAATAGACCAACCTGTTGGTAATACAGAACGCATTAACGAGTCTGAAACTTTGTTGTCCTGCATCCAGATTTTTAATTGTACACGAGACTCATAAGACAACGTTTCGCCTTCGACCAAAGTTCGAAGAGTGTTTAGTATGGCGTTAGGTGTGGTTGTGTCGCGGCTGTCGCCTGGTGTGGCTTCGTTCAAGCGAGGTTCTATTCTGTCTAGGCGCGTTGCTTTATCTCCAATTGTTCGCAGAAACATTGTTACGGCCTTAGGGCCGCCAATTTCATTTAATACTAAGTTGGCTGCGGTATTATCACTCATTAACATAGCGGCTTCACACGCGTGCTCTATGCGTGTGTTTTGGCCTGCGAGCTTATCCATCACTGGAGACCATACAACGATACTGCGCTCATCGACTTTTGCGGTCGCATTTTTACTTAGCTTACCGCTGTCCATATCACTTAGCATTTTGGCACAAGCTAGGGTTTTGAATGTGCTCATGAGTGGGAAGCGTTCATCGCCACGGTAGTCCCAACGCTCGTCTGCTTGGGTATCCCAAACTGACACCCCAATTCTGCTTGAGGTTTGTTGCTCGAGGAGAGAAATGTCCTCATTCAGTTGGGACGCGTAACTTAGGGTTGAGCAAACCATTAGCCCAGCCAACAAAAATAACTTTTTCATGGATCGTGTTCTTCAATTTTAGTTTTAGTTCGCACCGTAGCGATGTCACGTAAACTATAACGAGCCAATACTCTAAACACTGTTAAATCTATGTCTATTTTATGTAGGATTCTTTGCAATACGCTTAAACGGTCTAAATATGGGGAGAAGAGTGTTGCTATCAAGGCCTGTAGTTTGGCTTATATATTACGTCAGTGATTCGGTCACAAAAATATCTTAGCGTGAGACACTGACTCAGAATTTCTTGTCATGAGCTAACGAATAGTTTGATCCAGAAATAAAAGGAGCTGAATCATCAGCTCCTTTGTCTAGTTGGATAATTACTTACAGTTCAATCTTTTTAACCATGCCCGATTCTGCATGGCCCGGAATGTTGCACGCGAACTCAACCTTGTTGTCACCGTGGAAGTGCCACAGTAATTGCTTCGCTTTACCTGGTTCTACCGTAACTGCGTTGTCTGAGTCATGCATGTGATCGCCACTCATTGTCTTCATCATTTCGCGATGTTCTAGCTGCTCTTTAGCCGAACCAATCGTAAACTCGTGGTTGATCTTACCTGTGTTCATCACCACAAACTGCACCACATCGTTTGGCTCAATCTTAACGTCTTTCTTGAACTTGATGGTCATGTCATCACCCAAGATAACGTGTACCACCTTGTCTGGCTTTGCACCTTTTGCTGGCATACCTACTGCCGACATGCCCGGCATATCCATCATGTTTGAATGGTCCATTTTACTGTGGTCCATCTTCATGCTGCCGTGGTCCATATTTTCATGCTTCATGTTGTTATGATCCATGTTCGCGTGGTCCATGTTTGCATGATCCATTTGGGCAAACGCAGTCGTTGTTGTTAGGGCTAGAGCAAGAGTGATTAGTGTCTTTTTCATTTTTATATCCTTGTTTTAATTCATTAATAATTTGGTTGCTTCCCCCCAAACGAATTGATTGAGGGGAAGGTAGGGATTAAGCGTTGTTGTTTACATCACTAGCTTGGTGATTAGTCGCATTGCTCTGGCGCAACTCGCGTTGTTTCCACAGCTTGAAGATGGCTGGAAGTACCAACAGTGTCAGCAGCAGTGCCGATGCCATACCGCCAATCATTGGGGTGGCGATACGTTGCATTACTTCTGATCCTGTACCTTCGCCGTACATGATCGGAATCAGACCAATAATGACCGTCAGTACCGTCATCATTACTGGGCGAACACGAAGGCCTGCACCTTCACGAATGGCATCGGTTAGGTCTTTCGCTTCAAGCTTCTGTTGGCTCTCTTCCGCATCCAGCTTTTTGTAGTGCCATGCTTGGTTGAGGTAGACGAGCATGATGACCCCAATTTCAACCGCGACGCCTGCTAGGGCAATAAAGCCGACCCCAACGGCAATCGAGAAGTTGTAGTTGAGGATATGCATGAGCCACAAACCACCAACCATAGCGAGTGGTAGGGTAAGCATGATGATCATCACTTCACCGACACGACGGAAGCTGAAGTAAAGCAGCAGCATAATGATGGCGATGGTGATTGGTACCACGACACTCAAGCGGTCTTTCGCACGCTCCATGTATTCGTATTGACCAGACCAAGCCAGCGAGTAACCCGCAGGAAGTTCCAATTGATCAGCCACGACTTGCTGTGCTTCCACGACGTAAGAGCCAAGGTCACGACCATCGATGTCGACAAACACCCAGCCGTTTGGACGCGCGTTTTCCGTTTTGATCATCGGAGGGCCGTCTTCATAACGAATGTCCGCTACGTCAGCCAGCGCAATACGAGCGCCATTTGGTGTCACCAATGGTAGGTTTTGCAGTTTAACTACTGAGTCACGGTAGTCTTGTGGGTAACGAACGTTGATTGGGTAACGCTCCAAGCCTTCAATGGTTTCACCCACATTCATGCCGCCCACCGCAGTGGAGATCACCTGCTGAACGTCTTTGATGCTCAAGCCATAACGCGCTGCGGCACGACGTTTAATGTCGATCGTGACATAACGGCCACCTGCGACACGTTCTGCATAAACCGATGCCGTGCCTTGTACGCCGTTAAGAATTGGCTCTAGCTGAGAGCCGATCTTCTCAATCACTTTCAGATCTGGGCCCGCGATCTTAATGCCGATAGGGGTTTTGATGCCCGTTGCCAGCATGTCGATACGCGTTTTGATTGGCATTACCCAAGCATTAGTAAGACCAGGGAACTGAACCAACTTGTCGAACTCTTTACGCAGTGACTCGGTTGTAACCCCTTCACGCCATTGATCGCGTGGCTTCAACTGAATCACGGTTTCAATCATGGTGAGTGGCGCTGGATCGGTTGCGGTCTCAGCTCGGCCAATCTTGCCCCATACGGTTTTCACCTCTGGAACGGTTTTGATCAGCTTGTTGGTTTGTTGTAGAAGCTCACGCGCCTTACCAATCGAGATACCCGGATAGGTCGTTGGCATGTACATTAAGTCGCCCTCATCCAGCGGCGGGATGAACTCGCTACCCAGTTTACTGGTTGGGTAGTAAGCCGACACCATTAGACCTAATGCGATAACAATCATGGTCTTAGGGTATTTTAAGCTGGTGTTCAACAGCGGGCGGTACAGCGCGACCAAGCCACGGTTAACCGGGTTTTTGTGTTCCGGTAACACCTTACCGCGAATGAAGTAGCCCATAAGCACAGGGACGAGTGTGATTGCCAAACCTGCTGCCGCTGCCATGGCGTACGTCTTAGTGAACGCAAGCGGCGAGAACATCTTGCCTTCTTGGCCTTCTAAGGCGAACACCGGTACGAAGCTAAGAGTAATGATCAGCAACGAGAAGAACAGCGGTGCGCCGACCTCTTCTGCGGCTTTACCTATTACTTGCCAGCGGTTTTTGTCGGTCAGTGGCGTTCGTTCAATGTGCTTATGAACGTTTTCAATCATCACGATTGCACCATCCACCATGGCACCGATGGCAATCGCAATACCACCCAAGGACATGATGTTGGCGTTGATGCCTTGCCAATGCATTACGATAAACGCAGTGAGAATGCCGACCGGTAGGCTCAGAGCGATAACCAACGAAGAACGAATGTGGAATAAGAACAACGCGCACACAATCGCAACGACGATGAACTCTTCTGCAAGCTTCTTCCATAGGTTTTCTACCGCTGAATCGATAAGGGTAGAGCGGTCGTAGGTTGCAACAATTTCCACGCCTTCTGGCAGGCTGCGTTGTAGGTCTGCGAGTTTGTCTTTGACTTTCGCAATCACTTCACTGGCGTTTTCACCAAAGCGCATCACGATAACGCCACCGACCGCTTCACCTTCGCCATTCAGCTCTGAGATACCACGGCGCATTTGTGGACCAAGGTTAATGTCTGCGATGTCTCCTAATAGCAACGGCGTGCCTTTCTCAGTGACTTTTAGTGGCAGTGATTTGATGTCTTCAATGCTGGTTAGGTAACCCGTGGTACGAACCATGTGTTCGGCTTCAGCCATTTCGATAACGGATGCGCCAGTTTCTTGGTTACCGTTTTGGATTGCCATGTTCACTTGTTGCAAAGTGAGGTTGTACGCACGCAGTTTGGCAGGATCAATCTGCACTTGATACTGCTTCACCATACCGCCCACGGTAGCGACTTCAGAAACGCCATCAACGGTTTGCAATTCGTACTTCAAGAACCAGTCTTGCAGGCTGCGAAGATCCGCCAAATCATGCTTGCCAGTTTTGTCTTGTAATACGTAGCTGTAAACCCAGCCCACGCCCGTTGCATCAGGACCTAGGGTTGGTTTTGCGTTCGGTGGCAGCTTTGGTGCTACTTGGCTTAAGTACTCCAACACGCGTGAACGTGCCCAGTACATGTCGGTATCATCGTTGAAAATGATATAAACGTAAGAGTCACCAAAGAAGGAGTAGCCACGAACTGTCTCAGCACCCGGCACGGCAAGCATGGCGGTGGTGAGTGGGTAAGTAACTTGATCCTCAACGACTTGAGGAGCTTGACCCGGATAGCTTGTCTTGATGATCACTTGCACATCAGAAAGATCCGGAATCGCATCAACAGGCGTATTCTTTACACTGTAAAGTCCGCCTAATACAAGGGCTAAGGTCGCGACCAACACTAGGAATCGGTTGCTCAGTGACCAACGAATAATAGCATTGATCATAATTAACCCTCGACGGCTGTTGTTGCAGGAACTAGCTGTTTAAGAACGTAGTCAGATCCTTGTTTTTCAACTAGAAACCGAACTTTCTGTCCTTCTTCAAAACCCGATAGATCAACGTCTTCACCCACTGAGAAGTTCATCTCGCCTGCATCCCAGTTCCATTCTGCAACGGGTAGGTGGTTTAAGGTGATCATGCCAAAGTCGGCCATCAACATAGTGATGTCACCAGTTAGCCAAACTTCTGCCGTAATGACACTGTTGTCTGCCTTATAGTCAACGATTTGGTACTGACCGGACTCCGTCTTTTGCATTTCAAATTCGATAGCCTGACCTTTTTTCAAGTCACCCATTTCAACGCCATCTGCGAAAGTGAAGTTCATTACCATGCCCGGCCAATCCCATTCTGGTACAGGCTGGTGGTTGATGGTCAGCATACGGTGATCTTTCATCACATCCGTGATCTCACCTTTGGCCCATGCCGTTTCTGCTGCCGCTTCTACACCATTGATGCGAGATAGATCCGCCGACTGGCTTGATTCAGAATCGAGCATGAAGTGAGATGAAGTAACGATCTTGTCGCCCTGTTTAAGTCCTTGTAATACTTCGACTTGTTCGCCAGCTTCGCGGCCAACTTCAATTCGAGCAGAACGGTATTTGCCATCACCTTCCGCCAGGACAACGCGAGTCATACCGCCAGAGCGGATAACAGATGATTTAGGAATCGTTAATACTGCGTCGTCAGTGACAGGCTGCAGGGCAATATTGGCGAACATGTTTGGTTTCAATGCGCTATCTGGATTAGGGAATTTAAGGCGCACACGCAACGTACGTGTTTTCGGATCGAGGATTGGGTACACGTAATCGACAACACCTTGCCATTCATTGCCCGGAATCGCGTCAAGGGTCATCGTGGCTTGAGAGCCCGCTTTCATCCAGTGCGCTTGACGCTCAAAGACTTCTGCATCAACCCAAACATTGTCCAAAGGACCTGCACTGATCACCGCTTGAGCAGGGGACAAATAGCCACCTTCACGCACGTTTAAGCTCGCGATAACGCCATCAGCAGGCGCTTTGATTTCAATGGTTTGCGATGCTTTACCACTACGAGTAATGGATTTGATTTGAGCACGGTCAACCCCAAGCGTTACCAAGCGTTCGGTCGCGCCTTTTACAAGACCTTTGCGGCCAGTGCGGTACGCATTCAGCAATTCTTCTTGTGCTTTAACCAGTTCAGGAGAGTAGAGCGTGAAAAGCACATCGCCTTTCTTCACTTTCTCACCCACGGCATTGATGTAGAGTTTTTCTACCCAACCCGCCACACGAACGTTGGTTTGCCATAACAGACTTTCATCAAAGGCAATATAGCCAACCGTTTCGATGCGTGGTGATAACTGCTGTAGTGTCGCGTTTGCGGTTTTAACCCCGAGGTTACTTTCTACTGAAGGGTCAATAGTCACTGTACCCGGTGCGTCTTGTTCACCGGATAGGTCTTCTGCGTAAACCGGAATCAAATCCATGCCCATTGGGGACTTACCCGGCTTGTCGCGTTTGTAATTCGGATCCATTGGGGCAACCCAGTAAAGCGGATCATTAGAGCTTGCAGCAGATTCGTCACCCATCGCACTCATGTCGTGAGTCGAGCCCGTAAGAAAATGATTAGCACCAAACCCTAAAGCACCACCAACAATCAGCGCGATGGTTGCAATTTTAAATGTTTTCATTGTTTTACCTTATTTTCCCCTTCACATTTGACGCTACAGCGTTGTTGCCTGCTCTCGTTCACCCAAATCACATAGCAGATCCCTTAGTTTGTTAGGGAAAGTGCTCATGGGATTCTCTCGTTTGCCGCCTAGCTGTAGCCCCAACTGTCTTGGGGAATCACAAATTAATATGTCGAAATAGAGCGAGCTTCCGGTGAAGCCACTTGGTAGTCGAAACCACCGAGTAGGGTGGCTAAATTGCTGTTTGCGATGTTGAGATCGGTCAGCAGACGTTGTTGCTCTAATTGCAGAGCCAACTCGTCAGTCGTGGCAGAAATCACATCGTTAAACTGCGCTGTGTTGTTTTGATAACCCCGCTCAACGGCTTGAATGCGCGCTTTCGCTTGAGGCAATAAGGTGGATTGATAACGTTCTAAACGCTGGGTTAAGTTGCCGCGATTAACCAGCAAAGTGTTCACCTTGGCATTCATCTGCGTTAGTAAGGTGTCTTTTTGTGATTGTGCCGCGCCAACTTGGTATTGAGCGGCAGCAAGATTGCGATCTTGGCGGTCACTCGTAAACAACGGAATGTCCATGGTTAGGTAAGCGCTGACCAAGTCTGATGCTGGCTCACCCATCATGTTGTCGGCTTGGCGGTAGGCGTACATTACTTCGACGCCAAATTGTGGGTTGTAGGCTTGCTCAGCAATTTCCACCTGAGTTTTATTGGCAGAGATGCTGACGTCGGCCATCTTAACCATCGGGTGTTGGCTGAGTTGTTGATAATGCTTGGTGGAACCCTGACTAGCAGCAAGTTTGCCGTTCAGTGTGTCCCAATTAAGTTGGTTGCTCGCGTGCAGAGCCTGTTCATTCGCCAACCAATCTGAACCCAACCATTCGGAGAGTTGAGAGATAAGACGACGTTGCATTTGTGCATTGGCTTGCAGTTTCTCATCCAACTTGCTGACTTGTAATTGAGCGTTGAGTAGGTCTTGCGCTTCACTCTTACCAATCGAATAGTTGGTTTGAATAAAGCTTTCCATCTCCTTCATCAACTTGCGGTTCTCAAGCATGATTTGCTCCGCGCGTTGCTGGTAACCAAGCTCTAACCAAAGTTGAGTCATGCTGTTGGCTACCTCAAGCTCACGAGCATGGACTTGAAGCCCAAGGCCGTCAGCTTGTTGATTGGCTTTCTTCTGCTGTAAATCAAGCGTCGACCCACGCTCAAATTGTTGCATTAAACCAACGGAGATATTGGTCATTGGGTCTTCATCGAATTTGAAGCTGTCGACAGGCAAGCCACCAAAACCCACTTTCAGTTTTGGGTCCATCAAGGTCGCGCTCGCGAGGCCCGTTTCACGCATGGCAGCAGATTGCGCAGAGTATTGCTTACGATTGCCATCGTTACTCAAAGCGACGTTGATCAGTTGGGCAAGCTTGGTCGTTGAAGCTCGCTCACTTGATGCGGAATTTTGCGCTGCGTGCGTCTCTTTACCAGCGGCGTTAACCAAGGTTGGCGCAGCGACCAGAGCCACCATAAAAATAGGTGCAGCTAAGCGGTATGGTTTGATATCCATAATCTAAATCCAGTGTTCGCCGGATCGATGGAGGTGCGGATTTTATTGCGGGAACAGTAAAGCCTTGTTACCTCATCGCTCAGGCGCATTAAAACAACCTGCGATACACGCGCAGGGTCGAATGCTAGGACGGATTTAGGCTATAGGAGGTCGGTATAGGTCGCGGCTGACGTGTACGACTGGGGAAGCAACTTCAGGAGTAATAGTTGCGCGATAGACGACGGGCATTGGGCTATTGATAGGATTCGGTAGGGGGACGAAAACTATCGTACACGCGGCAGTACAGCAGGTATGAACCATGCCGGAGCCTCCACCACAGTTCATGCTGGTTTCTCTTGCATCGCCATCTTCGGACATAGAAGCGTCTGTCATGGAGACGTCCATCATGCCAGGCATACCGCAGTGTTCGCTGTCACTCATCATAGAAGGATGGTGAGCCATGCCAATAGACATCATTTGAATATTCATCAACGGCTCACTGTTCGCCACACTAGATACCAATAGCACTAGCGTCGTGAAGAGAGTTAACCAGATTGTATGCAGCGATTTTAAGTGCATACCCTTTCCCATGTGTTTGATGAAAATGATGAAAACCCTTCGATTCTAAAGGTTAACCTAAGGGTAAGGTCAATCATTTATTACTCTTATTATCAAAATAGTCCAACCCTTCTGTTTTCGCACTTAAACGTTTGTTAAACACCGAGTGTTGAAAGTTAGCGAAAGAAGCTCTCGCTTTTTATGACACGTGAAAAATGTGGTTTATAAGTTTTACATCACACTAACTTGTCTTACAAATGATTATCCTTATAAAATGCATGGTTTTACTTGTGCAGATTTGGATTTGCTTTGCTGCGGGGGTTGCATGATAGAAATTGTCATCGATGGAAAATATAGAATTGTAGAAGAGGGTCTAACCCTTTTAGAAGCAGCAAAAGTGTGTGGGGTCGAGATCCCATCGCTGTGCGGAATGAACAAAAGTAATGAAAAAGTACCGTGTGACTTGTGTGTGGTTGAAGTCGAAAGCGGCGGTACTAAGCGTGCGTGTGAACTTGAAGTTTACCGCGGCCTTAATGTGGTCACGCAATCAGAACAATTAAGCGAGCACCGCAGAAAAGCACTTAACCGTATCATGACGGATCATTACGCCGATTGTGAAGCGCCATGTAAAACAGCATGTCCAGCGGGCGTGGATATCCAGTCGTACCTATATCACATCGCACAGAACGATCATCAAAAAGCGATTGAAGTGATTAAGCGTACGTTGCCTATGCCGTTATCGATTGGCCGTGTGTGCCCGGCATTTTGTGAGAGTGAATGTCGCCGCTCGTTAGTCGATGAGCCTATTGCAATTCGTCAGCTAAAACGTCATGCCGCGGATGCGGATTTGTCTGCGCATGAAGCCTACGTACCAGAAAAGAAACCAAGCAAAGGTTTGAACATTGCCGTCGTCGGCAGTGGTCCTGGTGGTCTGACAGCTGGCTACTACCTATCGAACGAAGGCTACGACGTTACGGTCTTTGAATCCATGCCAAAAGCGGGCGGTTGGTTGCGTTACGGTATTCCAGAATACCGTTTACCAAAAGACATTCTCGATAAAGAAATCGAACTGATGTGCCGCAATGGCATGCAAGTTCACACCAATCAAAAGCTAGGTGTGGATTTCACGCTTTCTCAATTGAGCGAAGAATACGACGCAGTGTGTTTGGCTGTCGGTGCGTCTCAAGCGGTTGAAATGCGTTACACAGGCAGTGACCTTGAAGGTTGCTACTTAGGCGTTGATTACCTTAAAGATTACGTCACTGAGCAAAACTATGTAACGGGTCAAAAAGTCGCGGTGATCGGTGGTGGTAACACGGCAATTGACTGTGCTCGTACTGCGCGTCGTGCTGGTGCAGACACCACGTTGATTTACCGTCGTACCCGTGACGAAATGCCAGCAGAAGACTACGAGATTGTCGAAGCGGAACACGAAGGGGTGAAATTCCACTTCTTGACCAACCCGGCAGAAAACCTTGCCGATGAAACCGGACGCGTGAGTGCGATTCGTCTAGAGCGCATGGCGTTGGGTGAGCCGGATGCATCTGGTCGTCGAAGCCCTAAACCAACCGGCGAGTTCTTTACCGAAGAGTTCGACACCGTAATTGCGGCAGTATCGCAAAAGCCAGACCTGAGCTTCCTAGAAGGTGAAGACTTATCTATTCCGCTAACGCGTTGGAACACCTCCGATGCAGATGAAAAGACCATGCACACCGGCACGGGTAACATCTTCAGTATTGGTGATTTCCGCCGTGGTCCAGCAACGGCAGTTGAAGCCGTGGGTGATGGTCGCGTTGCGGCAAAAGCCATTGATCTGTTTTTGAATGGCGATATGGCAGACATGCCAAAGGCAGCGTTCAACTCGCGCAAAGAGAAGAAACTCTCTCAAGTCGATCAGCTTCACTTCGAGAACATCCAGAAAGTCGCTCGATCTATCATGCCAGAATTGACTCCAGCACAACGCGAGCAAAGCTTCGCTGAAGTGGAGTTGGGCTTTGATAACGAAGAAGCGATGCAGGAAGCCGCGCGCTGTCTAGAATGTGGTTGCCAGGCCAATACCGATTGTGCGCTACGTGACTACTCCACCGAATATGAAGCCGAGCAGAGCTTTGACTTCTCCTTGCAGATTAAATCGCATCAAGATTGGTTAGATCTTCGTGCGAAAGACTTGCGTCATAAGTACGAAGTTGACCGCAGCTCTGAGTTTATTGAGTTTGATGCTAACCGCTGTATTAGCTGTGGTCAGTGTATCCAAGCGTGTCGCGACAAAGCCGTGCACGGTGTACTGAACTTTGTGTGCGATAAACAAGGTCGTCCCGCATTACGTCCTGACGATCGTCCACACTTTGGAAGTAACAAGAATGGCTTAACCCTAATGGGTGATTCGAACTGCGTGCAATGTGGCGCGTGCGTTCAAGTGTGTCCAACGGGTGCGATGGTCGATAGTCGTGACCGTTCGCAAGGTCGTACTGAAGATCTGAAAGCGGTCGACACCATTTGTACATACTGTGGTGTGGGTTGTAAGTTGACCATGTTCGTGGACGAAGCAACCAATACGATTCGTTACGTGAAAGGCGGTGACTCGCCGGTGAACCAAGGCATGCTGTGTGTGAAAGGGCGCTTTGGTTTTGATTTCATTGGCAGTGAAGAGCGTCTTACCACGCCATTGATTCGTAAAGATGGTTGGTTGCAGCCTGCAAGTTGGGAAGAGGCGATTCAACTGATTGCGAGCAAGTTCTCTGGCATCAAGCAAGATTTTGGCAGCAACGCATTAGCGGGTTTTTCTTCAGCGAAAACCACCAACGAAGACAACTACGCGTTCCAAAAATTTGTCCGTCGTGAACTAGGCACTAACAACGTCGACCACTGTGCGCGTTTGTGTCACGCATCGAGTGTAACCGGTCTTGAGGCGTCACTGGGTAGTGGTGCAATGACCAACGACATTCCAAGCATTAAGCACTCGGATGTGATCTTTATTATTGGTTCAGATACCACATCGGCGCACCCGATTATTGCTTCACATATCAAACAAGCAATTCGTCACCACGGCGCTCGCTTGATTGTGGCTGACCCGAAACGCGTCGATATGGCAGAGCATGCTGAGCTGTATATGGCGCACCGTCCGGGGACGGATGTGATGCTCATAAACGGTGTCATGCAGCAGATCATCAAGAACGGTTGGTACGATCAAGAGTACATCGAAGAACGTGTCGACAGCTTTGATACCTTACTGCAAGAAGTAATGTCGCCAGCTTACAACCTCGATAAAGTGGAGTTGGTTACAGGCGTTAAAGCTGAAGACATTCAAGTAATGGCGCGCATGATCGGTACGGCAGATCGTACGGCTGTTTACTACTCGATGGGTATCACTCAGCATACGACAGGTCATGACAACGTGCGTTCTATCGCTAACTTGCAACTGCTGTGTGGCAACATCGGTATTGAAGGTGGTGGTATTAACCCATTGCGTGGTCAATCAAACGTGCAAGGCGCGTGTGATATGGGCGCCTTGCCAAACAGCTTCCCGGGCTATCAAAAGGTATATAACCCAATTGTGCGTCAGAAGTTTGCGATTGAATGGAATGCGCCAAATCTGCCTTCTGAGCAAGGTTTAACCCTGACAGAAATCATTGATGCGGCTTGCCATCGTGACGTTCGTGGTATGTACATCATGGGTGAGAACCCAGTGTTGAGTGACCCGAACCAAGCGCATGTGATTGAAGGTTTAGAAGCGCTCGATTTCTTGGTGGTTCAAGACATCTTCCTAACGGAAACCGCGCAATACGCGGACGTGGTTCTGCCGTCTTGCTCGTTTGCAGAGAAAGCGGGGCACTTCACCAATACGGAGCGTCGTGTTCAGCGCGTGAATCCGGTTGTCACGGCACCGGGTGAAGCGAAAGAAGATTGGTGGATTATTCAAGAAATTGCCAATGCCATGGGCAGTGATTGGGATTACCATTGCGTGTCTGATATCACGAATGAAATCGCACGAGTGACGCCTCAATACGCAGGTCTTCGTTGGGATGCCATTACGCCAAACGGTGTGCAATGGCCGAGCAACAAGAACAACCCGGCAGGTACTCGCATCATGCACCAAACCCAGTTTACTCGTGGTAAAGGGCAAATGGTGGGCGTACCGTTCCGTTATGCGGCTGAGTTGCCAGATGAAGAGTACCCACTTGTGTTAACGACGGGTCGTGTACTTGAGCAGTTCCACACTGGCACCATGACGCGCAAAACCAAAGGGTTGGATAATCTTGCTGGCCCTCGTGCGATGGTGAGCGTGGAAGACGCAGAAGCGCTAGGCATCAGTAATGGTCAGCGTCTGACGGTGTCTGCACGTCGCGGCAGCATTGAGATTGATGCCTTTGTGACTAAGCGTATTCAAAAAGGAGTGGTGTTCATTCCATTCCACTTTGTTGAATCGCCAGTCAACCGTCTAACGACAACAGCGACTGATCCGCATGCGAAGATCCCTGAGTTCAAGGTCGCTGCGGTTAAAGTGGAAGTGAGCGAAAAGACAACGCAGACAGAGTCTCTCGAAGATAGTTACCAACACGTTTAAATTCGGCGAGTCACGTTGTTGTGGGCACTGACAATTTGAGCCTAGTTGATGGGCGGATAATCTACTCTTGATTTCCGCTCTCACTACATTCACTCGGATTGTCTTTTTCTTCAAACTCCTTTTACTTTTCTGTTATCACCGCGCTCCGGTTAGTTTTCCTTTCTTACTTCTTACTTCTTACTTCTTACTTCTTACTTCTTACTTCTTACTTCTTACTGTCTCTATGGCGTATTTTTGTTCAAGCCCATGATGAGAGTGCAATAAAGTTTGTTGTTGAGCTTGTCATAGAATTGACTGTCTCTGACTGTCCTCTGTTATTTGGGCAAGTTCTATAACCTAAACTTTGCTCGCTTCCTATACTGAATTAACGAAGCAAGATTTTTATAACAACAAGAGGAAGCTTGTATGACAAGAACAACCTCATTTGCACTCGTTTTATTACTTATGTGCGCATACTTTGGTTACAACCGTTATTATGTATACCCCCAGCAGTTGGAAACACAGGCGAAGTCCATGCTAATACAAATGGCAAATCGCGAAGAGTGGGTAGATGTGTTTGAGATGATGAATCGCGTAGACGCGCATAAGGGCCATTTGGAACTTGTTGCTGACGTGACATCCTCTGATGGTCAGCGTGCGTACAGTGAAGGTATTATCACGTACACGGATCGCGAAGGCGTTGTCTGTAAACAGGTAGTGTTCAACTTTAAAATAAACTCTTTGAAAAACTACAATATTTCCGATTTACGAGATTGTTCCTACGGTGAGTACTATTAATATTGTCTGAGAGTTGAGCTCGATAGCACAGTGTATGAATACACAAACAAAAAATAGCCCTTCGTTGGGGCTATTTTTGTTTTTAAGGAATGAACGCAATATCGTGGGATTAGTCGAGTGATTTTTTGAAGCGAAATGAAGCGACAATAAGGCCGATAACGGTGAATCCAAGTAACCAAACTGTATCTCGCCATAGCTCCATTAGGTCTGCACCACGCAGCACCACACCACGAATAATTCGCATAAAGTGGGTGGCAGGCAGCGCTTCGGATATCCATTGTGCCGCGATGGGCATTCCTTCATAAGGGAACATAAATCCGGACAGAAGAATCGACGGCAATAGAATGAATACCGTCATCTGCATGGCCTGAAGCTGCGTCGTCGCAATGGTGGATATCACCAAACCTAAGGTTAAACTCGCGGCGATAAACAACAGCGTGCCAAACAGTATCTGACTAATGGCGCCGTTTATCGGCACACCAAATATCCAGTGCCCCAAGCCTAAAATGATAAACACTTGTATCAGACCAACAAAGATGTAGGGAATGATCTTCGCTAACATGAGTTCGATGGAGTGGATTGGCGTAGTAATCAATAACTCTAAATTACCGCGTTCCCTTTCTCGAACAATGGCTGCGCTGGTGAACAAGATCATCGTCATAGTCAGAATCACACCCAACAAACCGGGGACAATGTTCACCGCCGAGCGTCGACTCGGATTGTAATACAGCGCAACTTCAAAGGTTTTGGTTGGAGCAGGGCGTATCTCAAAATCAAAATCCGTTAACGGCATGGTTTGTAGTGAGAGAATCGCAGAACTGATCATGGTGTCTGAACCATCCACAATCCACTGGCCAAGCTCTCTGCCTTGCACCATACGTTGGGTTAAGTCGCTAGGTAGAATCAAAGCCGCGCGCACTAAACCGTCTTGAATAGCTTGCTCGGCTTCTGAAGCGGTAGCGAAGGTTTCGACCACATCGACCACTTGCGTGACTTTGACGGACTCGGTGATCACACGCCCAGCAGTACTGCCACTTTGATCGACGACGCCAACGGGAATGTTGCGAATATCGGTATTAATGGCAAAGCCGAACAGCAAAAGCTGAATCAACGGGATCATCACGACCATGCCAAAGGTAATTCGGTCACGTGAAAGCTGACGGATCTCTTTGATCATTACCGCTTTCATACGGGCAATAGATTTCATCATTGGCGACCTTCTCCCGTAACGCTGACAAACACATCTTCCAAGCTAGGACGAGCAATGTTCATCTCGCAGCCCTCAAGCTCTGGAAAGGTTTGGGTTAACCATTCGATCGGTTGTTCGATGTGCTGGTGGATCAAAATGCGTAAGCGGATGCCGAGCTGTGCGGCTGAGCGTACTTCTTCGCGTCGAATGACTTTCTCTTTTAGCTCGCGTAATTTATCCGCTTTGACTTCGACGATGTTAACGCCCATTTGCGCCATGAGCTCTTCTGGCTCACCATCGGCGCGGATTTCCCCGGCTTCCATAATCGCCAGACGATGGCAGCGTTCCGCTTCATCCATGTAGTGCGTTGTGACCAAAATCGTTGTGCCTTGGTCAGAGAGATCAAACAATTGCTCCCAGAAATCGCGTCGGTTCTCTGGGTCAACCGCAGACGTGGGTTCATCAAGAAACAACAGTTCTGGTTTATGCATGGTCGCTGCGGCGAGAGACAAGCGCTGCTTCTGGCCGCCACTCATTCCGCCGACGCGCTGTTTACGTAGTTGGTCGAGACCGTAGGTGGATAGTTGTTCTTCGATGCGAGCTTTCAGGGCCTTGGTTTCCATACCAAAGATTTGTCCAATAAACTCAAGATTCTCTTGAACCGTCAGGTCATCATAAAGCGAGAACTTTTGTGTCATGTAGCCTATCTTAAGGCGCAGAAGCTCAGATTGTTTTGGGATCTCTAGCCCGAGTACATCGACATTGCCCTCACTTGGGCTGAGTAGGCCTGTTAACACACGAATGGTTGTCGATTTACCGCAGCCGTTGGGGCCAAGAAAACCATAAATACTGCCTTTGGGCACATTAAGCGTGATGTTGTTGATGGCGGTGAAGTCACCAAACTTCTTCACTACATTTTCAGCTTGAATCGCGTATTCGGTCATTGGCTTACTCCACCAAATCCACTTGCGCTGGAATGCCCGAAGGCAAGGATTGTGCTGAGTCTTGTAGGTCGACTTCTGCAAGGTACATCAAACGCGAGCGTTCTTCCTCGGTAAGCGCGAAATAAGGTGTGAATGAAGGTTCAGTTGCAACCCAACGAACGGTGCCGCTATATGGTTGCTCAACGCCATCTACATGCACGTTAACCGTTTTACCCGGCACAAAGTCGACTCGATAGTTAGCAGGAACATAAACACGAGCGTATGGGACGCGGCTGGCTTGAATTACGGCAACAATACCATTAACAGGAACGCGTTCACCAAGGTTAAACGGTAGGTTATCTAACAAGCCATCTCGCGTGGCCGTGATGGTGAGTTCTGCCAGCTTTTGTTCTTGCAGTGCTACATCGGCTTTTGCAGCCATGAGTGCGGCTTTCGCTTGTTCAATATCTTCAGGGCGAGAGCCAGCGGTCAGTTTACTGAACTCTTCTTGTGAGGAGTCCAATTCAGCGCGGGCAGAATCTCTGGCTGCTAAAGCGGTGTCTTTTTCTGATTGGCTGATGAGTTTCTTGCGGACTAACTCCGCTTTACGTTGGTAGTTCTTTTGCGCTTCAACCAATTGAGCTTCCGCTCTGGCAACGCGTGCTTGCGCTGCGGCAATGTCTTCTGGTCGCTCACCATTGGTCAATTTCAAAAGATAGGCGTCAGCCTTGGCTTGTTCGGCAACTGCGTGAGCTAAAACGGCTTCTTGGTTCTTTGTATCGAGCTGAACCAGCACTTCTCCTTCGGTGACTTGGCTGCCTTCCTTAATGGGTAGGGCACGAATTATCTCGCTAGAGGTGGCAGTGAAGGTTACGCGGTCACGTTCTAATGTGCCAAGGGCTTGCTGTCCGTCATCTTTGGAACAGGCAGTTAAAAGAGTCAGGGCTAGGGTGCCAAGAATGATTCGCTTCATCATGCGACGCTTCCTCTAAGAAGGTGAGCTCGAACTCGTATCAAGCTATAGAAGAGTATGGGACTGCATTCAGTGTAACGTGAGTCAGTTTTGTCCGGCTAGGAAGTTAATTCCTTCAATATTCATCAATTGATTAATTATTGAAGCTGGCCTCACTCTTGAATGCGTCTCTAAGAATATTCTCATTCAAATATAGTGGGTTACCGTGCACGCGTAAAGAAACGGCTAGATAAAGTAAAGCCCGATGGCTGAGCATCGGGCTTTACAGAGCGCGCTAGGACAAAGTTAACGCAACCTTTAATGGCTGTTTAAGCCGTTTTAAACTGACTGACGATTTCTTGTAGGCCAACCGCCAGTTCACTTAAGTCTCGGCACGCAATCGCGGTTTGACGAGAGCCTGTTGCGACTTCGCTAGAGAACTGGTTGATGTGTTCGACATTGCGATGCAGCTCTTCAGTCACAGAGCTCTGCTCACTGCACGCACTCGCGATTTGGATGCTCTTTTCAGCGATGTTGTCAGCGCTTTGCTCGATGTGACCAATCGTCGTACCTGCTCGCTGAGCTTGTTCAACGCACACTTGAATCAAATCGCTGCTGTTGTTTGTTGCCGATACAGCGGTTTTCGAGCAATTCTGAAGCTTGCTGATGATGGCAATGATCTCTTCTGTCGATGCTTGTGTGCGACTCGCTAGCGTACGAACTTCATCAGCTACAACTGCAAATCCGCGGCCTTGTTCACCCGCGCGGGCTGCTTCAATTGCGGCATTGAGAGCAAGTAGGTTAGTTTGCTCTGCGATGTCTTGAATCACGTCAACCACCACGCTGATGTTCGATGCGTCTTGCTCTAGCTCGCTTACCATGGTACCTACAGATTGAATCGCGACTGAAGCTTCGTTGATCTGTTCAATACACTCTTGAACCACTTCTAAGCCTTCTTTGGCTTCTTGAGAGGCACTGTTTGCAGTTTCTGAAGCGGCTTCTGTGTTGCTTGCAACATCATGCACCGTTGCTTGCATTTCGTTCATGGCAGTCGCAATCAGGTTAAGTTGTTGCTGCTGCTCATCCATGCCTGAAGAGGTTTGTTCTGAAATGGCGCTCACTTCCTCGGTAGCGGTGCTCACCTGAGCGGTAGTAGAAGAGATGCTGTCGACCAGACTCAGCAGCTTGGCTTGCATATCTTCACAGGCGTCTGCCAATAAACCGAGCTCGTCGTTACCAATTTTATTGCGCGGAAGTTTGTAAGTAAGGTCGCCGGAAGCAATCTTAGAGGCCATTTCAACCACGTATTGCAGTGGAGAGCAGATTTGTTTTGTGAGGAATAGGCCGAGTACAAAGCTCAATGCCAATAAAGCAACAATCGCGATAATGCTGTAAGTGATGGCGTCTGCTACCACATCGTGAGTGCTGTTGATGTCTTCTTTGATGAAGGTTTGGTTTAACTCAACCAGATCTTTAATCGAGCTAGAAAGTGCTTGGAACGTTGAAAAACCATCCAGCAGCATAGCGTTGGCTTCATCAATGCGTTTTGTGGTCAATAGCTCTGAATATTTGTCGTTGAAGCTACGGTATTTTGACCACGCACTCGATACTTCATTATAAGCATCACGGTCGCGCTGATCCCAAAGTGTTTTACCATATTGTTCAATATAGTTGTCGATTTTATTTTCTGATTCATCCAAACCTTTAAGCCAAGTGTTAAATTCAGCATGGTTTACATTGGTCAGCAAAGAGAATTCGTCTTTTCTTAAGGTGCCAATTTCGATTTCAATGTTTTTTACCAATAAAATACTTGGCACTGTGGTGTCAGAAAATTCTGTCATCTTGCCATCAATAAGTTTTATTTGAGAGGTAAAGAAGAAAGATAACGCAATGACGGCAGCGGAGATAACAAGTATCAACGCACTGATTTTACTTTTAATACTTAGGTTAGAAAGTTTCATAGACTCACTGCAAATTGGGTGGCTTGAAAGGCTCGGAGTCTATTCCTGAGATTTGAAATTTAGTGTGATGAAAGTCTCAAATAGTTTTATCGGAAACCAAAATAAAATGGAAACTTAATGTTCATATTTCGTTTGAAAATAAGTTAATAGTTAATCAATATTGATGGGGGAAATAATTAATTAACTTATAAATTATTTCGAGTACGAATTGGTATTAATCTTGATAACCTTACATTCAATCAGAATTTTCTTATTGATTAATTTCGTTATTTATGTGTTAGCAAATTTTCCTAAATATTAAAACAAGACATCATACCGAATTGAAGTATTATTTCGGTAAAATAAAAGCTTGATGCTGAACATCGGGCTTCATTGTTTGAGTTTTATAGCCAAGACTTAAGGCATCTAAATCACGTTGGTTTAATCACCAAGAGGCTGTCTTTCCAAACCGCCACGATAAGAGTCGAGGGCAACTTTGAGTCGACGAAGTTTATCGCGCGAGCGTCGCTTATGATTAACGGCTAAAGCCATCGAAAGTACATCAACCAAAGCCAACATCGCGTAACGAGAAGCCGATGGTTTATAGATGAAGTCCGTCTCTTGGTGCTCAATAGGCAGAACCAAATCGGCTTGCTCAGTCAAAGGCGTGTCTTTCGGAGTAATCACAATAACTTTCACGCCGTACTGCTTGGCTAATTGCGCGGTTTCTATGATGGCAGGGGTATAGCCAGTGGCTGAGATCATGACCAACACATCGTTCGCGTCTGCCGTCGCCGCAATCATGCGCGATAACAAGCCATCGTTGTACGCCACAACAGGATAGCCCAGACGGAACAAACGATGCTGCATCTCTTGTGCTGCAATGGTTGAGCCGCCACCCATACCAATGCAGATCACTTGTCTTGCGTTGTGCAGCCAGTTCACGGCAGTGTCGATATCTTCTTCAACAATCAAACTGCGGTTTACATCAAGGGATTGCTTGATCGACTCATAGATGCCTTGGTAGCCACTTTGATCAGGTGGCTCAAGGATGAATCGTTGTCCAACCGTTAAGGTTTGTGCCAGTTTGATCTTCATATCACGCACGTTTTTGCAGCCAACAGCTTTAGCAAAACGGGTGATGGTGGCTTCACTCACTTCTGCGCTTTCTGCCAGTTCAGTAATGCTGGCATTGGCGGCAGTTTGAATGTCGTCCATGATCAACTTCGCGACCTTCTTTTCGGCATCGCGCAGCGCACTGAAACGTTCAGTGATTTGAGAGATAATATCGACTTCTAAACTCAAGCTGTGTTCCTATCTTTTGCATGGAGACGATTGTGCCGCCTCCACTGGTTTGGCATGAAGTATAACGAAAAGCCTCACTAAGCTCATCATCAGAAACGGGTTTTCACCCAATGAGTGACTTGATACTCATCATCACAAACCGCCACGGCACGCCACTTATCAAACGTTAAACATGGATGAGAGGTTGAGAAGGCAATCATATCACCCACTTGAAGGTCGCTGTTTGCGTCTACTTCGATGAACGCATGCTGATCCATCACCGCGGTCGTTACAGCACTTTCAATAGAGATTGACGCACCATCGCGGTAAGCGCGCTCAGGGATTGGCAATCCAGCATCAAACGCCACGTCACGTTTACCAAAGCCGGCAACTAGCTTGGTTGGCTCTGGGCGAGAAATCACATAAGCCCAAAGCTCTAGTGCTGATTTCAAGTCACCACCTAAGTCACACGCTGCGCCTTGATTGTTTTCAGCGCGCTGCATGACTTTGTTTTGTGCATCTAGGTAAATGCCTGTGTCATGAATCGCGTAGCAACCTGGGCGAATGACGGCATCAAAATCCTCTAGGTTGGCAAAGCATTCAGAAACTACGTCATACCAAGCAGAGCCAGCGCCTGTGACCAGAGGTTTAGACTCAATCAACTTGTCGTTTTGTAGTTGGGCTGCGATTTCTAATGTGGTGTTGAGGAAGTCACGGATGTCCTGCTCAGCATTGTCACCATGAATGACACCTTCGTAAACCTCGATACCTTTGAGTGTAAGGTGAGGTTGCTGGTGGATGAGAGTGGCGAGCTCAACCACATCTTGTTGGTTTCGGCATCCACAGCGACCGCCTTCGACACCAAACTCAATCAGTACATTAAGCGGCAATTGATGTTCAGCGAAGGCACGCTCTAGCGCTTTGACGTTTCGGCTTGAATCCACACAGCAATAGAAGTTGACTCCGTGGGATTCAATCAAGTTGGCGATGATGGTCATGTTAGCGCGCCCGACTAGTTGGTTCGCCATGATGATGTTTTTCGCTCCGCCTAGCGCCGCAATCTCTGCCTGAGCCGGCGTTGCAACGGTAATGCCCCAAGCGCCGTTTTCTAATTGCTGCTGAAAGAAAGCGGGAGTCATGGTGGTTTTACCGTGCGGTGACAACTTCACTTTGTGCTGATTCGCGAAACGCTGCATCCAATCGAGGTTGTTCTTCAATGAAGAAGATTTGATCACCGCTGCGGGCAGGGTGATCTCTTCATGGATCAAACTGTGTAACCCATCGGAATTGCACGCAACAGGTTGAGCCTTTTCTCCGTAACCTGGCGTGGTAACACACTCATTATGATAGTTTTTATCACACTTTTGGCGATTGTCTTTCATGGCGTACCTACTTCTAACATGGTCTAAGTGGTTGATATTAAGTGTTTGTTGCTAACTACCATAAATAATATGTTAGAAAGTATCAAACAAACCTGAGTTTTTTGTGTGTTTCTTCACTGTTTAAATTTCAAGAATTATTAAGATGGAATCATGTTAACGACGGACGAAGAGAGTGAAGTATGTTGTTCGATACCATTATCAAAAGCGTGGAGGTATTTGACGGTACGGGTGCAGCACCATTCATTGCTGATGTTGCGATTCGTCAAGATCGTATTGAGCAAGTAGGGCAGCTAGACGAGCTTTCTGCAAAGAAGGTTATCAACGGTCAGGGTCTTGCGTTGGCTCCGGGATTTATTGATGTGCACACGCACGATGACACCAATGTGATTCGTTACCCTGACTGCTTGCCAAAGATCAGCCAAGGTGTGACGACGGTAATCGTAGGCAATTGCGGAATTAGCGCGAGTCCTGCGGTACTCAGTGATACCCCGCCAGACCCAATGAACCTATTGGGCAAGCAGGAAGACTTCAAATACCCAACTTTTGCGGAGTATGCGAAGGCGGTACAAGCGGCAAACCCTGCGGTCAACGTTGCTGCGTTAGTCGGTCACACAACTTTACGTAACAACGTGATGGACGACTTACTGCGCACGGCTACCGATGAAGAAATCGAGCAAATGCGCCAAACACTGGCACAAGCGATGGAAGAGGGCGCATTGGGTTTGAGCTCGGGTCTTGCTTATGCGAGTGCCAAGCAAGCGAACGCGGATGAAGTCATGCGCCTAGCGGAAATTCTTGGCCATCACGGTGGTATCTACACCACACACATGCGTACCGAGTTTGAAGAAATCATCAGCGCAATGGAAGAAGCCTTTGAAACTGGGCAGTACGCGAAAGTGCCAGTGGTGATTTCTCATCTGAAATGTGCAGGCGCAGGCAACTGGGGACGCACGGTAGAAGTGCTGGATTTGATGGATAAGGTTTCTGAGCATCAAGACGTGTCTTGCGATTGCTACCCATATTCTGCGAGTTCTTCAACGTTGGATTTAAAACAGGTGACGGATGAAATCGACATCTTCATCACTTGGTCTGAAAGCAAACCCGAACACGCTGGCAAGATGCTGAAAGACATTGCTGACGAGATGCAACTGCCTCTTATGGAAGCAGCAAAAGCGTTGCAACCTGCGGGCGCGGTTTATCACTGCATGGATGAAAACGACGTCAAACGTGTCCTTAAGTATAAGTTGACCATGGTGGGCTCGGACGGATTACCAAATGACCCGCACCCACATCCACGTTTGTGGGGCACATTCCCGAAAGTTTTGGGGCATTACTGTCGTGAAGAACAGCTTTTCCCATTGGCAGAAGCGATTCACAAGATGACGGGGATGTCAGCAACACGCTATCAACTGAAAGATCGTGGGGAAATAAAAACAGGCGCTTACGCAGACTTGGTTTTATTTAACCCAAATACAATTAAAGATACTGCAACGTTCGAAAATCCAATTTCCGTCGCGCAAGGTATTGAATCTGTATTTGTAAATGGCGAGCTATCTTATTTAAAAGATAAAGTCACCGAAAATAGAAATGGCGTATTTATTTATCGAAGTAATACCCATCAATAACTTATTAAATAAATTAATTTTATAGATTAAGCATTATCACTGGAGAATATTATGTCAATTAAACGTTATGGTGTAGAAGGCGGCGTAGGTACTGGCGGTCAACATTTACCATTTGCACGAGCAACAGAAGCGGGCGGCTTCTTATACGTATCAGGTCAAACACCAATGACTGACGGCGAAGTGGTAGAAGGCGGTATCGTTGACCAATCTCGCCTAGCGATTCAAAACTGTGTTGATATCATGGAAGAAGCAGGCTACACGCTAGCTGACGTGGTACACGTAAAGGTGGTGCTAACGGATTCTCGTTACTTCCAATCGTTCAATAAAGTGTTCAGAGAGTTCTTTGGTGACCACCCACCTGCACGTATTTGTATGGTGTGTGATCTCGTGGTGGACGTGAAAGTCGAAGTCGATGTGACTTGCTACCGCGAAGATCGCCGATAGAAATCACACTTTACCTAATTAAATAAAATAGAGTGCCGGAAATAATTACTTTCCTGTTATTATCTTTTTGGCACTCTCACTCCCTACATAAATATAATTTCATAAAGCAGTAGTGCCTAATATATTTAGCAAAAGCTATAAAAATAAAATTAGATAATTTCTGGAATAAAATCTAATACTTGCTGCTGGAATTATATCAATCTGAAAGATGGATTTTGATATGAGAGGTGTTCAATGAACAGTACACTTTTTCTTACCGGCTTCGGTGCGTATGTCTTATTTTTAATTTGGTTGGGATGGTTTGTCTCTCGCAACCAAAAATCAGGTGAAGACTTTCTACTCGGTGGTCGAGGCTTACCTCTGTTCCTCGTATTAGGTACCACGGTAGCAACCATGGTTGGCACGGGCTCAAGTATGGGCGCGGTTGGCTTTGGTTACTCAAACGGTTGGGCTGGTGCGCTTTACGGCATTGGCGGCGCAATTGGTATCTTGTTATTGGCGCTGTGGTTTGCGCCAGTCCGTAAACTCAACTTTATGACTATGAGTGAAGAGCTCGCATACTACGTAGGTGCAAACCGCATCGTGAAGAACGTGGTTGGTCTGCTTATCTTTATCGCTTCTATTGGCTGGTTGGGCGCACACATCCTTGGTGGTGGTATGTACCTAGCGTGGATTGCCGATATTGAGCTGAGCACTGCGAAGATGATCATCGCAGCAGCGTTTACCATTTACGTGGTTATTGGCGGCTACACTGCGGTGGTTTGGACGGACACCATTCAAGCTATCATCTTATTCGTTGGCTTCATTCTAATGGCGGTACTGTCAGTGCAACACATTGGCGGCTTGGATAACCTGTACTCTGCCATGGACCCAGAAGCGGTGAGCTTCCTTGCGATTGATAAGCTTGGTTTAATCCCTGCGGTTTCTCTTGCCGTCGTGATTGGTGTGGGTGTACTTGCAACGCCTTCATTCCGCCAACGCATCTACTCAGGCAAAGATGTATCAACCATCCGCCGTTCATTCGTAGCGTCTGGTGTGCTGTACTTGTTCTTCTCTATCATCCCTGCAGTTATTGGTATGGCGGCGCATGCGATTGATCCTGAGTTGAACAACGCGAACTTTGCTTTCCCATACATCGCGGCAACGGTATTGCCAGTAGGCGTTGGTCTTATCGTTCTTATTGCAGGTCTATCGGCAACCATGTCGAGTGCAAGTTCCGATGCGATTGCGGGCGTGTCTATCTTACTGCGTGATGTGTACGTTATGTTCACCGGTCGCGTGCCAAACAAAGAATCCATGTTGAATTACTCTCGCTTGGCTTTGGTTGTAGTGATCGGTTGTGCATTGCTGTTCGCGCTAACCTCTAACGACATCATCGGCTACATCACTAAGATGATCTCGACAGTTATGTCTGGCATGTTCGTGTGCGGTATGTTGGGTCGCTTCTGGAAGCGTTACAACTGGCAAGGTGCATTGGCAACATTGGCAGGTGCGTCTATTGCTTCATTTGCAGTAATGCTTAGCCCTGACCTGACCGCTTTCTGGGGCAACCCAGTGATTCCATCTTGCTTGTTTGCCCTAACCGCTGGTGTGGCAGTAAGCCTAGTGACTCCAGCTAACCAAGTGTCACCAGAAATGGCACGAGCAATCCTTGATGATGAGCGTGCTCTGATGGAAATGGAACTGTCTGACAAAGGCGTTCTGGAAGAAGATGTTTCATTAAATAACCGCACAACAGCAAATCAAAACGCTTAGCAGCAAAGAGTTTCGGCTCGAACAGAAACTCGCTTATAAGCTCCTGACAAACTGGTGGCTCCCCCGAGCCACCATTCTAAATTTATCCAAAGTAGGTGAACGATGACCGATTCATCCCAGACTAAAATTGCTTTCTTTGGCGAATGCATGATTGAACTGAGCGGCGACCCAATTCGCAAAGGCTTTGGTGGCGACACGCTCAATACCGCACTTTACCTCTCTCGACTAACGGCTCAACAACCTGTCCAAGTGTCTTACGCGACCGGTCTTGGGGAGGACGTACTTTCTCAAGTGCTTCTGGAAAACTGGCAACAAGAAGGCATTGCGACTGATCTTGTCGAGATCTTCCCAGCTCAGCTTCCGGGTTTGTACATGGTGCAGACTGACCAAGAAGGCGAACGCAGCTTTCTTTATTGGCGTGACAGCGCAGCCGTTAAAAGTTACTTCTCTACCTCTTCGCTCAACAAATTAGAAGCCGCGATTGCGAACCGAGAGCTGCATTATCTCTATCTGAGTGGCATCAGCATTGCGATTCTAAATGACGATAGCAAAGTAAGGCTGAAAAAGGCGTTAAGTCAGTTCTCACAAGCTGGAGGCAAGGTTATCTTCGATAATAACTTCCGTCCTCAACTTTGGTCTGCACAAGAGGCAAAGCATTGGTACAGCCAAATTCTGCCTTTAGTCGACATTGCGCTTATCACTGAAGACGATGATGTCTTGGTATGGGGGGAAGAGGAAAGTGCCGAGCAGCGCTGCCTTCGCTTTGGTTGCCAAGAAATCGTGATTAAACGTGGCTGTGAGCCTTGCAAATTGGTTTGGTCGCAAGGTGACGACAAGCAAAGCGCTTACGTAGCCGCCGAGAAGGTTGTCAAAGTGATCGACACGTGTGCCGCCGGCGATTCATTTGCTGCTGGTTACCTTGCAGGACGATTGACCGGACAAAGCTGTGAGGAGTCAGCCGAACTCGGTCACGCATTAGCGGCAACCGTTATTCAATATCCTGGCGCGATCATTCCAAACGACGCCATGACTCATCTAATTCGATAATTTCCGAGAACATATTATGTCCCAAGCAATGATTCAGCAACTTCAGCACTTCAAAGTTATTCCTGTTATTCAAATTAATAAGGTAGAGCACGCGATTCCATTGGCGAAAGTGTTAGTAGAAAACGGTCTGCCAGTTGCGGAAGTGACGTTTCGAACAGAAGCCGCTGCCGATGCGATTAAAGCCATGCGCGACGCTTATCCGCAAATGTGCATCGGTGCTGGCACGGTACTGACGCCAGAGCAAATTACCCAAGCGAAAGACGCGGGTGCAGAGTTTATTGTCGCGCCGGGGTTGAACCCAAATACCGTGCGTCGCTGCCAAGAAATCAACATGCCAATCGTACCGGGCGTCAATAACCCAAGTCAGGTTGAGCAAGCACTAGAGTTGGGTTTGAACTTCCTCAAATTCTTCCCGGCAGAAGCGAGCGGTGGTATCGCGATGGTGAAGTCGCTACTCGCACCTTATGTTGATGTGAGTCTGATGCCGACAGGCGGTATCGGTAAGAGCAACGTCAATGATTACCTAGCTATCGACCGTGTGGTTTGTTGCGGTGGTACTTGGATGGTGGCACCGAGCTTAATTGAAAACGAACAATGGGACGAAATTGGTAAGCTGGTTCGTGAAGCAGTAGAGCTGGTTGCGTAACTCAAACAGAGCTCTTTTACCCAAGTCGCGAGACCCCATTAAATAGCGTGACTTGGGTTGAACAATAATAACAACGACAGGATGGCGCGTATGAACAAAGGTACATTAGCACTACTCATTTCAGGCTTAATCACAATTCCAACGGCAGCGATGGCGATGACCCCCAACACCGATCTTAACCTAATGCCTTACCCACAAAATGTAGAGTTGGGGCAGGGTAAAATCACACTTGATAAATCCTTCAGCATTTACATCAAAGGCTACGATTCACCGCGCGTGCAGTTCAACGCTAAGCGCACCATGGATCGTCTATATCGTCAAACCGGCTTACCGATGTTGAACTGGCATGCCGAGTCGGAAAAAGATGCGACTCTGGTGATTGATATTCGTAATGCGCCCAAGTCAGAGGTGCAAGACATTAACAGCGATGAATCGTACCAACTTGAATCGCGTAATGGTCAGATCATCATTCGGTCTGAACGCCCTTACGGTGCTTTCCATGGTTTAGAAACCCTCTTGCAGTTAGTGACTACGGACGCGACTGGCTACTTTGTGCCTGCGGTGTCGATTCAAGATGAGCCACGTTTTCCTTGGCGTGGCGTTTCTTACGATACTTCCCGTCACTTTATCGAACTTGATGTGATTCTTCGTCAACTCGATGCGATGGCATCAGCAAAAATGAACGTCTTCCATTGGCATATTTGGGATGACCAAGCGATTCGTATCCAGCTCGATAATTACCAAAAACTGTGGCAAGACACCGCAGATGGTGATTACTACACCAAAGATGAAATCCGCTATGTGGTGAATTACGCGCGTAACCTTGGCATTCGAGTTATCCCTGAAATCTCTTTGCCGGGACATGCTTCGGCAGTAGCGCACGCTTACCCTGAATTAATGTCTGGTATGGGTGAGCAATCTTATCCGCATCAACGTGGCTGGGGTGTGTTTGAGCCGTTAATGGACCCGACCAATCCCGAACTCTATAAGATGCTGGCGAGCGTGTTTGACGAAGTGGTTGAGCTCTTCCCAGATGAGTACTTTCATATCGGCGGGGATGAACCAAATTACCAACAGTGGAAAGACAACCCGAAGATTCAACAGTTCATCAAAGACAACAACCTGGATGGTGAACGTGGTCTTCAATCGTATCTGAACACCAAGGTTGAACAGATGCTGGAACAGCGCGACAAGAAGATGACTGGCTGGGATGAAATCTGGCACAAAGACCTTCCAACCTCGATTGTGATTCAAAGTTGGCAAGGGCACGACAGTATAGGTCGAGCAGCCAAAGAGGGCTACCAAGGCATTCTCTCAACAGGCTATTACCTAGACCAGCCGCAGCCAACCAGTTACCACTATCGCAATGACCCAATGCCGAAAGGAATCACCGTTGATGACCAACTTCATCAAGGTGAGAAATTCGCGACTTATGATTGGGTGAAACCACGCAACAAAGGTGGTCCACGTACAGGTAATCTAACCATTATTGAAGCGACAGACGGCAGCTACCGTGCGTTTACCGATTACAACGGCAAGTCTCGTGAAGAGGTGTTCATCATCGAGTATGTGCCAGGTGTGAAGTTTAAAGGCCACTTCGATAACTTTATGTCTTACACCGAATTCAACTATGACTTTGCGGATGGCAAGTTGAAAGACACCAGTTACCAATTGATTGGCAATGTTCGTTGGCCTGCGACTGGAGAATTGGTCGCGAGCAGTGACATGCAGGGGAGTGTCATTCCTGAGCCGAACGGTGGCTATCCAGCTGAACTGACCGAAAAAGAACAGCAGTTAATTTTAGGCGGAGAAATCACTATCTGGGGTGAAAACCTCGATTCAATGACCATCGAGCAACGCTTATGGCCACGAAGTTACGCGATTGCTGAGCGTCTATGGTCGAGTCAAGAACTGACCGATGAGCGCAGCATGTACAAGCGCATGAAGGTGATGGATACATGGTCTGAGATTTCACTTGGTCTACGCCATCATGCTGACGCCCATATGATGTTGAAACGTCTTGCTAATGGTGCAGATGAAACGCCGCTACAAACGTTAGCGAAGTACATCGAGCCGGCTCAATACTACGCTCGTCATTGGGAGAAGTGGATCTCTACGCCAAATGAAGGCGATTTGTACAACCAGTATGAGCGACTAAACCGCTTCGCGGATGCACTGCCAGTAGAAAGCCTAGCAGTGTATAAGATGAAAGACTTGGTCGCAGCTTATGCTCTAGGTGATAAAGCTGCGTTGGATGCGTTAGCGATGCATTATCAAAGCGTTAAGTTAGCAGCGCAGCAAGCCAAACCTATTTTCGTGGCCAACGTGGCGTCAGTAGAAACGGTGCCAGTTGCAGAAGCCGCAATCAAAGTTGCCGATTTAGGTTTAACCTTAATTGAGCTCACCAAGCAGGGCAGTGACATTAGCCAATCTGACGCTGAAGCGTATCAACGCATCATCAATGAAAATGCGATTATTTTTGATGAAACGATTGTCGCCATCGTAGTACCAACCGAGCAGTTGCTTCACACTTTAACCGATTGATAACTAAAAGGGATTGCCGTCTCGTAACGCAGGCGGCATCTTATCGGTTAAGCACTCTTTTATCTCCTAAAGGTTTCCCATGATAGTAAATGGTCACTTACATTTTTATGTAGGCACCTATACCGATTCACCAAGCCAAAGTCAGGGCATTGCGTGTGTTTCTCTCGATACTGCTACTGGCGCATTAACGCTCACCAATGAACTTGTTCCAGAAGCGGTGAAAACGGTTCGTAACCCTTCTTACCTTGCGCTCAAAGGAGAGGGTTTATATACCTTTAATGAAGTCGATCGCTTGGAAGGTGCAGAGCTGATATTTGCTGAAAAAATAGACAGCTATGGATTGCCAATTGAAGGGGACTACCCTTGCCATATCGACATTAAAGATGAGTTACTCGCTGTTGCAAACTACGGTTCCGGCAATGTAAGTGTTTACCAACTTGATGAGAAAGGTAAGCCATTGAAATCCATTGCAGAATTGTATGTAGAAGGCAATGGTCCCAATATTGACCGTCAAACTTTCCCTCATGCCCATCAAGTCACTTTTCTAGAGCATTCCGCTCAATTGGCTGTGGTCGATTTAGGCACAGACAGTGTTCACTTCTATGACTACGACAATGATGGTGAGACAGTTGAGTTTTCACTTTCTCAAAGCATCGCTGTGCCTGCTGGTTCTGGGCCTCGTCATTTGGTCTTCAATCGTGATGAATCTGTCGCGTACGTTGTTTGCGAATTGTCTGAAACGCTGGTGGTACTTCGCAAGCAAAACGGACAATGGAATCTGACTCAGCAAGTTAAACTGCTAGCCGATGAAGAGAACAAAGAAGCGGCGTCTGCTATTCGTCTCTCTGCGGATGAGCGCTTTGTCTATGTCTCATGCCGCGCGCAAAATCTGATCAGTACATTTGATGTAACGAGTAATACTCCGGTTCAAATTGCCGCGTCCGATTGTGGTGGCGCGTTCCCAAGAGATTTTGTTTTATCCCGTGACGGGCAGTGGATGCTCGTTGCTAATCAACATTCACATAATGTCGCTAGCTTTCACAGGAATCCGGAAACTGGCGCTATCACTCCAACCGGATATTCGTGCGACATCGGTGCGCCTGTGTGTTTGGTTGAGAAGCCGTAATTAAGAGAAATAACATGACAATTCATCGTATTAATCCATGCAAACGTTGGTCAGATGTAACGGTATTTAATGGCATAGCCAACTTTGTTGAGGTAGCAGAAGCAGATACAACTGCAGATATGAAAGGGCAAGTACAACAGATTTTCGACCAAGCTGAGCAAATGCTAGCCAGTGTTGATAGCGATAAATCGCGCATTCTATCTGTGACGATTTACGTGACGGATTTTGCTAACTTTGATGCCCTTAACGAAGTATGGGATGCGTGGTTCCCTGAGGGCTGTGCACCAAGCCGTGCTTGCGTCAAAGTTGAATTGGCGAACCCTGAACTGTTGGTAGAAATGGCGTTTGTTGCTGCTGCGGGTGAGAAGTTCCAGTAGTTCGACATCACTCTACTTAAACCATCAAGCTCAGCGTTATATAGCTCAATAACGCTGGGCTTTGTTTTATTGGGCTAATGCTAAAGACAAACTAAAGGTCTACACAAAAATCTTGCCTTTCATGTAGAGCACGCCGTCGCCAGATACTCTTACTTGTTCGCCAGTAACTTCACAGTGCAAAATGCCTCCGCGCTGAGAAGCTTGGTAAGCGACCAGTGATGTTTTGCCTAACGCTTCTGCCCAGAACGGTGCTAACCCAGCGTGAATCGAGCCAGTTACGGGGTCTTCGTCACCACCATTTGCAGGCCAAAAGTAACGCGATACAAAGTCTTGTTGATCACCTTTCGCGGTAACGACCACATCGTAAGGAGCGAGTGTCTTGAGGTGCTCTGAACGGTATTGAACCTCAAGTACCTCCTGCTGGTTGCCGACCACCACGAAATACGCTTGAGGGCTAAGCAGTACGCGTTCCACATCGCAACTTAGGCCATCAATCAATGCCGAGGGAATATCAGAAACGGCTTTTGGAGGACGAGCAGGGAACGTCATCTCGATCTTACCTTGCGCATTCTTCTCTACGGTGAGGGTCCCTACTTCCAGAGTATGAAATTCAATCGTGCCATTAATGCCAAACTCATCAAACAGAACTAACGAAGAGGCCAGTGTTGCGTGTCCACAGAAATCGATTTCAGTAATCGGAGAGAACCAACGAATCTCATATTGGTTTGCGCCAATGGACTTTAGGAAAGCCGTCTCTGATAAGTTGTTTTCTGTCGCGATATTTTGCATCAATTCTGGGGCTAGCCATTCCTCTAACGGTATCACCGCTGCTGAGTTGCCTTTGAATTGCGTATCGGTGAAGGCGTCCACCACGTAGATATCCAATTCCATTTTCCTTCCTTGTTCCGTGAGCGATTAATTAGCATAAACCAAGTGCAATTAAGAGAGTAAGAAATTTGTGTTAGAATCTTAAAGTGTCAAAATTATAGATTATTTTGTGTTTTTTGATACTTACTGACAAGGATTCGGACTGCTGGGTACTTACACTAGTGTTGAATTCATTGAAAGGAAGAAAAACATGAAAGCGATCTACAAATCAGTTTTGGTATTGAGTGTTTTTGCGGTCGGTTCTGCCCATGCATTTGAACTCGTGAGTAGAGATATTCAAGAAGGCCACCCGATGGCGAAGACATTTGAATACTCTGGTTGGGGATGTGATGGCGGGAATCAATCACCACAATTGATGTGGAAAGAAGCTCCAAAGGGCACAAAAAGTTTTGCGATCACCGTGTATGACCCCGATGCGCCAACAGGCAGTGGTTTTTGGCATTGGATAGCGTTTAATATTCCATCCACCGTTAGCGAGCTGCCTCGAGGCATTGATATGAACAAGTTAGGCGGCAAAGAATCTCGTATTGACTACGGCACAACGGGGTTCGGCGGCGCGTGTCCTCCAAAGAATGATGGGATGCATCGTTACCAGTTTACGGTGTGGTCATTGCCAACTGAAGAACTGAATTTGGCTGAAAACACGCCTCCAGCCATTGTAGGGTTTACTTTGAATAGTGTTGCTTTGGGTAAAGCGACATTAACCACGACTTACACGCGATAATTGAATATAAGGGGAGAGAATGGGTCACCAATATCAGGTTACGCTGTTTCGTGCGGAGCAGCAGCAGAAGCTTCGTAATGTCAGGATTCACTCCCCAAGCCTTATTCAGATTGTTAAGGGGAGTAAACATCTTTTCTGGAAAGATGAAGTACTCGACATCCATGATCCAAATATCATGCTTTGTGAAGCAAATGCATCCCTAAATTTTGAAAACCTTCCTCTACAAGGGCGATTTCTTTCTCGAATGTTCAGTTTTCACTGTGTGCCTAGCGATGAAATGTTGGAGCTAAGCATGAGCAACGCATTAGGAAACTATGTACCCGTTGTTGAGACAGATAAAGCATTGAAAGCGACGTTAAATGCTTTGTTTTCGTTTGAGCGGGAAAGCTTAAGTGAAGCGACACAACGCTATTGGATTATGGGCCTATATCAGCAGCTAGCTGAGAGAGGGTTATTGCATCGGTTGTTCTCGAGTTCACATATCTCTTTTAGTCAGAAACTTAGTCGTTACTTATCGCGCTCTCCAGGGGATGAGCATCCATTAGACATGGCCGCGGGGCACTTTGCTATGAGCCGAGCAACATTGATACGCAAACTGAAACAAGAAGGTACCCAGTATCGTGAAGTATTGGCAGAAGTGCGCTTAAATCACGCACTTTACTTGATGCAAAATGGCTCGTATAACGTTGCGCTGCTAGCACAGTTGTGTGGTTATCAGTCAGAGGGGCGTTTTAGCCAACGCTTTAAAAGTAAGTTCGGCCTAACGCCCAGCGAGTATATTAAAACGGTAGTGAGTTAATGTTTTACCGCTTTTGTATTTTTTGTGCTTTTTAGGTTAGCCATAATATTTGGCCTTCATTCGCAATGCTACATTCACCAAAGCAATCAACACAGGCACTTCGATCAGCGGGCCAATGACACCAGCAAAAGCTTGGTCTGAGTTTAGGCCAAACACCGCGATAGAAACCGCAATTGCCAATTCAAAGTTGTTGCCTGTTGCCGTGAAAGCAATCGATGCATTTTTGTCGTAGTCGATGCCCATTTTCTTACCAACGAAGAAGCTGACAAAGAACATCAACACAAAGTAGATAGCCAGTGGAATTGCTACACGGAATACATCCATTGGCAGTTCAAGAATCATTTCACCTTTTAAGCTGAACATCAGTACGATGGTCGCAAGTAGGGCGATAAGCGTAATTGGTGAAATGCGTGGGATGAACACGTCGTTGTACCATTGTTCACCTTTCGCAGCGACCAGCCATTTGCGGCTTAGGAAGCCCGCTAGGAATGGGATACCAAGGTAAATCAGAACGCTTTCCGCGATGTCCATCATCGAGATATCAACCACGAAACCTTCGTAACCAAAGACTGGTGGCAACACAGTGATGAATAACCATGCCATCACACTGTAAGTCACGATTTGGAAAGCGCTGTTTAATGCAACTAGAGCTGCACCGTATTCTTTGTTACCGCCACCGATATCGTTCCATACCAATACCATGGCAATACAACGAGCAAGACCGATCAGAATGATACCAACCATGTAACCCGGATGATCACCTAGGAAAGTCAATGCAAGGATGAACATTAAAATAGGGCCGACAATCCAGTTCATGACTAAAGACAGCGTGATCGCTTTTTTATCTTTCGTCACTGTACCTAGCAGGTTGTAGTTCACCTTTGCTAGCGGCGGGTACATCATCAAAATCAAACCAATCGCGAGCGGTACGTTCGTGCTGCCGACTGACATTGACTCATTCCACTCAGCAACTTGAGGGAACGCTGCGCCAATACCTACACCGATTGCCATTGCGACAAAAATCCACACCGTTAGGTAACGGTCCAAGAAGCTCATTTTGTCGCTGGCACTATTTAAAACTTGAGTAGTCATAGTGTTCTCTTATTCGTTTATCGTCGAAAGGCGATAGTTGAAGGTATAGTTTATCTCTGCACGCCTGACCAGCGTGCAAAGGGAATTAATCAAATAACTTGGAAAAGCCTAGATTGAACTGATCAAACGCGTCGCGCTGAATGCGGTAACACACCTTAGGTGGGTTTGGCTCGGCGCTGATAAAGCCTGCTTGCTTGAGAATACGCAAGTGCTCGGAAACAGTAGATTGCGCAAGACCCAGTTCAGAAACCAAATCACTGTTCAAACAACCACCCATGGTATCGAGCGTGTGCAGGATATGCAGAATGCGCAAACGTGCTGGATGCGACAAAGCTTTTGCTTGCGCTGCGAGAGTTTGTTCTTTCTCGAGCTGTTGTTGCGTTGTCTGAAAAACAACTTCGCACGTGTCCTTGCACTTATCACTCATTCGCTGGCCTTAATAGTTAATCGTCGAATTGCGATAAAGTGTACGCCTGCTCTGTGGAAGATGCAACAACTCGATGAAAAAATTAATCGTAAAATAACGATGAATAAAAAATTGAAAAAAATATATGTTTTAAAAACAGTGATATAATAAAAAATTAAGTAGGTTACTAAAAGTTAACTAATTGCACTATATTTCTAGGTTACCATAATAAACCACATCCGACGCACAATGGTTACTGCGTCATCTTGTGAACTTATTTAAAGGTAATCCCATGAGCAACGTACTGATCATCAATGCACACGAACCATCACCATATTCAGAAGGTCGTCTAAATGCTTCTCTTGTCGACAAAGCACAGACGCTTCTGCAAGCAAAAGGCCATGAGGTTCGCGTTGTGACAATGCAAGATGAGATCAACGTAGATGAGCAACTCGCACACTTTGAGTGGGCTGATCGCGTGATCATCCAAAGCCCAATCAACTGGATGTCTGTGCCTTGGTCATTCAAAAAATACATGGACGACGTGTTTACTGCGGGTATGGGCGGCGCACTATGTGCATTCGATGGCCGTAGCGCAGAAGAACCAAAGAAAAACTATGGTACAGGCGGCACTCAAACCAACAGCAAATACATGCTGTCACTGACATTCAACGCGCCAGAAGAATCGTTTGATGATGAGAGCGAATACCTATTCCAAGGTAAAGGCGTGGACGATTTGATGCTCCACATGCACGCTAACTTCCGCTTCTTTGGTATGTCAGCACTGCCTACATTTGCTTGTTACGACGTGATGAAGAACGCAGATATCGAAAACGATTTTGTTCGTTTCGAAGCTCACATTAACGAAAACTTCTAATCCTTTTAGAAAGATAGTGCGAACTGAATGATGAATTGAGATGGACTGCTGCATGCGGTCCATTTTTATTTGTTTGCGGCGAGGTGACGTTTTTATTACTCTAAAGCACTAAATGTATCTAGCTTACTTTTCGTTACCTAGATTAGGTGCGTATCTTGAGGTGTATTGTGGAAAGCAGAATCAGTGTAGATAGCAAAGGTCGTAAGTCAGTGGCGAACGTATGTGCGGAGCCATGTGCTATCGAGAAAGGGATGCGTCTAATTGGTGGTAAATGGAAAGGTTCTCTGATTTATCATTTGAAAGACGGCCCAGTTCGTTTCAATGACTTAGCACGCATGCTAGGCGGTGCAAGTAAAAAGATGATCGACCAACGCCTTAAAGAGCTAGAAGCGGAAGGTATGGTGGTGCGCAAAGTGATCAGCGACCGCCCAATTGCCGTAAGCTATGAACTAACAGAGTTCGGCCGTACCGCACTTAAGATTCTTGATGATTTGCGAATTTGGTCTGAAAAGCATCAAATTGAGCTTCGTTAAGACCAAAGTAGTTAATCGCAAACGTTACTCTCTTTTGAAAGCTGATTAACAATACATCGCCGTTTATACCCAAGTAACTTAGATGTGCTTCATTTAAATCGTAATTTGTTTCGTAAAACAACGTACTCTTTCGAGTCAGGCATATCGAGGCTACTTGAGCATAATCGTACTTTTTAAGTTTTTGATTTTTAGTTATTATTTTATCATACTTAATAAGTTGTAGAATAAATCACTCACTTCAGTTGAATTTAAAAAAGCACTATTTAATTCCAGTTTCTTTTCAAAATCGGAATATTTATCGAATTCCTCTTTCTCAACTAAACCTATTGGTGATTTGTCGTTAACGTGGTTTTCATATTTTTTGATGGTATATAATTTAGACTTTTCGTCAAAATATTGAATTATCTTAATGTTAACGTCAGGTCTCTCCGTATTATACGTGATCGTAATTTTTTCATAATCTTTATTAATCGGAGTCGTAAGCCCTGTAGGGTAGATGATTTTAAACCCATTAATGTCATTCTTCTTCGTGCTTTTATAATGTTTTGAGTATGAAAAGTTTTCAATTGCACTTTTAGTGACGATAATTGACTCACCTTTCTTTAAACCGTATTCGGTACATTCATAATCGTCGACAACCGTAGAATTTCTTTTCTTTTCAATCAGGTAGGACATGCTTGCAGATGTCCCTCCGTGTTCCAGTTTTTGTTGGTTTACAGAACAATAGAAATGACCTTTGTCCACCGTCATTGCGTTGACTTGTTCCGGATTTGAAATGGTGGGATGTATATCTTTTGCTGGATCGTTGTCGCTTCCTCCTGAACCGCATCCAACTAATCCGATACAAACGGCCATATAAAGCAAAGAGATTTTATTCATACTGTATTTCTCAATTAAGATGTGTGATTGCAAATAACGATTAATTACATTTTTATAAAGTGAAATGTTTTTTATTTTAATTGAACGGTGTTTTATTGATAATTTAATCGTTTGCTTTTATTTTGTCTCTTACGGTATCTATGTTTTCATTTATGGTATGAATTATTAGATTTGCACAATTGTGAGTTGCAATAGGATAATAATCGCTAGCCAACTACTTGTGTAGGTACCGTTATGATTTATATATCCGTTAAGTCTAAGTTTTTAGTCTTAATTTCATGTATTTATCGTGAAAGTGACTTAGAAGTAAATAACTAACGTTGTTTGAGGGGAGCCTGGGCTTCACTGATCTTGTTTTTCATCAAGGCGTTGTATAATGAACAAGGACTCTATTTCCAACTTGTTGATACATATCAGATCTCACGGATCTGATATGCATTCCAAGTTATTCTCACTAAGGCAAGAATCCTAGCTTATTTAAGGATAGAAAGTTTACTTGGGTGTAGAAGATATTAGTAATCCAATGTGCCACGGATAGGGTAGTTATTGTTTGGATCGCGAATCCATGCCAATCCGCGTGATAGCGCGCCAAGCTCAGGGCGAACAAACGGGTTGTTTGAAATATCCACCACGTGTAAGTCGCCGTGTTCATTCACCACAAACAGACCTGGTTCTGCGAAATTATGATCGGTTTCCTGTTCAGATCGAGGAATAGATACATACAAGCCTAGCGTTTTCATTTGTTCTTCGGTCAGGCCGTAAGCGATAGAGAAGCTGATTTCGAGTTTCTCTAGATGCCCCTCTAGCTGTGCTTTTGAGTCGCCAGAAACGGCAAGAATATCGACGCCAGCATCAGCGAAAGCCTGTTTGTAACTCTCAAGCTCGTTGAGGTACTTAGTACAAAGAGGGCAGTGTTTACCACGATAAACGAATACTGCTCGCCAAGTCGCATCACCTTGCGGCTGACCCAACGTTACGCTTGAACCATCTAGCAAAGTGGCTTGAAGATGAGGGAAGCTGTCGCCCGCTTTAAGTTTCACTGAAGTTGCCATATTGACTCCCGAATTGGTGGTGTATATCCATGAATGCCCCTTTCTCAACAAAGCGATTGGGGGATGAGACTTCAATGTAGACTCTGTTTTGCGGTGTTTCAACTAGTTAACTTTTAGTAACCTGCAATAAGGTAGTAGAGTGCAAAAGATGAAAAAGCAGAACTTAAGATACAACGAAGTGGGGGTGTAGTATCAGGAGCTAAGTTCTGCTTGAGGTTAGGCTATGACCACTGGAACATATCGTTAAGATAAACCAGAGTCATCACTTCTATTTTATTACTCGATTGAGCTAGGCGTTGCTGAAAAAAGTACGCCATCATTGGCTTCTTCATTTTTTCCTCCTTTAGCTGACGAGTAAATTATGTGTATAAAAGGGGATATAAAAAAGAGAGTGCTTTTGTTGGCTTTTTTCCTAATAACGTAAATATATGGGGCTTTAAAGCCGAATTTGGAGGTTAATTGTGGAAAAGGGGAACAGATAATTAGGAAGTTTTCTTATTTTATTACCGCCAACTTAAGTAAACTATTCCTATCCACAAACTTCACAGATCTAAGGTTGATTCAGTGTCTGATCTCAATTTGTTTCGCTATTACCAACGATTACTCTCGTTTAGCGTTGGTGATGAAACAAAAACCACGTTACAGGACATTGCCGACATCATGTTCACTTCTTCTCGGCATGCTCGTAGCCTGCTAACGCAGATGCAGCAGAAGGCGTGGTTGAGCTGGCACCCGAAAGCTGGGCGGAACCAACGATCGACTCTTATTCTGAATATGGAGTTAGACGTTTTAAAAGAGAGCTTGGCTCTTGAACGTATCAAGTTAGGCAAGTATGAAAAAGCACTGGCGATATTAGATGAAGACGAAATGGCATTTGGCCGTTTGTTAAAAACAACGTCTGGTGCTTCTGTGCAAGAAGGACAGCTCAATATTCAATTAACCTATAAGCGAATGTTTGAGCGCGTCGTTCCACATCAACTTCAGCGTAGCAGCGAACGTTTCTTATTAAGGCAAATCTATTGTTGCTTAGTTTCGAGTGATCACAATGGGAAAGTGCAACCAGAACTCGCACATCACTGGCGTTATGACGAAGACACCTACGAATGGACTTTCTACCTTCGTCCAGGTCTGACTTTTCATAATGGTAATTCCATTGATGCAGAAACAGTGGTTAGCTTGTTTGCAAAGTTGAGTTCACTACAGTATTACGAAAAAGAGTTGGCACATGTTGCTAACATTACTGCGCCAACGCCATTGAAAGTTGTTTTTAAGCTTAATCGAGCTGACTTGGGCTTTGCTGGACTTATTTCTGGAGTGAAATACGGCATTCAACCAGTAAGCCAAGTTAACGTAGCGAATAACAAGCTGGTGGTCGGAAGTGGCCCATTCTCTGTTGTCGAGCACAATGAAAGTCGTTTAAAACTGCAAGCATTTAATGGTTACTATGCATGTAGAGTTCTAACGGATTTGGTGACTATCTGGATTGTTAATGACGAGCAAATGGAGAACCCGTCATTGGCAGCAAATACGTTGCAAAGGGATGCTTCGCCCGAGGAGGATTTGTGTGGACACTATATGTCGACGCAAAACCGAGAAAACTCATCGGCGAGCAAGCGTAGTCGAATAGAAGATGGTTGCTTATTCGCCTTATTTAATCAGCACGCTAAGCACAAACTCTCTTTAGCGCAGCGCCGTTATATTAGTGAGCTAATTCAACCTGAGCACTTGGCCGAAGTGATGCGCCGCGAGAATATTGTATTTGGGAGTATACCCGCTTATAACCTGCTACCAGGTTGGAAGCCAGTGCTCCGTCCGTTTAGTGAGCCGCTTAAGTTACCTAAACACATTACGATAGCAGGATATAACTATACCGCGTTGCGTCGCTGTGCGCGGGCTATTTCTAATCGTTTGGCGAGTGTTGGCAGTAAAGTAGAAATTGTTATGTATTCCTATCGTGAGCTGAACGAGAAAGCTAAGAATGGTGAGCTAAATGAGACGATGGTCGTGACGAACATAAACCTAGATGATAATCGTCATGCCTCAGCGTTCACGAACTTCTTCAGCAACGCTGTGCTATTCCACACTTTGGGAGAAAAGAACGCACAATGGTTGGATGAACAACTACAGAGAGTCAGATCTTTCGTTCCACTTGAGGACTACCTTAATGCATTGGAGCCAATTGCATCGACGTTGATCAGCGAATACTGGATTGCACCCATGTTCCACCATACACAAACTTTGCGTTTCCAAGGTGTTTTAGAAGACGTCGCTCTTACTAACTGGGGTTGGCCAGATATTCGCTCGGTGTGGTCAGCGGATTAACTACTTTAGTTATTGAGCAAAGTGCTGCTTCACAAATTCAATGAAGGCTCTGGTTTTCGCCGATTGATAGATAAGTTGTGGGTACACCAAGTAAACCGCGTTGTGCCGGTGGTCGGTTTCTTCCGATAGAACCTGCACTAGACGGCAGTGCTCAACGTCTTGTTCGACAAAGTAACTTGCTAACCGAGCAATGCCATTGCCAGACAGGGCTGATTCTTTGAGTAAGCGGTTTTCATTGCTTGAAAGCCAACCTTGGGTTTGAACTGTTCCCGTTTTTAACGGCCACTCTTTTTGATGCAATGTGGTTAAGCATTGATGCTCTTGTAAATCATCTAATGTCTCCGGCGTACCTTCTTCTTGCAGATACTGAGGAGAGGCAACCAGCCAGTGGTGGTAGTCCAAAAGGTGATGAGCAATCATATTCTCTGGCGGCGTTCTTGTCGCTCGAAACGCAAAATCAACGCTGGTTTCTGTCAGATTAAACGCTTGATAGCTAGAAAGGATCTCGAACTCTACGTTTGGATGTAAAGCGCGAAACGCTACGCACAAATCATGCAGCACCGCTTCAGCAAACATCTTGCGAGCGGTAAGACGAATCAGACCGTCTATTTGTTCAGATCGCTGACTTAAACTCTTTTCCATTTCCATTACGCGGCGTTTGAGATCTTCCGCTTGTGCAAAGATCGATTCACCTTCTGCCGTCAATCTCACGCTGCGTGTGGTTCGAACAATCAAAGGCGTTGCGAGTTCCGATTCCAAGCGCTTGATTTGTTCCGGCAGGTAACTTTTAGAAATGCCAAGTTGCTCCGCTGCCCTAGAAAAGTTAAGTGTTTGAGCCACTTCAGCAAACAGCATCAGTTTTTCGATTCTCTTATAATCTGCCATCTTGATTGCTCGTCTTTATTGTTCGCTTTAATTGTTCGGTAGCGAGGATAATGAATTCGATTTTACGGTATTAAACTAATTTTTACGAACGGTAAGATGGTTCGAGTTAATTTAAGAAATTGAAGATGCAGAAATCGGAAAAGTGAGAATAACGATGAACAATCCAACACTACCGCTCGCCAAAACCTTACCTAACGTTAGCCGCTTGGTCTTCGGCTGTATGGGACTTGGAGGGGAGTGGAATCGCAACCCATTAACCGCCCAAGATGAAAACCAAGCTTATGCCGCTGTAGAGGCAGCATTAGAGGTTGGCATCAATCTCTTTGATCATGCGGATATCTACAAATTCGGTAAGGCTGAAGAAGTGTTTGGGCGCATCTTAGCCAATGACTCAACCTTACGAGAACGAATGTATCTGCAATCAAAGTGCGGCATCCGTCTAGGAGATGAGCAAGGTGTTAAGCAGTATGACTTCTCTGCCAAATGGGTGACGGCTTCTGTTGAGGGCATTCTTGAACGCCTTGGCGTGGAAAATCTTGATGTTTTGATGCTGCATCGTCCTGATCCTTTGGTTGAATTTGAAGAACTGGGCACAACGCTAAAAGCCCTGAAACAAGCTGGCAAAGTTAACCACTTCGGTGTTTCTAACATGAACAGTGCTCAAATTGACCTTCTTCAACAAGCAACGGGCGAAGTTGTTGTGGCGAACCAGTTGGAAATGAGTCTGGCTAAGTCTGACTTTATTAAGCAAGGCATGGGGCTTCCTTCGTCGGAATCTGACTACGTTGCGGGAACACTGGAACATGCCCGTAAGCATAATATCCAACTGCAAGCGTGGGGCAGTATGGCGCAAGGAAGATTCTCAGAGCGTGGTTTACATTCTGATGATCACAACACCAGACAGACGGCGGAGATGGTGATGGCGCTAGCAGCTGAATATGGCGTGTCGTCTGAGGCGATTGTTTTAGCCTTCCTAACGCGTCACCCAAACCAAATTCAGCCTGTTATTGGTACTGCAAACCCACAGCGTATTCGCGCTTGTGCTCAAGTAGAGAACGTCACGCTATCACGTAGCCATTGGTATGGCTTGTTCGAGAAAACCCTTGGTCATGAGATCCCGTAGGAGAGAAAAATGAAATACGTACAAGTTCAAACTCTGATTCAAACGGCATTGGAAATTGCGACTGCTCGCAAGCAGAACATTGCGGTTGCCGTGGTTGATACACATGGAGAATTGCTCGGTTTTGCCCGAATGGATGATGTGAGTGTGCAAGCAGGTTTGTTGGCACATAACAAAGCTTACACCTCGGCTAGAGACCGTCAGCCTAGCGGCAATCTGGGTGCTTGGGCTCGTGAGACGGGTAAGCAGTTGAGTTATTGGACTGACCCGAAGATCACAGGCTTTATGGGTGGTGTACCTGTAGAACAAGAGGGGAAAGTCGTCGGTGCAATTGGTATCAGTGGTTTGGCTGAGCAAGATGATGAAGCACTTGCGATGGAAGTATTAAACGCGCGTTGAGTATAATGTTTATCAGTAGGTGTGATGCTTTGTCCCGCTTTGTACCCACTGTAGGGACTCAAGTTCACAGGCTTCGTCGAGTCACAGTGCTATCTAATAGCCTGAAGTAAGCAGAAGTTGAAATCGCGAACTATGATTAATTTATTTGAAAGCTTTGAGGCCTAAATATGTTTCATAAGGTATTCGTTTCGCTATTTTTTGTTCTCCTCTCAGGCTGTGGTACGAGTGACAGCGCGTTAAAAGAGAGCGGTTATGATGAAGCTTATATCCAAGGCTTTCATGACGGTCGGCATAGTGGTATGCAAGAGGCAGGGAATGATTTTGAACACTATATTAAGGACGAAACAAGGTATCAAACCGACTCAGATTATCGACAAGGCTGGGATGCTGGTGAGGTAGAGGGTAACAAGTTACAAAAGCAGGCGACCGCGATAGGACAAGGCATGATTGATAATTCGTATGAAGAACGTGATGTCTTTGAGCCTGATAAAGTGGCGAAAGATGCAATAAAAGGCGTTGATACATCGGAATTAAAAAGCCTAGAGTAACGGACTGATATAAAGAATAAAACTCGTCATTTGACGAGTTTTATTTTTGTCTAAACGATTCATGTTTCAACGCTCAACAGGACATTCACGTTTGGGTATGAGTAATGTGGTTAATCACCTTTCTTGTTCTTTTGTTCAAGGATTAACGATAACAGGCGAACGAGCAGGGACTGAGCTTCCGGTGAGAGCAATCGCGCCACGGCCGTTAAGTCATTTGCTGTGACATGCTGAACATCACGTACATCTAAGGCAATATCTAGGTCAGTCAAATGAAGCGAACGCAATATGGCACGATATTGTGAGAGTTTAAGATCGGACTCTCCGCGCTCGATCCTTTGATATGTTTTTACGCTCATTCCAGCGATGTTTGCCATTTGCTCACGGGAGAGGCCATTCGATTTTCGTCTTGCGATCAGTGCTTGAATTATAGGGTCTACCTGCATGTGCTCTCCTGAAAGGACAGTTTTGACCTAAACGGAGCAAGAAGTGGACCAGTTTAACCACCACATATTTACCTGCTTTGCAATCAGTATAAAAATAACTGTCTTATAAAAACGTAAATATTTTAGTCAGTTATTAACTCAATGGAAAAGTATCAATCATACAAATCAATAGAAACGAAAGCTTCTATTCGCAAAATGCAACGCATTTTAGATCATTTATTTAGTGAAATTGATCAGCAACATCGTGAGACTAAAGAGAATGTTGTGACACTGATTCAACAGTCACAACAGCGATTGATGAACTACAAAGAGCTTTACCTTCACAAAGAATCGATAAGTGAAGTAGAGCTGCGGATGGCGCATGAAAACATGAGTGAGACTGAGAAGCAGGTCGCCGATATGGGTATTCCAGTGTTAACTTATATCATTGGCGCGCTAGATAAAGCGTATTAACACAGTCGTAAAGTCGGGCGATACAAGATTTACGCAATTTCGATCAATTGATGACATCTAAAAGAAAGGATGCAAATGCTGGGGAACCACACCCAGCATTCGGACACTCATTTACCTATATTTTCGAACCGTAAATCAGTGTTTAGAGGTATGTGAACCGAACAGTGTCGGTACGCAGCGAATAATAGCGATATTGTCCGATCTAGGCTACGTCCTTGGAATCTAACACCTTCACTTAAACTGTAAATTAATCTGTACACCCAGCCAAATTGAGCCATTGAGCACGTTCTTCCTTCTCTTTAAGCGATAAAAGACTAATTAGTGACGAAAAAAACAACACATCTTAGGTAAAAGATAAGAGTTGTTAAAATATATCGCTATAAGATTGACCTTTTGCTTTTCAATCGTCCTGCTTATGCCTTACAATCTTTTCGAACCAAATCCATTCATAACGAATGGGGTTGATGAATTAAGATGAACAATTTTGCTTCGAACCCAAAGTTGCGCACATTTCATCAACGATGACATCGCCAAAAACGACTCTCAAGTGTTCATGTACAAATGATTAACCACCTTTTGTTGCGTGTTTTCTTAGCCATACAGGGCTCTTGTAACATAGTGCTCTTGTAACCAAATTTTGACTAAGTCGGAGCGTTTTGTTGTGTGCTTTAGATAAAGCACAACTGGCGAGAAATTAACGGATTGAATTTAGAGGTATTAACCGTGAACCTAAAACTTGTCGGCAGCTCCCTGATCGTTGCAGGTACTGCTCTTGGCGCTGGTATGCTTGCTATACCAATGGTGCTTGCTCAATTTGGCCTCCTTTGGGGCACTCTTCTTATGTTGTTCATCTGGGCTGGAACGACTTATGCTGCGCTGCTCCTTCTTGAAGCCAGTTGCAAAGTAGGTGGTGGTGTGAGCATGAATGCAATTGCTCGCGAAACGCTTGGTAAAGGAGGTCAGTTAGTAACCAACAGCTTGCTTTACGCCCTGTTAGTTTGTCTATTAATGGCTTACATCATTGGTGCGGGTGATCTGGTACAAAAAGTAACAGCCTCAATTGGGCTTCCAACATCTACGATCTCAAGCCAAGTCGGTTTTACTCTTTTAGTTGGTATCATTGTTTCGGCAGGTACAGGGGTAGTAGATAAGCTGAATCGCGGTTTGTTCCTAGGCATGATCGTAGCGCTGATCCTGACACTTTTTGCGCTTGCACCAAGCGTCTCGTTTGAAGGACTTGATGAGGTTGTGAGCGACGATAAAATGGCACTTATCAAAACCAGTTCGGTGCTTTTCACCAGTTTCGGTTTTATGGTCGTGATCCCATCGCTTGTAACTTACAACAAAGAAGCGAGTAAAACACAGCTGCGTAATATGATTATCGTGGGCTCAACTATTCCGCTTGTTTGTTACCTATTATGGTTGTTAGCGGTTGTCGGCAACCTACCACCTCATGAGCTTGTTCAATACTCCAACGTAACAGAGTTGATCTCGGTACTAGGTCAGCAATACGAGGGCTTAGAGTTCATCCTATCCATGTTTACTGGTTTGGCACTACTAACGTCGTTCTTAGGTGTTGCAATGGCGCTATACGATCAAAATGCAGACCTACTGAAAGCAAGTAAGCCAGTGATTTTTGTTACTACTTTTGTGCTACCACTATTAGGTGCTGTATTTGCGCCAGAACACTTCCTAGCTATTCTCAGCTACGCGGGGATTATTCTTGTGTTTCTCGCGGTCTTTGTCCCATTATCAATGACCATGAAAGTGCGCCGAGTGCCGGTAGAAGATGACAATATTTATGAAGCTGGTGGCGGCGCAATGGGAATGAGCATGATCTTCCTATTCGGCTGTTTCTTGCTGTTTGCCCAAGCAGTATAAAATCACGCTAGCTTATTTAAAAACTGAGCCGCTCGTAGTCAAACGGGCGGCTTTTTTGTATTCATAGCCGAACCCAGGCCACTCGAAGTCATCAGCATTTGTGATGTTTGACGTTTCTCTGATAATCACGGTTAGCGCTGACTTTTTAGTAAAACTCCTTAGCGAAAGGCTGACATGTACAGTGATTCACCCTTCTATTATATCGATGTTGATATGAATAAGAGGCTCTGTTGTGTCAAAGCAATTATCTTTTGCCATGGTTGGCGTTATGTTGTCTTTAGGTGTGTTGAGTACAGAAGCGGTGGCTGACCCGAAGCATAAGCATCGACATCGGTACGATCACCATCATGCGCATCACCACCATCATAAACACAAGCATAAACACAAACATCGTGACGTTATTTATGTTGAGAACCGACGACCAAGGCGCAGTTACTATTACCATGACCGAATTCCTCGGAATAGTACCTACATAAAGATTGGAGATTTCACTTATCTAAAAGTGGACGACCGTTATTATCGCCGTTTTAAGGATCGCTATATCCATGTCGAGTTCAATTAAACTTGAAAGGACACATAGTCGGCGTTCTTGTAATGTTGAGCTTAAAAGCACCAACATGGCACACGTAACATCGACCAATACTAGGGTAGAGGGTTAAAAACAAAAACAGCGAGCCGATGCTCGCTGTTTTTGCTTAGATGAGTGTTAGACAGTAAATCTATTTAAGATTTGATCTTGTTTATGTACATCTTCTTGTTGCGCCTGCATCGCGTCGTTGGTTCGATTTGCCGATTCGGCGACTTGAGTCGATAGGTCTTTAATATTCACCGTATTGTTGTTGATCTCTTCAGCGACAAGGCTTTGCTCTTCAGCTGCTGAGGCAATTTGCAAGTTCATATCGGAAATACGCTGAATCGCGTCACGAATGCGTTGTAACGCACTATTTGCTAAACCCGCTTTTTCAACGGCCTCTATAGCACTACCTTTGCTTTGATGCATGGCATTTGCCACAGATGAAGCGCCAGATTGTAGTTGCTCAATCATAGTACGAATCTCTGTTGTCGACTCTTGAGTACGTTGTGCCAGTGTACGTACTTCATCTGCAACAACGGCGAAGCCTCGGCCAGATTCTCCCGCACGTGCAGCCTCGATTGCGGCATTCAACGCGAGTAAGTTTGTTTGGTCCGCAATATCGTTGATGACTTTTAGAATCGTTTCGATATTGGCGGTAGCAGATTCCAACACTTGTACTTCTTCGACTGCAAGGTCAATGCTATCGGAAAGCATGTTTATCGTTTGTGTCGATTCACCAACGATAGAAGACCCCTCAACCGTTGCTTGGTCGGCTTCTTTGGCTGCACTTGCCGCACCTTGCGCATTATTAGCAACCTCTGTCGCGGTGACAGACATCTCATGCATCGCGGTAGCAAGTTGTTCTAGCTCTTGCAGCTGCGTGTGAATTGCGCCTGCCGAGTCTTTTGCGCCCTCAGCGGTGATTTGAGTTCCGTTTAAAATTTGATCAGAAATACGTTTCGACTCAATGATTTGCTGTTGTAAGTTCTCCATGAACGTATTGAAGTTTGTGGCAAGCTCAGAAAACTCTTGGTCAGTATCTGTTTCGAGGCGTTGTGTAAGGTCGCCTTTCCCTGATGCTACATCTTTAATCGCATTGTTTAGCGTGTCCAAAGGACGCATGAGAGTGCGAATCAACAGAGTTAGGGCGATAATAGATGCAATCACGGCAATGATTGAATAAATAATAGCGTTGTTACGAAGCTCTCCTACGGCAGAATAGGCAACAGCTTCATCGATCACCGAACCTACATACCAGTTCTCGCCAGGAATGTGAGTCAGGTTAACCATGTAGCGGTTGCCATCAATCTCAACATGTTGTGCTGATTGCGTAAGTTCGATTTGCGGGAGGTAGCTACCGACCTTCTCGCCGTTATACTTACTTTGAGGGTGAGCAATGGTTGTGCCATCAGCGGTGATCAGAAATAAGTAACCAGCATCAAACAGATTCACTTGGTTGACCAGATCAGAAAGGGTAGTTAATTCGAGGTCATAAAACATACCGGCTAAAAACTGGCCATTTTCTTTTACTGGCGTACCAACAGAGATGATAACGTTTTTCGAAGACGCATCGACGTACGGATCGGTTACGACCAAATCGCCTTTGCTCTTAGCTGCAATAAACCAAGGACGCTGACGTGGGTCGTAGTCTGGACCCGCATCCCAGCCGTCGTCATTTTCAATCACAAAGCCATTACTTTCATAACCAAAACCGATGGCAAGGAAGCTGCTTTTTGGCGTGGGTCTTTCAAGTATGTTTTGAACATAGCTATGTGAACTGGGGTCAAGCTCAATCACTTCAGTAATGGAGCGAGCGAGATCCTTCTTTGCATTCATTTCTGATTGCACAGTGTTACCAACACTGGTCAATATCTCGTTGACACTTGAGTCGATTTGCTCCTGAGTTTGGGAGCGGATGGTCATAACTTGTTGTGTCGACAATAACGACACGGTAATTAGCAGCAAAAATGAAGAGGCTGTGACAACCTTATGTCTGAATTTCATGAGCTTTCCTCTGATTCTCCCGGTTGGTTCCACTTTGCTTTCGCCTCTTTTAAACCGAGCGAATTGGGCATAAAGAGAAACCTATTGTGTTTGGTTATATTTTTATCGACATCTTTGTCAAAAACATGAACTCATTTGTCGTCTTTTTTAACTAAATTTAAACAAAACGATAGTTTACGTTAAAACTTGTGAGTGTGATCATGTTTGCGAGCTCGATTAATGAAATCGTCATAATGAAAAGAATTGCTTAACAAACAGTGGTATCAACTGGTTTTACAGGTGAGGTGATGAAAATTTTGTTGGTGCTGACAGGTGTTTTTGTTTAAGTTTTGTCTTTGTAAATTATGAGCTTTTTACTAAAAGCCTAATGTGGACGGAGTTTTAGGTATAAAAAAGGCCCCGACGATGCGGAGCCTTTGTTAATTGACGTGTGCCGTCCTAAATAAGGTTGACACTTTCCACCCCCAAAATTGGAGAGTGTTATGAAATCAACAACTAAAAGAAC